>JALGVT010000075.1 GCA_025774555.1 candidate division LCP-89 bacterium
ACGCGTAATTGGAGATTATTTCACCAGCACCATCTTTCCATTGACGGTATGATCGCCAGCGGACATCTGGTAAACGTAGATGCCGGATGACAGGCGCGAAGCGTCAAAGGTAACGTCATGTGTGCCAGCGTTCCTCATGCCGTCAACCAGAGTCTGGACCAACTGTCCATGCACGTTGTAGATCTTCAGCGTAACGCGTGAAGCTTCAGGCGGTGCAAACGAGAAGGTCGTTGTCGGGTTGAACGGGTTGGGATAGCTGCCCAGCATAACGAACTCTTCCGGCGCAGCCATTCCGTGATCTGCTGTCGTAATCACATCAAACGGATTCGGCATGCCGGATGCCGGCGATCTGCTGTCGTAATCACATCAAACGGATTCGGCATGCCGGATGCCGGCAGGAAGGGAACGAAAACGCCATTGTTGGCAACGCCAGATTTCGTATATGGGAAACCGCTCTCATCCCAGGCAACTGAAGGATGAATTCCCACTTTACCGGTGAAAGTGTAGTTACCGGCGGCATAACCTCCCGGCACCGGGAAGAACATGTCTTCACGATCGATGATCCAGCCGGGTTGGAAGTCCGTAAAGGCACGTTGTACAAGTGTAGTCGGCGCACCGCCTTCGTAAGAGGTTTCAAGCCAGGCGTCGAAGATCAAAGCGATGTTGTCTTCATTTTCGAGGTAGACATCGAAGATCAGATCACCGCCAGTTGCGGGAACCGGAGAACCGGACACATAAGTCAGATCGATATTCATCAGCGGCACAGTTCCGGTCGGCAAGCCGATAATTTCAACGTCATCTATGAACCAACCAACCTCGTTGGCGCCAGCGTCAGAACCGAACCGGAAACGAAGCTGAATGTCACCCATGTACATGGACAGGTCTGCATTCGCTTCAGTCCAGTTATTACTGCCGGAGAATCCCGGCGTGCCCGGACCAAACGGGCCTGTGTAGGGATTACCACCCCCGGAAGTAGTACGGAATTCGTGTGTATAGGACATCGGCAGAACAGACCATGCGCCGCTGTTTACGGATATTTCCACCACACCGCCATCATAAGCGGAATCAGGATATGCGCCAGATGCTTCAGCATCGATGCGGTGCCAGAAAGTCAACTCACAGTCGCTTCCAATCGTGATCGTCGGACTGACTAATCCTCCATCGGCTAAGTCGGCATAGTTGCCAGTGCCAGTGTCGCCGAACTTCCAGGCGTGAGTGCCGGATTGGCTGGTTTGGGTGGACATATGCCACTGGTCGATCCAGGTTGGAGTCACTTCACTGTGAGTCCATCCACCTACGCCGCCTTCCATGTCATCGAAGAACAGCACACCGAGAATGGCGAAGCTCCAGGTATCGGAGGAGCCGGTATTGGGCGTGGTCGCCATATCGGTTGCTTCGATGTAATAATCGATAACCGTTCCGACAGCCTGACCGGCGATATCGCCTTCCCAGGTGTCACCCACGGTATTGGTCATGGCTGCTTCATCGAAGTTGATGCCGTCGATACTGTAGAAAACTGAAGCTGATGCAACACCAGAGTAATCCATGATTGTGGCTTCAACCGTATATGGACCTGAACTGGTTGTGTTTTCAAGCCGGATGTGTGCAATCAGCGGGGGCCAGGTATCTGGACCACCGGGGACAACCGGTAAAGTAACAATGTAAGGCATGCCGTTAAATGCCGTTACGGTTAGATCGACGTAACCCGGCGGAAGTGTTCCCGGCGTGATGTCGATGACAGCCAATCCCGCTGAGTTGGTATAGTCGCTGCCATATAGTTCGCCGTTGTAAGCTATGGCACAGAGCGCACCTTCCTCACCGCTCACGACGACTTCGAAAGTGGGATTGTTAGGATCTATTTGGGTGTTGTGGCTGACGGATAACACACTGGGTGTATCGGTGCGAACCTGGACGGATGGATCTCCGAAAACGCACCAGTGCTTGGCTTCATTCTCGCCAGTGCTCCCGTTCAGATCAACCATCAGCATGGCGCCGTTAAAGCACATAGCGCCAAAGCAGGTTTTCAGTTCCGGCGTTAAAAGATCGACAACCTCATCCTGAGCATCCATTGGCGGATTCCAGGATTGGCTTATGGAAGATGCCCAGAAACCGATGGCGCCGGTGGGTTCTCCGTTGTGAGTGGCTCGCAGCCAGGTTTCGGCAAAGCAGGTTGACGATGCGAAATTACCGTTCAGACAGGCAACACTGGTCATGAAACCCAGCATGTTGTCGTTCGTGAGATTGTTGACATTAGTATTACTGAAACCTGTTGTGCCCCAGGAAGTGGTACTGCCGTGTCCGCAATAATTGAGAATACTGCGGCCATCGTTCAGGGCATTGCTGATCATGCTCTGCGTTGCAAATGGATCATATACTTGATCCACTTCGGTGTACCAGAAATGCATGAGTTGATCACGGATAAGATCAATATGTTCATCATCGTATTCACCGTGATGACCAGGACCTTGATTTGAGGCGACGCCGATCCCTTTGTGGTACCAATCTGCGCCAGCCTGCGGATCGCGCTCGTACTCGATAGTACGCTCTACCTGCGTACTGACATGGTCGAGGTTCTCGGAAGAGAAGCGACCCACGAAAAGTTCGGGGTAGGCATCGTTGCCCAGTATCATCCCATAAGTCGGATCCTCACCCCCGCTTGGCGTTGCTACCTGAGCAGCATCACCGACCAGGAGAACATAGGTCAAACCATCGGTCTGGTATATGTTTGTGATGTAATTTTTAATCGCTGTCGCATTATTTCCAATCGTGGAAACGTCCACCAACGTAGTGGGGACGCCCTTCTGATTTTTCCAGTCAACTAAGGGTTGGACAGCATCATGGAAGGCATCATAGGTTATGACCAGCATAGGTCCTTGCTCTTCCACCGGGGTGTAGTCCATCTGCGCCATGTTGATAAAACGGCGCTCGTAAATCCACTTATATTGCGGATCGACCGTAGTGAATTCTTGCGTGCGTTCAAAGACATTCGCGCCTCCGATACCCACCTGATTGACTTCGATAGTCAGACTGGTGTAAACGCGCAGGGTTTGCTTGGCGGGATTATACTGAAAAGCATTCACCTCTACCACCTGCCCGCGGAAATCGCGCATGATGTAAGGATCGCGCACTTCGACGACCTGCTCTGGATACCAGACGTCCTGCTGGTAAATTTCACCGAATTCGTAAGGAACCGTCGCTGGATCTATAGAACGCAGAATATGTCCCTTCGACGGAGCGATCAAAACGCCTTCTATATCGGTGTACTGTGAAGAAATGACCTGTGCCTGCATTAAGGCATCGTCGGGAATGATGATGCTGTGGCACAGCCGCGGCAGGTCGGGATTACCCTTATCCCATAAACGGCTCTCACCGATTGTGATAAAGTCATAATCCGTGCCGTTGATTTGAATCTGTTCGCGTTCAAATCCGTTCAGTTGGTAGTTCAACAGGATGTTCGATCCGCTGGATTCTAAAACATCCACGGACGGCGGCAGCGCCGATCCTGTTAAACTGACCCATTCCGCTGCCCCGGAAATACTTGCCAGCAAAAACAGGGGAATTAGCAAACAGTAAATTTTTCTCATAACTTTTCCCTTTCTATTATCTTGGTATATGATTCGTAATTTCTGTCCGCAAAAATCATGTCATTATATAGAGACTGCTGAAATATACCTGTTTTGTCATTCCTGCGAAAGCAGGAATCCAGTTATGTAACTGATTATTATGGACTCCCGCCTTCGCGGAAGTGACAGTTGGATGCAAATATTAATGTATTTCAACAATCATTATATAATATAGCTATAAAAACTTCCAAAGTCAAGTCATAAAATGCACGTAGGCGTATTTTTTTGCGTTTTCCTGACCTGAATACAGAACTCCCCAGCCGCATTTAAGATCAAGCCAATGATTAGAACGTATTTTTTAGGCTCAAGCCGTTTGTCCTTTACGTATCTATATTTAATAATTTAATATGAGAACCATACGAAAAAGCGGCAGATTGACTGCCGCCTTATTAACGCTAAGATTTATCGTCTTTGTCTATTCTGTGAATCCGATGCGGTCAAAGGGATTGACGATGCCGGAAGCAATGTTCGTTACGTGTGAGCTGATTCTCTTGAGATATCGCACATAGAGGGCGACGGCGACGGCATCTTTGGTTGACATTTCGGGATGGTCTTCCTGAAGGAAAGAAGTCAGGATATCCTCGCACCGAGTTGTGATTGATTTATGCTTGCGCATGAGTGAACGTGCAATATCGACGTCGGAATTTTCAAAAGCCACAACGAGATCTTCGAGACGTTTTTTTACCTTTTTACCGATATTCAACAGTTTCTTTTCGAGATCACCGGCAATCAAGCGTTTGGGATGCGCTTGCGCCAGATCAACAATATTCTTAATGAAATCCCCAATGCGTTCAATGTCAATTACAATGCTCACCAGGATTAAGCCAAAGACGATATCCTTCGATTGAGTCGCAACCATGTGCGCTAAGACTTTGCGCCTGATATCACGCTGATATTCGTTGATTTTCTTATCCAGCGTGTAAACATCAACGCTCATCTCGCCCTTATCGCTGTGACGCAGCGATCTATGGGCGGCGATAAACATGTCTCTATCGATTTTCAGCATTTCGATTGAGCTGTCGTAGGCTTCCTGGAGCAGATCCTCTTTACCGAAGATCTCTCTAAGTATTTTAAGCATAACTATTTACCCCATTGTTGTAATCAGCAGTAAAGGAATTACCAGGAACGTTATAAGAATGAAAAGGATAGGATAGGCGCGGTTTCTTGCCGCCAGCGCTCCCATTTTTCTTGCCAGGTAAATAGGGATGAATTTTACTGGCAGGAACACTACAATTCCAAAGATGTTGAAAAGCAGATGCGCAAAAGCGACAGCCACAGCGGTTGGGTTCTGTGTCACCAACGAAGCCATTACTGCGGTTACGGTTGTCCCCACGTTTGCGCCTAAAGTAAAAGGGAACACCTGTTCCAACGACACCAATCCGGCTCCAGCCAGCGGCACAATCAAAGAGGTCGTTACAGAGCTGCTCTGCACGACGGCAGTGCAAACCAAACCGGACAGAATGCCTATTGCGGCATTTCTGAAAATCACTTTATTAAAGAATTGTGATAACTGCTGCATAACCAGTGATTTCATCACTTTGACGATATATCGCAGTGCGAGAAACAGGATTATGAGAGCAACGACAACAATAAGCCACCCATTGCCCTGTAGTATCTTTTCCAGCAGTTCGACAGCGGGTGTGACAATCAATTTCAAGGGGCTGACAAATTCTAAGCCTCCACTCTGTTCAAAAATGTCTTCCATGAATGACGCGCATTTCCCCAAAATATTATACCTTAACTGTAAGGGAAAGAAAACAATCACAGAGAGGATGTTGAATATGTCGTGAACCACAGCCGCGCTAAAAGCACGTTCAAGCTCTGGCTTGACGCTAAGATGTCCCATTGATACCAGGGTGTTGGTCACACTGGTGCCAATATTTGCTCCCATGACAATGGGAATTGCCTGTTCCAGGGTCATCATACCGCTGCCGACCAAACCCACAGTAATGGAGGTTGTGGTGGATGAACTCTGAACAATACTGGTAACTAAAATACCGATGAACAATCCTACAAAAGGCTTGGAAGTGCTGGCAATGACATTTTTTATGAAGTCCATTCCTAGGGCTTTAAGCCCTGATCCCATCAGAGAAATACTGACCAGGAAGAGATAAACGAGGAAGAGGAGCAGGATTGCTTTTAATAGATTAGCTAATCGTCTTCTGCTTGGTCTTAATCTTTGTAATGAATACACTTAGTATCTTTCTTATTCCCGTTTTATCAGTTCCTTCATGTCTTCTTAACAGATGATAAATAATACAAAATTCTGTACCCTAAAAAAAGCACAAAGAGGAAATTATGCTATGATTATTTCGGTTATTACTATTGTCTGACAGATATGATTACTCCGCTTCGATTTCTTATAAAAGGCGACCTTGACTTTGATTTGAGAATTGCTTATATTACACAGAAATCACACTTAGAATAGGGATACTGATGCAGAATGAACTTGAACCTCTGAATAGAATTAATGTGCCAGCAATGGATGAAATCCTCGGCGTTCCTTTCAAAGTGCTGGATGATGGATTCGTCCGTGTCATTGACTACATGGGGACGGATGAATCGATTGTGCAGGCAGCCCGAGTGTCCTACGGCAAAGGCACTAAGAAAGTGCGTCAGGATCGCGAACTGATCCGCTATTTGCTGCGGCACCGGCACACGTCACCGTTCGAGATGTGCGAGATCAAACTGCATATCCGCGTGCCGATGGATGCCTGGCGGCAGTGGATTCGCCATCGAACTGCTAACGTTAATGAATATTCCACGCGCTATTCCGTTGCCATTGACGCGGCACAGAAAACGGAAGCTACCGACTGGCGGGAACAGGGAGTTGACAACCGTCAGGGCAGTGAAGGGACATTGAGCATCGAGACAGGTGAAGGGCTCTCGCGGCAGGAGAAAGAGGTACAGGATTTATGCAGAAACGTCTATCGAGCAAGGCTTGATGAAGGCGTTGCCAGAGAACAGGCACGCAAGGATCTGCCACTTTCGACCTACACCGAAGCCTATTGGAAAATGGATCTGCACAACCTGCTGCATTTCCTGGGGCTGCGGATGGATTTAAAAGCCCAATTGGAGATTCGCAAGTATGCCAATGTGATAGGCAATGAGATCGTTAACAGATGGTGTCCATTAGCGTGGGAAGCATTCAATGACTATCGAATGCACGGTATAGGTTT
>JALGVT010000011.1 GCA_025774555.1 candidate division LCP-89 bacterium
GAACGCGGCATAAAGATACCGAGGTAGTAAAAAGTATCTGCTTAACTGGGCTGCGATGGAAGTGGGCTCCGTTCAAGAAGTCATCAATAGTATTCTTTACAAGATTGACTCTTACTCAACAACAGAGCATGTACATTAAAATCACCGCCATTGATGTTATGCCAGTCTCTTTAGAGACTTTGTGCTTGAGAGCTGGGCATGGGGTTTTAACCCCGTGCAAAACGTGCTGATAAAGGTCGTTGAAACAACTCCTGTTTGGGTAGCATTGGTTTTAACCAATTTAATTTTCGCGAGCGTCAGAATTAATTCTGGCAGCAAGCACAGTCAACAAGGGGTAGTGCCATAGGCATCCCTCACGGGATTACCTCTTGTCCTGAAGGATGACAACAACATGAACATCATTACCGATAGCATCGACCTGTCAACTCGCGGTAATTGTGAAATTCACAATATCACCGGTCAGGCGCAGGAGATTGTTTCCAGCCACGGCATGACCGAGGGGCAATTAATCCTCTTCTGTCCCGGCTCGACCGGCGGTTTGACGACTGTCGAATACGAGCCTGGACTGCTGAAAGATCTGCCCGAATTCTTCGAGGAGATCATCCCCTCGAACCGCCGTTACCATCACGACGATACCTGGCATGACGGCAACGGGCACTCGCACGTTCGAGCAACTCTGATCGGACCTTCGCTGGTTGTGCCTTTCACAGAGGGAAGATTGACGCTGGGAACCTGGCAGCAGATAATCTTCATCGATTTCGACAATAAAGCTCGCAGCCGCAACATCGTCGCGCAGGTTATGGGTGAGTGATGAAAATTGACGGATGATGAAGAAAATCCAATTAGGTGAATTTTAAATATCTCTTATAATAGCATCGATATATACAGGTGAAATAATGAACACCCTTTATTATGGCGATAATTTGTCCATCTTACGCGATTATATCGCTGATGATAGTATAGATTTGATCTACCTTGATCCTCCATTTAACTCAAAGGCTACGTATAACGTGCTTTTTAAATCGGCTACAGGAAGCGATTCACAGGCTCAGGTAACAGCATTTGAAGACACTTGGCATTGGACATCTGAAACCGCAGAAGCATTTGATCAGGTGATGTCATCTGGAAATTCTCAAGCATCCGAGATGCTTAGAGCCTTTAGAGAATTCATGGGCGAGAATGATATGATGGCATATTTAACTATGATGGCGATTAGATTAATTGAGCTTCGTAGAGTTCTTAAACCAACAGGATGTTTGTTTCTTCATTGTGATCCCACCGCGAGCCATTATCTAAAAATACTGTTGGATGCTATCTTTTCGCCGCTTCAATGCCGGAATGAAATTGTATGGCGGCGTACTGGTTCACATAATAAATCAAGGCGATTTGGTCCAATTCATGATATTATACATTTCTATACGAAGACAGATAACTATTATTTTAAAACATGCTACACCCCATACTCTCTCGGGCATGTGGAAAGTTATTTTAAAAAAAAGGATGAAGGAGGTCGATATTGGACAAACGCATTAACAGGGGCAGGTATTAGAAAAGGATTGAGCGGCAAGAATTGGCGGACTTTTAATCCAACGGGGAAGAATCGCCATTGGGCTATTCCGAGTAAAATCATAGATTACTTAGGTATCAATCCAAATCTCAACACTCTTGAAAAGCTGGACTTGCTAGAAGAAGCGGGTTTTTTATTATTACCATCAAAAAACTCAGATGCGATGCCTACATATAAACAATATCTCAATCAAAGTCCGGGCATCCCATTTCAGGATATTTGGGCGTATCAGCCTCACACTCGAGGGACTCTCTATAATGAGGACGCAGGCATTGATGAGGATGTCAGATGGCTTAGTAAGCAAGGGGATTCCGAGCGCTTGGGATACCCAACTCAAAAACCGGTCGGGCTATTGGAGCGTATCATACAGACTGCTTGTCCTAAGGGTGGTATTGTATTGGATCCATTCTGCGGTTGTGGTACAACCATTCATACCGCCGAAAAGCAAAATCGTCCCTGGATCGGTATTGATATTACTCATCTTGCAATATCGCTTATTGAGCGTCGTCTCGCAGATGCTTTCCCGAAAACTCGGTATCAAGTACACGGAACCCCGAAAGATTTAGGTGGTGCAGTTGATCTTGCCGATCGTAGTAAGTATGAATTTCAATGGTGGGTTACGAATCTAGTTAATGGTATTCCCTTTGGTGGTAAAAAGAAGGGAGCTGATCAAGGTATTGACGGCATCATATACTTTAAACCTGATACAAAGAGAACTCAAAAAGCCATAATTTCTGTAAAAGGTGGACAAAATGTTTCTGTTGAAATGATAAGAAGCCTTATTGCTGTGTGCAAGCAGCAAAAGTCACCTATCGGTATTTTTATCACCCTTGCACCTCCAACTCGCCAAATGAGAAAAACAGCTGCTTCTGAGGGTTTCTATGATACCGATTTTGGCAGATTCCCTCGGATTCAAATTTTAACTGTGGATCAGCTATTTATGGGTGCTCGTCCTCTACTTCCTTATCTTGATCCAAGCGCTTCTTTCAAGCAGGCAAAAATTGAGGACACTGAGTCTCGCAAACAGGCAAAACTATTTGAATAGAAATATCCTCTTTATCTGATATTATGTATTCGTATATCTTCTCATATATATGTAGTTATTATTATGTTATATGACTAGATATAGGTTAGAGGTGTAGGTTCTCTTCCTTCTTGGGGTTGGGATTGTTTGCTGGATATGTTAGAAGTGGGGGTAACCCTCTACCCCGTTTTAATAGATAATAAATCAATAACCATTGAAAACCAAAATAAAACCCTTCGTATTCTGGCTGTCTGTCTATGCCTTCCGACTGATCAGCGCTCTGTACTTTCGAGGCAGCGGGCGCGGACGGAAGAACTATCCGAAATCAGGTGCGTTCATCATCGCCATGAATCACAACAGTCTGATTGATATCCCGGCAATGTCGTTCGCTATTGACCGTCCTGCCTACACCATGGTCAAGGAATCGCTCTTTAAGATACCTGTACTTAATTGGTGGATGAGAAGCATCGGTTTCTTCCCGGTGCGGCGCGGCGCCGGAGATAGACAGGCTATCGAATTTTCCAGGAGCGTCATCAAGAATGGCGATGTGCTCGTTTTAGCTCCAGAAGGAACCCGTCGCAGGAATAAACCGGGAAAACCGCGCGCTCATACCGGCATAGTGCGTTTGGCGCAGGAGTTTCAGTGTCCGATAGTGCCGGTCGGAGTAAGGGGAACCCGCAACATCCTGCCGCCGGATGCGGTGATCCCTCGACCCCGTAAATTGAGCGTGATCGTTGGTGAGCCTATCACTCTGGAACCGATCGATCTAAGTGCCAAGGACAAGGATCGTATTCAGGAACAGGCTGATTATATAATGAACGCGGTGTATCAGCTTTCCGGTGAGAGTTACAACTGATTCTACATATCTATCATGCCAACCTGTATAAAAAACATTGGATTGCTTCTTAATCCGAAAGCGGATGGAAGCTGGGATGAACTGTGCAACGCTGTCCTCCTCTTCGATGCTGAAATCATCCGCTATGGAGACGAATCTGATATTCTGGCGGACCTTGAAGAGGGGACTGAAATCATTGATGCGGGCGGCTGTCTGGTAACGCCCGGTCTGGTGGATAGTCATACGCATCCGGCTTTTGCGGAACCGCGAGCCGCTGAATTTGAGATGCGCAACCAGGGGAAGAACTATCAGGAAATCGCCGCATCGGGCGGCGGTATCCGCTCATCCGTAAGGACACTGCGCGCAATATCGGAAGACGAGCTTGTCCGTAGAATGTTACCGAGGCTCGACCGGTTTCTCGAATTCGGCATCACCACCATTGAAGCGAAATCAGGTTATGGACTGTCGCTCGATGATGAATTGAAACAACTTCGCGCCATTGATCGTTGTAATAAACAGCGCCCGCTGGATCTGGTGCCGACTCTTTTAGCGGCTCATGAAGTGCCCGATGAATACCGGGACAACCGGCGGAAATATCTGGATATAGTTACTGAAGAGATCATCCCTGCCGCCGCTGATCAGAAACTGGCGCAGTTCTGTGACGTTTTCTGCGAAGAAGGCGTATTCTCGTTGGAAGAATCCCGACAGGTTTTAGAAGCAGGACTGAAACACGGATTGATACCTAAGATACATGCGGATCAGCTCTCATCTACCGGCGGAGCCGAATTAGCCGCTGAAGTCGGCGCAGCTTCCGCTGACCATATAGATTACATCACCGATGAAGGCATCCAAAAGATGATAGATGCAGGCGTTGTGTTCACGCTGCTGCCGGGCGCGGTTATCTTCCTCGGACTCACCCGCTATCCGCCGGCGCGCCGCATTCTTGATCGAGGCGGGAGTATTTCAATTGCGACCGATTTCAATCCCGGCAGTTCAGCGACTCAGAACTTGCAGCTTATGATGACCTTAGCGGGCGTTTTCTGCGGAATGACAGTCAGAGAAACACTCTGGTCATCGACCCGGGGGGGAGCTATGGCGCTGAAAATGGATGACAGGATCGGTTCTCTGGATACCGGCAGCGCTGCCGACATAGTAATCTGGAATTGCGATGATGAGCGCTTGATTCCTTACTATTTTGGAATGAATCAGGTAAAAACCGTCTTTAAGAACGGTTCAGCCATCACTCTATAAAACTATCTAATCGAAGCCAATTAATACCCAGATAAATATTCGGATTTGATCCGATGAAAAGCAGTAAGATAAAATCGAAAAAGCACATCACTCCTCGGAATTGGACTCTTTTTGGTTTTGAACTCGAGGAGAGACTGGGCGATCTGTTTCCGGTGGAAGAGACGCTGAATATTTTCAGTGATATTCTCAAAAATCAGGTACCCTACGACTACCTCGAAATCATGATGCTGCCTGGTTCACAGGGCGACGATGCCGAGCCATCCAATTGGGTCCGTAATGATACGGGATATGGAGGAAAACTGCTCTCAATCATTTTAAATGATAGATTTATACACGGGCTGCCCCGGCGGCGGCAGCCAGCGGTCATATCCCTTGAGAAGTGCAATGCCACTGTGACCAATCCTGAACTACTTCGGGTTATGGAATTGCATCGGGGCATTCTAATTCCCGTTCTACAGGGGAATAGGGCGCAGGGTGTTATAATGCTGTTTTTCCAAAAACAGCGTACTTTCGATGCTGAGACGAAGCGGTGGTTGATGATATCCGCCCAAATACTCTACCGAGCGTTGAATCGGTCTGAACGCTTCTTTGCGGCAAAGAAAATGGCGACCATAGACGGACTTACCGGACTATACAATCACAGCTACTTCATGGGACAACTCCAGAAAGAGTTCACCCGTGCCAGACGCTACCGCAATTGGCTGTCTCTGATTATGATCGACATTGACCATTTCAAGGAATACAATGACAACAATGGTCATTTAGCAGGCGATAGGGTCTTGATCCGCGTTGCGCAGACCATCAAGAAATCCGTCCGTGAAATGGATCTGGTGGCGAGATGGGGTGGGGAAGAATTCGCCCTCCTGCTGCCGGAAATCAACCTGAAGAACGGTATGATTGTCGCAGAGAAAATCCGTAAGGGAGTGGAATCCCAGCGGTTTAGAAATGAAAAACAACAACCCTCTGGTAAATTAACCATCTCTTTAGGCGTTGCCGAGAACTCATCCAGCCTGAAAACCTACCGCGATATGTTTAAAAAGGCGGATTCAGCCCTGTATCAAGCCAAGCACGAAGGCAGAAATCGCTGCGCATTTGTAAAGTAGAAGTTAGTTCTTGATATAAATCAAAAAATATCATATATTAAGATAAACGAGAAGTCATCAAGTAATTATTTCATCTGAACGGTTCCAATGCCAGATAAAAAATTAAAAATCCTGTTCGCAGCCAGCGAAGTAGTCCCTTTTGCCAAAACCGGCGGACTGGCAGACGTCGCCAGCGCACTTCCCAAGCAGTTAAAACTGCTGGGACATGACGTCCGCGTATTCATGCCGAAATACAAAACCATCAACACTACCAAATTTAAACTTCGTGAAGTGATCCGGCTGCGTGAGATCGACGTCCCTATGGGCGATAAAACTCATAGAATATCTGTGAAATCTGCCTTTATCCCGGGAACGAAAGTACACGCATATTTTATCGAGCATCCTGATTTTTTCAACCGTGAATCTCTATATGTCGATCCAGAGACCGGAAAGGATTATAAAGATAACGACGGACGTTTCCTGTTCTTCGCCCGCAGCTTGTTGGAGATAGCCAAAACCTTGAGCTGGCAGCCCGATGTAATCCATTGCAATGACTGGCAGACAGCGGTCGTCCCGCTATATTTGAAAACGCTTTATAAGGATGATCCATTCTTCAGTGAAACCAAAACGGTGCTCTCCATTCATAATGTCGGCTATCAGGGGAACTTCAAACCGTCCGCAGTGAAGTTAGGAGGTTTCCCCGAAGAACTGTTCCAACCCTTGTCACCCATTGAGTTTTATGGCAAGTTCAACTTCCTTAAGACCGGAATTAAATATAGCGATATAGTGACCACTGTCAGCGCTAAGTATGCCCGGGAGATCCAGACCAGCTCCGAATATGGCTTTGGTTTGGAAGGCGTTTTGCATGACCGTAAGAAAGATCTTTTCGGTATCTTAAACGGCATTGACGACGACATCTGGAATCCCGAAAAAGACGATCTCATCAACACCTCTTTCTCTAAAGATACGCTTGAGGACAAAGAGAAAAACAAAAAAGCGCTTCTCAATAAATGCGGCTTTAGCTACCATCCCGATACGCCGCTGATCGGGATTATCTCACGCCTCGCCGATCAGAAAGGATTCGATCTGATCGCGAAGGTGCTCGCTAAAATTGCCGCGTTTGACATGCAGATGGTGATTTTAGGCACGGGCGATCAGAAGTACCATGATCTTTTCACTAAAGCCGCTGAAAAATATCCAGACAAGTTCTCGGTTCACCTGACTTTCAACAACCAGCTCGCGCACCAGATTGAAGCGGGTTGTGATATGTTCCTCATGCCCTCGCGTTATGAACCGTGCGGCTTAAATCAGATGTACAGCTTCATGTACGGGACGGTTCCCATTGTCCGAGCAACCGGAGGTCTGGCGGATACCGTTATAGATCTGGACAAAAAGCCTAAGAAGGGCACCGGTTTCACCTTCGAGAAGTATGACGCCAAGAAGATGCTCGATGCCATTAAAAGGGCTTTAAAGCATTATTCTGATAAAGAAGGTTGGCGCAAACTCCAGATACGCGGCATGAGTCAGGATTTTACCTGGAAGAAATCCGCCCAACGGTACATCGAGATCTATCAGAAAGCTCTGAACAAAACTTAGATTGAAAGCAGGAAATAATACCCGGCAGTAAGAACTATGCGTTTTCCCCTTTTTTTTACCGGGATCTTTCTCTTTGCTATCTCAACTGCCGCCGGGTTTCAGTTGGAAAAGCTCGCTACTCTCTCCCCCCCCTACAACGGATATAATCCGCAAAGTCCTATTGCGTTTGCCTTAAGTCCAACAGAACATATCTACCTTCTCGACTCACGCCTTGCCATCATTGTTGAAATCAATCAGCAAGGCGCTGTCTTAAAACAGTTCGGGGGACCTGGAACAGGCGTCGAACAGTTCAACGATCCCGCCGATCTATGCGTGCTTTCAGGTCTGGATGTTTTCATTGCCGACCGCAGCAACGACCGTATTGTAAGGCTCGACCGCGAATTGAACTACCTTGCAGAATATAGAACCCTGGAGGGAACCTCATACGACCTCTCTTTCGAAAATCCGCAGTCCATTCTTCTCACTCCCAGAGGCGATCTCTTCATTGCCGACGGCGGCAACGACCGCATCCTTAAAATCGATCCCTCTGGCAGACCGATTTTCTCCTTCGGCGAATATGGAGACGCTCGCGGAGCGCTGCTGGGATTAGTCCGCCTTGAATTGGACCCGAGGGAAGGGCTCTGGGTATTGGATCAGGCCGGTCATGTCATACGCTTTGACGAATACGGTGGATATATCCTCCAACTTCAATCCGAATATTCCGGTATGCCAACGGGGTTGGCGATTTCAGAAGATGCCGTTTGGGTCTGTTCCGATTCGCTGATCTGGTGTTACGACAGGAACGAACGCCAATCAGCCGAATATAATCCGAATCAACTCTCCATAGAGGCGGGAACTACTCCAGTTGATATCGCCTTCAGGAATCAACAGTTGTGGATTCTGGGATCCGATGGCGCCATTTACCGTTATAAAATCGATCCGGCAAGATGAACGGTTTTGTGCGGAATTTCCTCCTTTTATTGGCTGCCATCACCGCGCTATCCGCTGCGACACTTCAAGCTCAGACGCCGTACAGCCTCCATCTTCAGCAGGAAGATATAATCGGCACCGGGCTCGATGAACCACGTCATCTCTCGCATGAATTCATTGTCGAAGAGAGCGAAACTGCTGTAATTGGTGATTCACTGCTCTATAAAGATAAAGATTACCGCATTGATTACGTGCGCGGTATAATAAGATTTGCAGGAATCCTCGCCGTAGAAGACACTATTCACCTGACCTACAGAATCTATCCCTTTGACATCCCCTCCAGTTATTTTAACCCGATCCTGACCGTGCGTCCTGAAGAGGCGGCGCAATTGGATACGCTTCGCCAGCCTGAAACGCTGCCGGGAAGCTCCGTCTTCGATACCGGATCACTCCGCAAGAGCGGCACGCTGGTCAGAGGCATTACCATCGGATCAGACCGCGATCTTTCGGTGGAATCAGGATTGAATCTCCAGGTCGAAGGAAGGCTGGGACGAAATATCGACGTTCTGGCTCTCCTGTCGGATCAGAATACACCCATACAACCCGAAGGAAATACCGCCACCATCGAAGAGATCGACAAGGTTCTCATTCAAGTGCAGAGTCCGCATTTCGATGCGGCTTTCGGCGACTATGAGCTGCAATTGGAAGGGTCTCGCTTTGGCAGCTACTACCGAAAACTGCAGGGCGCCCGCCTTGATGGCAGGACCACCGATGACCGCGTCACGCTGTCCGGCGCTATCTCCAGGGGTCAGTATCACACCAACTTTTTCTACGGCGAAGAGGGTAATCAGGGACCGTACCGTCTGTCGGATAAAGAGGGCAGAACCGGGATTCTGGTTCTGGCTGGAACGGAAAAAATCTGGCTCGACGGGGAAAGGATGCAGCGGGGTGAAAATAACGATTATACCATCGAATACGGACTGGGCGAAGTTACTTTCACTCCGAGTCGTTTGATTACGTCTGATTCGAGAATCACTGTCGATTTCCAATATTCGGCGGAGGTGTACGGCAGGGACATATACGCGGTGCAGGGGGAAGCAAACTTCTTCGATAAACGGCTGGGAATGAGAACCACCTTTATTTCCGAATCTGATGCGCGTAACAATCCCTTAACTTATGTGCTGACAGATTCCGCGCAAATTGCGCTTGAGAATGCCGGTGATGACCCTTCTGCCGCGGAAATTCTGCAGGTGGAACAGGCGCCGGTCGGTGAAGGAGAATACATCGCTGATACTACCTCCTGGGGAGGGCAGGTTTACGCTATTTATACCTATGTGGGGCTTGATTCCACCGGTGATCTGAACGTCGTCTTCAGCTACGTAGGTCAGGGCGAAGGCGATTATATCCGGCTGGCGGAAGCGACGGGGTTTTATTACGCCTGGGCGGGACCCGGTGAAGGTGATTACGCTCCGGTGCGGCGGCTTCCGCTGCCCCAGCGTCAACGCATGGCGGACGTGGAAGTATGGGGCAGCCCGACGAAAACCTCCACCATCAAATTTGAAGGAGCGCTGTCGGAATACGATAGAAACACTTTCTCCGGACTGGATGATAACGATAATATCGGTACTGCCTGGGCAGCGGAAGGACAGTGGCAATCAAGAAAGAGCAATGCACCGGGGGATTTTTCTAAAATTACTGTGGATGCGAACCTGCGTGAAGTCGATTCAAAATTCCGCCAGATCGATCGCTCTCAGCAGGTGGAATATTCCCGCCAGTGGGATCTGGATGAAGGCGCTTCCGAAGAAGAATCCGTTCAAGAGGCGAATCTCACCATCCGCCCCTTTTCACCCTGGACCTCGAAGATCGGCTACGGCTTCCTCAACAAGGAATCTGACGGCTTTCAGAGCGAACGCTGGCACGGGCAGACTCAGTTGACAGGCGGCGCTCTGCCGGCAGTTACGGCAAGCGCAGACTGGATTCGCAGCAGTTCCGAACCGCTGGGGAAATCCGGTCTATGGACCAGAGGACAATCCACTGCCAGCTATAAAATATGGCGCCTGACGCCTTCGATACGTTATGAACGCGAACATAAAAAAGATACCTACGCCGATTCATCAGGCGGCTTTCTCTTCAGCGATTACATCGGCGGATTGAGCTATGAAGCGGGATCGATCAAACTTGAGACTTCGCAGCAAATGCGCGCTGAAGATCGCTATAAACAGAGTGATCTGCAGGATTTCAGCACGGCTCGAACGGGCAATTACAAGATCGCTCTATCACCCTGGCACAACCTGTCGGGAGACGCGCTGTTCACGCACCGCAAGAAGGACTATGACGAAGCCGACTCCGCCGCAGTCCGTACAGAACTGATGGAATTGAACTTCGGCTGGACGCCTTTCAGACGGGCAGTCGATCTGTTAGTTAATTACCGCATTAACAACACCCGCGTCTCCACCATCGTACAAACCCCACTCTACATCGGTCCCGGGCAGGGGACGCATATCAAAGTCGGCGATTTGTACTTTGAAGACCCCGATGGCGAGTACATACTGGTAGCGCAATCCACCGGCGAATTTCAGCCTGTGGTCGAGCTTGACGGTTCGTTGTCATTAGACCTCGATGCGCATCGACTGCCTAAAAGCGAAAGAGAACAGTTGCCCCTGATGTGGCGTCATCTCTCTTCCGAAACCCTGATCAACTTCAACGAGAAGACCAAGGAACGGGACACCTGGTCGCTCTACCGCCTCGATTTCTCCAAATTTCAGGGTGATTCCACCTTGCAGGGGAATCTCCTGATGCGTGAGGATATATTCCTGTTCCGGCATCGGCGGGATCTATCCTTCCGTCTGCGCGGTGAAATATCGCAGTCCATAACGAACCTGTATCTTTCCGGTGGACAGGAGAGCAAACGGCGGCTGGTATCTTTAAGAGTCCGCCGCGCATTTTCAGAGAATTGGTCATTGCAAGGCGATCTTAGCCGCGAATCCGATATCAGAAAATACCGCGTGTCCGGAGTGTCCAGCCGCGATATAGCAACGTGGCAAGCATCCATCGAACCGATCTTCAGACCCACCCGCGAGTGGGAGTTAGCGATGCGTATAGTCGGTCAGCGGGACGATGATGCAGTTGAGGGGATCTACGCCAACCGGTACGGTATAGAACCGCGCATCATCCGCAGTTTCATGCAGAAAGGGCGGGGTGAAATCCGCGCTGAATGGCACCGCGTCAGCACCGACGCGGCGCTGCTGCCCTACGAAATGGCGGAAGGCGATCCCGCCGGTGATAACTTCCGCTGGGATCTGCGCGTCGATTACCGGATTTCTCAATATCTGACTGCAACCTTATCATACAGTGGCAGCAAAGACGCCGACCGCGAAACGATCCATATCGGCAGAGCTGAAGTAAGAGCTTTCTTCTAATGATTTTCAACCGATCTAAAAGAGCCGTTTATTCCATCATCTCTTGCCTGATCCTGCTTTCGGGGTGGGGGATACCTGTATTCGCTCAGCCTGAACTGCGCTCAGTTGTGATGGAAGGCAATCGTGCTTTCTCGGAGCGAAGATTGATCGACTGGACGGGGCTGAAGATCGGCAGACCGGTAACCGGGCAGATCGTAGATGAAGCCGCTAACAGGCTCATCCTGAAGTTGACTGAAGAAGGCTGCTATTTCTGTGTTATTGACAGTATCATTAGGGATTATTCCCCGGACTCGACGTCCATCGCACTGACATTCTTCCTGAACGAAGGAGAACGGCTGATCTTCAAAGGATTGGATATTGCTGGTGATTCGGTTGCTGTCAGTGATCGCTTCATGCCGTTGGCGCAACCGGGCAAACCACTCTATGCTTCTGACCTTGAATCCGATCTGTGGGACATATTAAAACAGCGGGAGGAAGCGGGGCATCCCTTTGCCAGATTGGATATTAAGGGGATGCGTTTGCAGGGAGATTCGCTATCCGTTCAAGCGAAGATGACAGCGGGACCGGTGGCAACGTTGGCATCGGTCAGGATCATCGGGCTGGAACATACCAAACCGAAGGTTATAGCCAGAGAGACTCGCATTGTTCCGGGTCAGCTTTACAGCCCGAGCTGTGTCGAAAAAGCGCGGGAACGCATCCGCAGACTGCCCTATATCGACGAAGTATCACCGCCGGCGCTGGTGCCGCTGGGATCGAACCGCTACGATCTCCTCTTCCAGGTGAAGGAAGCGCGCAGCAATTCGTTCGACGGAGTGGTGGGTTACCAGCCGGGCGCTGAGGGTGAAGAGGGAGAAGTAACCGGTCTGTTGGATTTATCCTTCATGAACCTGTTCGGAACCGGGCGCAGAGCGATGATTCACTGGGAGCGGATCAGCGAATATCAGCAGGCGCTGTCTCTCTTCTATGAAGAGCCCTGGATCGCCGGACTGCCGTTTAATCTCTGGGGCGCATTCCGGCAGGAGATACTGGATTCGCTGTACTTAGAGCGGTTCGTTGCCGCGGGAGTTACCGTCCCAGCGCTGGACGTTTTGTCCTTTAAAGGGTCCATCTTCCAGGAAGAGGTTCTGCCCGATTCTTCCGGCAGAGTATATCTGGGGATCTATAAATCAAAAGAGCAGGGCGGCGTTCTCGAAGCGGAATATGATACCCGCGATTATATAGATAACCCGACGCGCGGCTGGTATTACCGTTCGATGGTATCTGCTTCGGTGAAGGATTATGAAGCTGCCGCCGGTCTGGAAAACGTTGACATCCGGCACTACGAAACGGATGCTGAGTGGTCGCATCCCATCATCGGCAGGCAGATACTGAACCTACAGGTTCACGGACGGTATCTGCAATCGGATGAAGATCCGATTCCGCAGCCTGACCTCTACCGTCTGGGCGGCACGCGTTCTCTGCGAGGCTATCGCGAGGATCAGTTCCTGGGATACGTGGTGGCGTGGGGCAGCGTGGAGTACAGATTGTGGCTGGACAAGCAGTCGCGGTTGTACGCCTTTTTCAATCAGGGTTACTACGAATGGACTCCTCCGACCGGAGGCACGGAGAAGAAGTATCCCTGGGGTTACGGCGTCGGCTTCCGGCAGGGGACGCGCATCGGCATCATCGGCTTCGACTTCGCCTTAGGACAGGATGACGTCTTTTCCACAGCGAAGGTGCACTTCAGAATCATTAACAGGTTCTAGGGGCTGGGTTCTGGGGGTTGGAAACGACTTTAAGTGTAAGACAAGGGGTTACAACCCCTTGTTGAGTTGGTTAATGCGACAAATATGAGCGATATAAAAGGGCGACATTTGATTGTGTCGCGCTTGTTTTTGCCGGATATTAGCCCGAAACGGGTGATTGAAGTTTTCTCGTGCGACATGAATGGGCTTCTGGCTGCTGGTGGCTAGTGGCTAGTAAAAAACGGGAGGCGTATATATATAATATACAACAGTTAATGCGAGAAGTCAAGAGGCTTATGATTTATTTATACAACGTAATTATTGGGGGAGGAGGTTGGTTTGAGTTATTTTGTCTGAATCACTGATTTGCGCAGATTATTGGATTGCACTGATTGAAGTAGCGTAGGGGTAGGTCTTGCACCGACCCGCTTTACTCTGGCAGACGGGGCGTCTGTCAGCACGGCAAGGGGCTACAGCCCCTTGTTGATACATGCTTCGTATCACCTGCGGAGATACAGAAGCATGCCACCCGACTGCCCAGCCCTGAAGGACGTGGGCTACGGATAGAACAATCCGCCAGAGGCGGATAAATCCCCCTGAAGGGGGCTAAAAAAAGCCATCTGGGGGTAACTCCTGACGGCACGGAGAAAGGGTTGAGGTAGGGGTGATGCTCCGGGACATCAAGCTGTCCCGGCCACCCGCCCGGAGAGTCTGCAGTTCGGCTTCTGTTTTCCAGCTTGGTGCCCCACAGTTCTACTGTGGGTTTCCAACTATTTGTCACCACACCCCAACCGTTATTTCCCCTCAAAAACCTCTTAACTTTCACCTATGGCTGTTGTATATTATATACAAGTGCTTATCTCAGGCGCCAAACATAATCTGAGAAATCCAATAAAATCCGAGCCGTCCGTGATCTTCTTTTCTCTAATCCCCTGCTCCCAGCAACCAGCCACCAGCTACTATTATATTCTCACCAAAAGGCTTGACTTACGCAAGTTATTTTACTAAATTAAGACTCAGTCGCAATATCAATTAGAGCAACTCCATCAAATTACCACTTGAGATGTTCGGAAGAAAGAAACGCCAGCAGCTTAGAAAAGGCTTTCATAGAGGCGCCGGGAACCAGGGCGTTCGTCCTTGTGGTTGTCAGAGCGATTTATGCAGGCATCTAACGGGTTGGCAGCTAACCGATGGGGAAAAATTGCTCAGCGATTGCAGCGCAGGGGATCAAATCAGCGTTAAGAGAATATTAAATGGTGGACCCATCCGCCACCGGCTGCTGGAAATGGGTCTGAACCCGGGCACTTCCGTTCGGGTCGTGAAATATGCACCACTGAAAGACCCGATTGAATGCGAAGTAAAGGGATATCACATAGCGCTGCGAGTGGCGGAAGCGCAATACGTAATAGTCACACCAACCGAACAATAGATAAACCCGACCTTAGTCGGAAAACCTCCCGGAACATCCGCGTTGCCCTGATTGGCAATCCCAATTCTGGAAAGACCACTCTTTTTAATGCCCTCACAGGCGCACATCAGCATGTCGGCAACTGGCCCGGCGTCACCGTCGAGAAGAAAGAAGGCTCCCGCCGTTATCATAATCATACCATTGATATTATTGATCTTCCCGGTACTTACAGCCTCACCGCTTTTTCCATCGAAGAGGTCGTTGTTCGTGATTTCCTCTTCGGAGAGAAACCGGACGTGGTCGTACAGGTCGTTGACGGCTCCAACCTGGAACGGAATTGCTACCTGACAGTACAGTTGATCGAGATGGGCATCCCGATGGTTATCGCGCTGAATATGTACGATGAACTGCGGGATAAGGGCTTCGATATCGATAGAAAGCTGCTTGGACAACTCTACGGGTGCGTTGTCGTTCCGACGGTCGGATCGAAAGGGCACGGCATCAACGCTCTGCTGAAGGCGATTGAAGAGACTGCAACTGGTGAATTGATTGATCCGGATGCAGCGCCTCGTGATATTCAGGTCAACTATGGTCAGGAATTTGAGGATAGCATTTCCAAACTGCAGGAGAAAATTGCAGGGACGTCTGATTTAAACATTCCTGCACGCTGGCTCGCCGTCCGCATCCTCGAAGGCGATAACGACGCCATGACCCGCTTGACACCCGAACTGCTCTCCGACCCAGAGTTCCACCGCGTGCTGACTGAATCTATAGAACGGTTGAACAAGCTATATCCCGAAGGCGTGGAAGAGATGATTGCTGACCGGAGATATGGTTTCATCGCCGGAGCGCTGCAGGAGACGCTTAAGCGATCCGGTCCGGGAAGGAGACAACTGTCTGAAAAAGCAGATAACTTCCTGACTCACCGTATCCTCGGTATGCCGCTCTTTCTATTCTTCCTCTGGCTGCTCTTCCAGGGGACTTTTACTCTTGGCGAACCGCCGATGGGCTGGATTGAAACGGGAATTGGATGGTTGAGCACTGTTTTGGCAGCGATCCTACCGGCTGGACCGCTGCGTAATCTGTTAATCGAAGGAGTCATAGGCGGTGTGGGTGGAGTGCTGGTTTTCCTGCCCAACATCATGATCCTGTTTCTCGGAATTTCACTGTTAGAAGACAGCGGATATATGGCGAGAGCCGCCTTCCTGATGGATAAGCTGATGCACTCGTTGGGACTGCACGGCAAGTCGTTCATACCGCTGATTATGGGATTCGGCTGCAGCGTGCCCGCCATCATGGCGAGCCGCACGCTTGAGAGCCGCCGCGACCGTCTTCTGACCATATTAATCACACCTTTGATGAGTTGTTCAGCGCGGCTGCCGGTCTATATCCTCTTCGCGGGAACATTCTTCCCCAATAACGCTGGCAACATTATCTTCGGTCTGTACATCTTCGGCATAGTCGTAGCAATAGGCGCTGGAAAAGTCTTCTCGATGACTCTTTTCAGGGCGCGCGGAGCGCCATTCGTGATGGAATTGCCGCCCTATCGCATGCCGACTTTCTGGACGACCATTCGTCACATGTGGGATCGCTCTTCGGAATACCTGAAGAAGATGGGAACTGTGATCTTAGCCGCTTCGATCATCGTCTGGTTCCTGGGCGCATTCCCATTGCAGGAGGGCGAATCACCCGCGGCTGAAGATTCCTATATCGGGCAGGTCGGCAGGACTATTTCACCCGTGCTTGATCCTCTCGGATTCGACTGGCAGATGGGGGTTGCTCTGGTAGCAGGTTTGGTGGCTAAGGAAGTCGTCGTATCGACGCTGGGAGTGCTGTATGAGGTGGAAAAAAACGATGAAGCAGGAACCTCAGAAGCTCTGACCGGCGCTCTTCGAAACTCCGGCATCAGCCAGATCAGCGCGCTGGCGTTCATGCTGTTCGTATTGATTTATACGCCGTGTATCGCTGCGATTGTTGCTATCTGGCGGGAATCCGGCAGCATGTGGTGGGCGGTGTTTTCTATGGGTTATCAGACAACGCTGGCATGGCTGATTGCGTTTGGCGCTGTGCAAGCAGGCATTCTACTTGGATTGGGGGTGTAAGTTATGGCTTTACAGTGGATCATTGTTGCTGTTCTAGTCATCGCTGCCGCGATCTACATTTCAAGATTGATTTACCGCGCCATCAAGTCTCCGGGCTGCAATTTGTGCGTAAACCGATCGCGCACTCTCCGGCTGCTCAAAATGCTCTCGAAGAAGAAAAAAGAGATGGCTGGCGACGAGTAGTCACCTGCTGGATTTCCCACCATATTATCTTTTCCTTGATTACCTACAGAAGAAAAGGGCACGGCGCGCCGTGCCCCTACTGGATTCCGGGTCGTAGCCCGGAATCTGACACATCCTCCGCTGTCAGATTCCGAACGCGCTTTGTTTGTCAGAATGACAGCTTGATTACCAGCGCCCAGTTTGTTTAGCGGTGAGCATCAGCCGACTTCGAGTTCGTCTTTTACGCTGGTTACACCGCGTATTACACCGATAGTTTCCAGAAGGATTAACCGCAGGTCTTCATCGGCAATCTTTCCGGTTAGTTTCATTTCGCCGTTTTCTGCGGCAACAGAGACATCGATATTTCTTGTCCTGTTATCAATATTGAGAGTTGCTTCCACGCGGGCTGTCAGCGCGATATTACGCAGTTTGCTGTTTCTCTCTTCCGTCCGATTGTATTCAGGTGAATCTGCGAGACTACAGACCGTATCACACGCCGTTTTTAGAGACATCGTCTGGAGGTTGATAACAATATCGAAGTTAGTGGGATCAGCCCAATCTTCACCGTACAGGAATTTCGTCCAGCGTTTGCGATCCTCATCGACCTTGCTAATATATTGAGCAGCTTCAGGACGATCGAGGTCCATTGCCTGTTGAAGCATGGAAATCCGTTGTTCAATGGGCGCAATCAGACGGACTTTCAGCACCCAGCTCAGATCTCCCAACAGAAAATGACCCGCATTGCCGTGATAGATCATGCAACCCTGAGATGCGTATTCCAAAAGCGCCGCGCGGATTAAAGAAAGATATAAGTGGCGCGGGTTGTGACTGCTTCTCTCCCAGAGCTTGACCGGTTTATTCATAGCTTCACTCAGCGCCTCTTCCGTTATGCCATATTCCTCAGAAGCCTTGACTAAGACCTCTCTACTTATTAAATTATAGCAGTTCAATTCTTCGGAGAGCAGATTGGCTAAAGCCAGTCCGCCGCTCTTCGAGCCTCTGGAAAGTGTAATAATCGGCATGATAACCCCCTTGTACCTGATAAATTGCTCTCTACAAAATACAAAGTAGAACTGAGATTGTCAAGATAATTATTAACGACATAAGGAAAAAACATCTTTTTTATGCAAATATTTAAGGTAAATTAGTTTTATTGTGATTTAATGTATCCGCATAGAATGCTTAGCGGCGAATTAATTTGATATTCAAATACACAAATTTCATGAGTGATAAAGTAGAAAAAAGAACCCTTCCGCTATTCTTCGACATTGAGGATAAGCCCTGCCTCGTAGTCGGCGGCGGCGAAGTTGCCTTTCGCAAGGTTACTCAGTTGGTGGATGCTGGTGGAAAGATTACGGTTATTGCCCCGCAAATCAAAGCGGAGTTGCAGGAAATCCTCGTCTCAGGCGGATGCAGATGGCTGCAAAGAACTTACGAATCGCCCGAAGCCGGCGAGTACCGCTTAGTTATCGCCACAACCGATGATCCTCCTGTCAATAAGCAGATATTCAGGGATTGCAATTCGCGTGGAGTTCCAGTCAATGTGGTCGATCAGCCCGAACTCTGCAGCGTGATCTTTCCATCGATCATCCGGCGCGGTTTTATTACCACCGCAATCAGTTCCGGAGGTAAGGCTCCCTTTCTCACCAAGGAACTCAGGAAACGAATGGAGCTATTTCTGGACGATATAGAAGTCCTCGAATTCTCCGATCTTCTTCTGACGTTTCGGGATTTTGTCAGGTCCAATACTGATGACTTCAGTGTGAAGAAGAAGCTGTATCAACGCCTGCTCGAATGTGACAGCGGCTTATGGGCAGAATGGTCGGATGGCGATCCGCCTTATAATCTCTGGCGGCAATGGATCGAGGAAGAGAATGCCCGGTAGTGAAACAGGAGTCATCAGGGTAGGCGCGAGAGGAAGCAAACTATCCCTGGCTCAGACAAGAGAAGTTATAGAGCTTTTATCGGCGGCAGCGTCCGATTATCGTTTTGAACTGGTTATCATAACGACCACAGGCGACCTTGATAAGAATTCATCTCTTGCTTCAATTGGCGGAACCGGAGTTTTTGTGAAGGAACTGGAAGCGGCGCTATCACGCGGTGAAATCGATCTTGCCGTTCACAGCGCCAAAGACTTACCTGCGATACTGCCAGACGGTTTCTCCATCGCCGCGGTCCCTGATCGAGCGCTGGTGGAAGACGTTTTGATCTCAAAGGATGGTCAGCCGCTAAGAGAATTACCGCAGGGAGCGAGAATCGCGACCGGATCACCGCGGCGGATAGCGCTGGCAAGGATGGTACGACCTGATCTGCGGTTTGTCGAAGTGCGCGGCAACGTTGATACAAGGCTGCGAAAACTCGATGAAGGGCAATTCGACGCGATTATTCTGGCACGCGCCGGATTAGTACGGTTAAACCTCGAACACAGGATAACACAGATACTATCGCCCGACGAGTTCCTGCCCGCGCCCGGACAGGGCGCCCTGGCGGTCGAATGCCGTATGGATGATGAAACTGTAATGAACATCGCCGGTAAGATTAATTCTGAACAGGCGTCTGCAACCCTTAAAGCGGAGAGAAGTATGCTGGGAGCTTTAAAAGCAGGTTGTTCGGTTCCGGTGGGTGGGCGGGCTACCATTGAAGCGGATGGCAGACTTAAATTGGACGCTATCGTACTTGACCATCAAGGGGGAAACGCGATTCGCGTCTCAATAGAAGCTGAGACGATAAAGAGAGCTGAATCCCTCGGAAAAGCTGTCGCAGAAAAATTAATTATGCGCGGCGCTGTGGAGTTATTATCGAAATGAAACAGGTTGGAAAAGTCTATCTGGTCGGAGCCGGTCCCGGTGATCCCGGGCTGGTCACGGTTAGAGCAAAAGAGCTGTTGAACGCTTGCGATGCGATTGTCTATGACCGTTTAGTATCGCTGGAACTTGTCGTGCCGATGCCGGAGCGCGTACAGCGTTATTTCGTTGGCAAATCATCGAGCTGTCATTCAATGCATCAGGATGAAATCAATAAGCTGCTGGTGAAACTGGCTAAGCAGGGCATGACCGTTGTCCGGCTGAAGGGCGGCGATCCGTTCGTTTTCGGGCGTGGAGGCGAGGAAGCATTGTTTTTAAAGGAAAACGGCATTTCCTACGAGATTGTCCCCGGTGTTACTGCGGGAATAGCCGCGTCCGCCTACGCTGGAATTCCTATCACGCACCGGAAACAGTCCGTTTTTACGGTTCTGCTCACGGCTCATGAGGCTGCAGACAAAGAGGTAACACAGGTTCCCTGGGAATGGCTGGGCAAGATACAGCACGGTTCCATTGTGGGATATATGGGAGTTACTCAACTACCCAGCGTTGTAAATAAACTGATCGAAGCAGGGATGGATCCGAATACTCCCGCAGCCCTTATCGAAAGAGGGACCACCGGCTCGCAAAGGCATATCAGCGCGACACTTGCCGATCTGCCGGGGAAAGCGGCACAGGAAGGCATTGCTCCTCCAGCGCTGTTTATCATCGGGAAACCGGTACTACTCTCGGAAGAGCTTGACTGGTTCGGAGGCGGCGTTCTTTCGGGGAAAAGAATGATGGTCACGCGACCAGCAGATCAGGCGTTTGATATGTACGCACTCCTGCGAGAACAGGGCGCGGAAGTTCTCCCGCTGCCGACGATTCGCACTGCGGCTCATGATGACGACTCCGGCTGGGATGAAATAAAAGGGCTCTTTGAATTAAATGTAAGAGGCAAGGCTGAAGAGTGGATCGTTTTCACCAGCGAAAACGGAGTACGGTATTTTATCCAACAGCTTTTCGATCGAGGGTATGACTTCAGATTTCTGGGCAGGTTTAAGATAGCGGCTATGGGAACGGGCACCGACCGCGCTCTGAGACTACATCACCTGAAAGCCGATTTTCTGCCGACCAAATCGACCTCGGACGTGCTGGCGGCGGAGTTCTCCGATTATATTAAAGGGAAAGCCTGCAAGGTCATCCGGGTGCGCGGAAATCTGGGCGATGACCGCATTGAGCAATCTATCGAAGAGGCTGACGCCGTCGTTCTGCCGCTGCAAGTGTACGATACTTCAACGGCGGTGTGGGATGCCGGTATGTGGGCGTGTCTGGATGAGAATCCGCCGGACGTCATCACCTTTACAAGCGGATCGACGGCTGCTGGTTTTAAGGAGATCCTGGGAGACAGGGGAGAGGAAATCGCCGGTAACGCCGTCATTGCCTCAATTGGTCCCATGACGACGCAGATAATAACGAATGAAAAGATGAAAGTTGCTATTGAAGCAAAGATGCACTCCGTTCCGGGATTGGTCGAAGAAATTCTGAATTATTTTAGACAACATAAGGCATAAAAAACAGATCGAGGAGGTCAAGATAAAATGAACGCTGAAAATGCTCTGGATAAGCTGATGGATGGTAACAAGAGATTTATTTCCGGCGATCTGAAACATCCCAATCATGATCCCAAAAGGCGCAACGACATCAAAGGAGGGCAGGAACCCTTCGCCGCGGTATTAACCTGCTCCGATTCCCGCACGCCGCCGGAAATTATATTCGATAGAGGTCTGGGTGATCTGTTTATCGTAAGAACGGCTGGCAATATTGCCGATGAAGTCGCTTTGGGTAGTCTTGAACTTGCCGTGGCTGAATTCAGTGTGCCCATCATTATGGTGCTGGGTCATCAGAACTGCGGAGCGATCAAGTTGGCATTAGAAGAAACCGAACGTGAAGGGAATATCGGCAAGATAATGGAACTTATCAAGTTTGCCGTGGATATGGCAAAAGAACTGCCGGGGAATATACAAGATAATACAGCTAAAGAGAACGTTAAAAACGTTGTCAATATCCTGAAAGAGTCGAGTGAAATCATCTCTACTGGTGTGAAAGACGAATCTGTAAAGATCATCGGAGCATATTACTGGTTCGATGACGGTAGAGTCGAAATAATCGACTGAGATGGGTTAATTCTAAAGGTTGAACGCAAAAGGGGGTACGAAATTGGGATTTCCAATCGAACGACCCAGAAGACTCAGGCGAACAGAGGCGATGCGCCGTCTGGTTCGTGAAAACAGACTCTCGGCGGATGATCTGATTCTGCCGATGTTCGTTAAATCCAGCGGCGAAGACGAACCGATCGAAGCTATGCCCGGAATCAGCCGCAAGAATCCGAAACGTACCGCTGCAGAAGCGGCAAAAGCATATAAATCCGGTATTCCCGCGGTTATTCTCTTCGGTATTCCAGACGATAAGGATGCACAGGGTTCCGCGTCCTGGCGGGACGACGGCGTCGTGCAGACTGCAGTTCGAGAAATTAAAGCCGCAGCGCCGGAAATGATTGTCATAACCGACGTCTGCTTATGCGAATATACGGATCACGGACATTGCGGGGTGATAACAAACGGCGAAGTGGATAACGACGCCACGCTGGAACTGTTAGCTAAGCAAGCGCTGAGTTTTCTGCGCGCCGGAGCGGATGTAGTCGCTCCCTCGGACATGATGGACGGCAGGATCGGATTCATTCGCAGCGAGATGGACAGAGCGGGATTTTCCGACCGCGTTATCATGGCTTACAGCGCCAAGTATGCCTCCGCGTTTTACGGACCGTTCAGAGAAGCGGCGGGTTCTGCGCCTGAGTTCGGCGACCGCAAGGGCTACCAGATGGATCCGGTGAACGCGCGTGAAGCTCTGCGCGAAGTGGAACTTGATATTGAAGAGGGCGCGGATATAGTGATGGTCAAACCGGCGCTGGCGTTTATGGACGTAATTCAGCGGGTCAGGCAGATCACCGATTTGCCTTTAGCGGCGTTCAATGTCAGCGGGGAATATGCCATGGTCAAGGCGGCGGCAAAAGCAGAAATGATAGATGAAAAGCAGATCGTTATGGAGATACTGACCGGCTTGAAACGTGCCGGTGCGGATATGATTTTGACATATCATGCGATGGATGCTGTGAAGTGGATGGGGGAGATATAAGGTAAAAGGTAAAAGGTGAGAGAGCAAAAGGAAGATCAAGGATGACGCGGATTTTGATGGGATTTCGCTGATTGAAAAAGAGTAGCGTGCATCACCCTTGTCAGGATCAGGGAAGATCCCGACTACGGAATCAGTGAAATCCAATCCCGTAAGGGATGCCTATGGCAAAATCAGTGGTAATCAGTGATTCTGATAAAAGACAACCACACCCACAGCAAGCTGTGGGGCACCCGGGGGAAGTTTGGCGGGGCAGTCGGTAACTCCTGACCCTACAGAACAGGGCACGGCACGCCGTGCCCCAACTGGATCCCGGATCGGAGTCCGGGATGACACATTGGCCCAAAACCGGGACATCCCGACTTCGTCAGCCCCTTCGGGACAGTTGTCCCTGCCACCCAGCCGGGTCGTCACCCGGAAATGTAGTATGAGATTCTTCGATCCGCTTTCAGCGGGCTCTCCAAAGGAGTCCTTCGGACCTTCTAATCTGCCTCCGCCGGAATGATAAAAAGAAAGAGCTATTATGAAATCCTTAAATAAATCCCGTGCAGCCTTCAACCGCGCGCAGAAATCCATTCCCGGCGGGGTAAATTCTCCAGTGCGGGCGTATGGTTCGGTCGGCGGTGAGCCGCCCTTCATCAACCGAGGTGAAGGCGCGTACATTTACGACATCGACGGCAATGAATACATCGATTACGTGCTCTCGTGGGGACCGATGATCCTGGGGCACGCTCATCCAGCAGTAGTCGAAGCGGTCAAAGAGGCTGCAGACAGAGGCACTTCTTTCGGCGCGCCGACTGAGGCAGAGATTGAGCTGGCAGAACTGGTTAAAGAGCGCATGCCGCATATCGATATGCTGCGGCTGGTCAGTTCCGGCACTGAGGCAGTGATGACAGCCGCAAGGTTGGCGCGAGGTTACACCGGACGCGATATGATCGTTAAGTTCGATGGATGCTACCACGGACACAGCGACGGTTTTTTGGTTGAGGCGGGATCAGGGCTGGCAACTGGAGGACTGCCTGGATCGAAGGGCATACCGAAGGAGATTACGAGTCATACTCTGAGCTTGCAGTATAACGATCTGGATGGCGTTGAAGATACTTTTAAGAAGAGCGGCGATAAAATCGCGGCAGTGATAGTAGAGCCGATTGCCGCCAACATGGGAGTCGTTCTGCCGCAGATGGGTTTTTTAGAAGGGCTGCGTGATTTGACGGTAAAGCACGGCGCGCTGCTCGTTTATGATGAAGTGATCACCGGATTTCGTGTTTCCAGGGGTGGAGCGGCTGAACTGACAGGCATAACTCCTGATCTGGTAACGTTGGGGAAAATTATCGGCGGCGGGATGCCCATCGGCGCGGTGGGCGGCAGAAAGGATATCATGGAGAAGTTGGCTCCGGTCGGCGACGTCTATCAGGCGGGAACGCTGTCCGGCAATCCCATCTCCGTTGCCGCGGGTATAGCCACATTAAAAGAGCTTGATAATCCGGAAATATATGAAAACCTCAGGTCCGCCACCGACAAGTTATCCGAAGAGCTATCCGGCGGTTTCAATAAAGGGTCTATCTCAGTACGTATTAACAGCGCTCCAGGCTTGCTGACGATTTTCTTCACGGCGGAGCCGGTGAATGATTTCAGTTCCTCAAAAGCGGCGGATGCCTCATCTTTCCGTCAATATTTTCACGCTATGTTGGAAAAAGGCATTTATCTGCCTCCTTCACCCTTCGAAGCCTGGTTCTTATCCATTCAACATACCGAAGAAGTTATAAAAATGACAACCGATGCGCATTATAAAGCAATAAACGAAATCGATATCGACACTTAGCAAAAAACTGCATAAATAACAGATGATATATCACTTTCAATCTACTTGATACTCAGTCGCAACTTGATATTTTTACTTTAATAGGATGCGAAGAGAAATTTTTCACTTATATATTGACTTTGTTTTTTTAGTTTGCTATATTTATAACAACCAAAAGCAAGAGAAATAAATAGCTACCCTATTAAAATAGGTCATAGCTTTTTATTTTTCTCTGTAAATTTAGCTATCATCCTGTTTTTATGTAAGTTAAATTGATATTTAAAAATACAATAGAATCACCTTAACATTAACTAAGGAGAGAACATGGCGGACGATTTTCCAAAAACGCCACTGATTGATGAGCTGGAAAAGGGTCCCTGGCCCAGCTTTGTAACCGAAATAAAGATGGCTGCAAAGGATAACGCGGCTCCTAAGGATCTTCTAGGATTGCTGGAGCAATCATACGATGAGAAGATCTGCCACTGGAAACACGGCGGGATCGTAGGCGTTTTGGGTTATGGCGGCGGAGTTATTGGCAGGTACAATGACTTACCAGAGAAATACCCCAATATTTCTCATTTTCACACTATGCGTATCAATCAGCCTTCTGGTTGGTACTACTCGACTGAAGCATTACGCAAAGTCTGCAACATCTGGGAAAAGCACGGATCGGGCTTAACCAATATGCATGGTTCTACGGGCGACATCATCCTTTTAGGGTGTACTACAGACGAACTTGAACCGACCTTCCAGGATCTGGCGAAAGAAGGATTCGACATCGGTGGTTCAGGTTCAGACGTGCGAACCCCATCCTGTTGTCTTGGTAAGAGCCGCTGCGAATGGGCTTGTTATGACACCATGGCAGCCTGCTACGATTTCACGCAGGAGTTTCAGGATGAAATCCATCGCCCGGCATTCCCTTACAAATTCAAGTTCAAGTTCTCCGGTTGTCCGAATGACTGTGTGGCTTCAATAGCCCGTTCAGATATGTCCATTATCGGCACCTGGCGTGACGATATTCGCATGGATAAAGATGCCATCACTGATTACGCATCCAATGGTATGGACATACAGAAAGACGTCGTTGATCTATGTCCCGGTAAGTGCATAGATTGGGATGGTAAAGAGCTTAGCATCGATAACAGCTCCTGTCTTCATTGCATGCACTGTATCAACGCGATGCCGAAAGCGCTGCGTCCCGGAACAGATACTGGAGCCTGTATTCTGCTCGGATCCAAAGCTCCAATCATCGAAGGCGCATTTCTTTCATCAGTTCTGATTCCCTTCATCAAAATGGAGCCTCCCTACCAGGAAATCAAGGACCTCGTCGAAGAGATGTGGGATCTCTGGTGTGAAGAAGGCAAGAACCGCGAAAGAATCGGTGAGTTCATTCAACGTATGGGTATGGGTAACTTCCTTGAAGAAATCGGCGTCGAGCCGGTAGCTGAAATGGTCGCCCATCCTCGTGAAAATCCCTACGTCTTCTACGAAGAATACTACGAGGAAGATGACGAAGAAGAGGATGGAGACTAAACGTCCGGCATCTTCAATGCATTATCAAATTGAGGTTGAAAACCCATAACAGCTTTTAAGGAGCAATTAAATGGTAGATTTAAAAAATAGAATCACCGATATAGGCCCACCGCACTATGAACAGTTTCTGCCGCCAGTGATTAAAGCAAACTACGGCAAATGGAAGTACCATGAAACCCTGAAACCCGGCGTTTTGAAGCATGTCTCTGAAACCGGCGATGCAGTGATCACGGTTCGTGCTGGTGGTTCACGCTTAATGAGCATCCAGAAGATTCGCATGATCTGCGATCTGGCTGATAAATACTGCGGTGGTCACTTGCGCTTCACCAGCAGGCACAACATCGAGTTTATGTTCACCGAAGAAGAAAAGATCGAGCCGCTGATCGCCGATCTGAAGGCATTGGGACATCCCGTAGGCGGAACCGGACCAGGCATTACGAGCATAGTCCATACACAGGGTTGGATTCACTGCCACTCGGCAGCGACAGATGCTTCCGGCATCGTCAAATCAGTTATGGATGATGTTATCGGTCACTTTGAGAAGGCAGACCTTCCCGCCAAGTGCCGCATCGCACTGGCTTGCTGTCTGAACATGTGCGGCGCAGTGCACTGCTCGGATATTGCTATCCTGGGCGTTCACCGTCGTCCGCCAACGATTAACCATGACACTCTGCGCAAACAGTGCGAAATTCCCAACGTCGTTGCTTCCTGCCCGACTGCTGCTATCAAACCTGCTGAAGTCGATGGCAATCCTTCAGTGGAGATAGATGAGGATCGCTGCATGTTCTGCGCCAACTGCTACACAGTATGTCCTTCACTGCCGCTGAACAACGCATTGAACGACGGTGTCTCTATCTGGGTCGGAGGCAAAGTCTCCAACGCCCGTCATGAACCGATGTTTTCCAAACTGGCGATTCCTTTCATCGAGAACAATCCGCCTCGCTGGCCCGAGGTTGTGGGCGCCATCAGGAATATCATCGATGTTTGGAGAGGCGACGCTAACAAGTACGAACGTATCGGTGAGTGGATCGAGCGTATTGGCTGGCCCAAGTTCTTCCGCATGACCGGCATCGAATTCGAAAAGGTTCATATCGACGACTTTAAACACGCCGGTCTGACCTACAAACGCTCCACTCACTTAACATACTAAAAGAGGCTTCAAATGGCAGATATGTTAAGCATAGATGAAGTTGCTGATATCATGTACGAGATGGTCAAGGAAGCCACCGGTATGAGAAAACTGAAGCCGATGGATCTGACCAAGAACTTGATTGAAGGCTATGGTGAGAAGGTTGACAAGAAGCTCTGTAAAAATGCGATCAGGAAGTTGATCGAGTCCGAAAGATGTGTTTACACATATTTCGGTGGGAGCTATATCGAGCTTCCCCATAGGGAAGGCGCAGCAAACGACTAAACTGCATTGCGGGAAACCGCGCATCGTTATCGCCGGTACTGGCGGCGATTCAGGAAAAACACTGATCTCTATGGGGCTTACCGCCTCATGGAGATTAAGTGGACATAAAGTCGCCGTTTTCAAAAAAGGACCTGACTATATCGATGCTGCCTGGCTGGAATTCGCATCAGGGACGAGAGCCAGGAATCTGGATACATATATGATGGGCAGGGAAGGAGTGATGGATTCCTTTCAACGGAACTGCCCGGACGCGGACCTCTGTCTGATTGAAGGCAACCGCGGGCTCTTTGATGGCGCAGATAAAGCGGGCACACACAGCACTGCGGAACTGGCTAAGCTGCTAAAAGCGCCGGTTATCCTTGTCAAAGATGTAACCAAGGTTACCCGAACCGCGGCGGTTGAAATTTTGGGATGTCTGAAGATGGATCCTGATTTGAATCTCGCTGGTGTGATTTTAAATCGCGTTGCCGGTTCCAGGCATGAAAGAGTCGTTAGAGAATCCATTGAAAGCATCTGTGGAATCCCCGTTTTTGGAGCGATTCCCAAGTTAGTGAACGAGAAATTGCTCCCCGGCAGGCATCTGGGTTTGATCACCCCGAGTGAACACCCGGAGTTAAAAGGCATCGGGGAGAAGACTGCAGAGATCATTGACAAATATACCGACGTAAATCGCATCACCAAACTGGCAGAAACCTCGCCGGTTTTAAATAGTGATTCACAATCTATTGAATCGCATAGCGCCCCTCGGGAAGCAGTTCGTATCGCCTATTTCAGCGATTCAGCTTTCACCTTCTACTATCAGGATAATCTTGACGCGCTCCAGGCAGCGGGCGCAGAACTCATTCCTGTCTCTTCCCTGGAAAGTCCCTTATTGCCGCGTTGTGACGGACTTTACATCGGAGGAGGATTCCCGGAAACTCACGCCGAAAGATTATCTTTAAACCGGTCTCTTATCGAATCGGTGAAAAATAACATAGAAGGCGGTCTGCCGGTCTATGCTGAGTGCGGCGGTTTAATCTATCTCTGCCGTTCAATTACCTATCGCGGTAAATCGTTCTCCTTTTCAGATGTTTTCCCAGTTGATCTCGAGATGATTACCAAACCGCAGGGACACGGCTATATGGAAGTCGAGGTCGATGCGGAAAATCCCTTTTTCCCGCAAAAGACGATCATCCGCGGGCATGAATTTCATTACAGTAGAATAGCTAAGGGCGGTGAGAATATATTAAGCGCCTACAAGGTTAAAAGGGGCGTGGGTTGTTCCAATAAAAGAGATGGTCTTGTTTATAAGAACGTATTGGCGAGTTACCTGCATATTCATACTGGGGGAGCCCCCGGGTGGGCTGAGAACTTTGTGAAAAAAGCAAGAGACCTAAAAGTTAGGAAATAAATATGGCGAAAGTCGTAAAGAAGAAAAAGAAGAAGGGAATTCGGAGTTTTTCAAGTGGAGGTGGATCCTCAATTGAAACTTCATCACTCCGACCGGTATTCGTACAGAAATTAGCTCCCTGTATGGACGGATGCCCCAATCAAAACGATATACGCGGATTCCTTAATGCGTTGAACCTGGCGGAGAAGCATGGCCGCACCCGTGAAGAGGCGATGAAGGATTCCTGGGATATCGATGTATTGACGAATCCCTATCCTGCAGTTTGTGGCAGAGTTTGTCCTCATCCTTGTGAAACAGTCTGTAACCGCAAGGAAAAGGATACCGCAGTCGGCATTAATAATTTCGAGCGTTACCTGGGCGATTATGCCCTTGAAAATAACTTCCAGTTCGATAAGCCGGAAGAGACTCACGATGAGAAAATTGCGGTCGTGGGATCCGGTCCTGCAGGCATGTCCTGTGCATACCAACTGGCAAAATCAGGATACTCCGTAACGGTCTTTGAAGCTTTCCCGGAAGCAGGCGGTATGCTTCGCTACGGTATCCCGGCTTACCGTTTACCACGGAATATTCTGAATGCAGAGAACCAGCGTATCCTCGATCTTGGAGTTGAATTGAAACTCAACACAACGATTGGCAAGGATGTCTCGCTGTCCGACCTTAAGAAAGACTATAAAGCGGTTTTCGTTTCACTTGGCGCTCACAAAGGTAAACTACTGCGCCTCGAAAGCGAAGATGCAGAGAACGTCTGGACTGGTACCGAGTTTCTTCACAAACTTAATTCAGATGAAAAGATCGATACTGGCGATCACGTGGTTGTTATCGGCGGTGGCGATACCGCTATCGATGCTGCCAGAATGGCACGTCGTCTGGGCTCTAAAGTAACCATCCTTTATCGCCGCACGCGCAAAGAGATGCCAGCTATCGATGAAGAGATCATCGGCGCAGATGTAGAAGGCGTAGATATTGTTTTCCTGGCAGCGCCGCAGCAATTAATCACCAAAGATGGTAAAGTGACCGGTATGATCTGCCAGCGCATGGAATTGGGTGAACCCGATGATTCCGGCAGACGCCGTCCCGTTCCCATCGAAGGCGATACCTACGAAATGGAATGTTCGACCATCGTGGCGGCGATCAGTCAGGAACCCGAATTTGAAGGATTCGACGATCTGCGTGAAGGCAGAGACTGGGTCAAAGTCGATGATCGGTTCCGTTGTACCTTGACAGACGGTGTATATGCTGGCGGTGATAACATTGACTTAGGTCTCGTTGTTGACGCGATCTATCACGGTCGTCGTGCTGCCCAGACAATCCATCATGACTTGCGCGGCACAGACATTCCAGAAGATGAGAAACAGAAGATCATCAGCCACGAGAAAATGCTGCTGTCCTATTATGAAGAAGCCGCAAAGCGCGAAGTACTTCATCTGGATCCGGAAGCTTGCTTGAAGGATGGCGATGCTGAGATCACCAGCACTCTGTCTGACGAAGATGCGACCCTTGAAGCATTGCGTTGTATGTCCTGTGGTAACTGCTTCGAGTGCGGTCAGTGCTGGTCTTTCTGTCAGGACGGCGCCATCAAAAAGCCGATTCTTAAAGGGGATCATTACAGCTTTAAGATGGAATTCTGCAATGGCTGTAAAAAATGCGAAGAGCAATGTCCTTGCGGCTATATAGAAATGCATTAAAACAAATCATAAATAAACGGTAAGATACACTCAGGAGGAATTTACCGTGGCAACATTCGAATGGGAAGACGTTAAAATCGAAGTCGATGAAGACGGCTTCATGGAAGAACCCGATGTCTGGAACGAGAAAGTCGCTCTGGCTTTAGCCAGCACCGAGGCGGTCGATGAACTGACCGAAGATCACTGGAAGGTCGTGAATTACCTGCGTGACTACTATAAGCAGTTCGGCATTGCTCCGATGATTCGTAAGCTCTGTAAGCAGTCTGGATTCACATTGAAAGAGATCTATGACATGTTCCCTTCCGGTCCTGCGAAGGGCGCTTGTAAAGTCGCCGGGCTTCCCAAGCCCACCGGCTGTGTGTAATACACTTGCACCCGCCTCTACTCTGAAGTAGGGGCGGGCTGATTTTATTTTCCGCGATTGCATCCACGGAAAGGAAGGTTGATACTCAGTATTGTCTTCGTAAATACGGAGATGAAAGAGTACATTTTCATTCTCCTTTCTAAGCTTGCTTCTCCGTCAACCGGGTGTATATTCAAAGAATTAAATCTGTCAGACTAGAAGTCAACTCTATGCAGTTAAAGGATCTCCTCGATCAAAAACAAGATGCCATTAAGCAGCTTTGGCTTGATCTCGTCCTCAAAACATATCCCCCGGATTCGTGGGAATTTTTTAAATCGCAGAAAGACCGATTTCAGAATCCGGTAGGGGTTACTCTCTCCGAACAGATAGATTCTCTTTATAATTTCCTTTTAAAAGACTCTCCCGATGATGAAATCTCATCTCTCCTTGAAGATTTTATCAAAATAAGAGTCGTTCAAGATTTTACCCCCTCTAAAGCCATCGGTTATATTCTTTACTTGAAACAAGCTGTCAGAGAGATTCTCGCTGACGATCTTAATTCAAGCGATATAAGGAAAGAATTATTGCAATACGAAGCGGGCATAGATGAGTTGCTGTTGAACACTTTCGACGTCTATGTGGATTTACGCCAAAAACTCTTCGAAATCAGAACGGATGAGTTGAGAAGAAGGTCATTCACAGCTTTGCGAATGATGAATTCAAAACCTGAATAAACGGGAGTACGCTGCATGATTCCCTGGATAACAGAAAAAACAGACATTGCCGAGAGTGGAGGTGACAACTGATGAGCCTCTGGTTTTCCATAATCGTCATACTGGTTCTAATCGCGATTCCCTGGGTCGGAGCCGGTATTCCCGGAATACAGACTCTATTTGGAGTGGTCATTCCCTACATCGCTATTGCGGTATTCTTAGTTGGATTCGTGTTAAAAGTGCTGAAATGGGCAAAATCTCCAGTACCGTTCCGCATTCCCACGACCAGCGGTCAGCAGAAATCGTTGCCCTGGATAAAAAGTGCTAATCTTGAGAATCCACATAATTTGGCAGGAGTGATCGGGCGGATGTTGCTGGAAGTCCTCTTTTTTCGCTCACTTTTCAGGAATACGACAACGGCGATCAATGAGGGTGATAAAGTAACCTATGGATCAACCAAGTATCTCTGGGCTGCAGGCATGGCTTTCCATTACGGTTTCCTCCTGATCATTCTGCGGCATTTCAAGTACTTTGTCGATCCAACGCCCCAGTTTGTGAACTGGCTGCAGTATATGGATAACTTCTTTCAGATAGGCTTACCGATCATCTATCTCACGGATATTGTATTCATGGCTGGTGTAGGCTACCTGTTGCTGCGCCGCCTGTTCGATGCGAAGATCAAGTACATATCGCTTCCAAGTGATTATTTCCCGCTTCTGCTTCTAATCGGAATTGGGACGACCGGGATTCTGATGCGGTATTTCACCAAGGTAGATATCGTCAGCATCAAGGAGCTGGGTGTTGGGCTGTTATCTTTCAGTCCGGTTGTGCCTGAAGGGATCTCAGCGGTCTTCTTCATTCACCTGTTTCTGGTGAACTGCCTGCTGATGTATATTCCTTTCAGCAAATTGATGCACATGGCGGGAGTTTTCATGAGCCCAACCCGTAATCTTGTCAACAACAATCGGGTAAAACGGCACATAAATCCCTGGAATTACGACGTGAAAGTTCATACCTACGAAGAGTATGAAGATGAATTCCGCGACGTAATGAAGGGCGCCGGACTGCCATTGGACAAGGAACCTGCTAAGGAGAAGGAGTAAGCATGTCATCAGAGGAGAATCTGAAGCAGGAAGACCTGCTGAAAGTAGATTATAAACCGGCCGCCAAAGATTGGCAGGATCCCACCATCGATTTTGAGGCAAAAAGGGGGAATTGGTGTTATTCAGGCGTATTAGACTCCCTTGATTACCTCGATATGCCACATCCTGAGAAGAAGTGGGCGCCGACAGACGAAGATTGGTTGCTGCCTGAAAACTGGAAGGAAATTATTCTGGACGGGCTTCGGTTGCGGCTGGATCGCTTTCGCACGCTGCGTCTATTTATGGACACCTGTGTTCGCTGTGGAGCATGTGCGGATAAGTGCCACTTCTTCATCGGTTCCGGCGATGCCAAAAATATGCCCGTGCTGCGCGCTGAATTACTGCGTTCCGTCTATCGGAAAGAATACACCTTAGCCGGTAAGCTGATGGGTAAGATGGTTGGCGCACGAGAGCTGACAATACCGGTCCTCAAGGAGTGGTTTTACTATTTCTACCAGTGTACCGAGTGCCGCCGCTGTTCGGTGTTCTGTCCCTATGGTATAGACACAGCCGAGATCACTATGCTGGTGCGCGAACTACTCGCCGAGGTGGGGCTTTCAATCGACTGGATCGTTACACCAGTAGCTAACTCATTCCGCACCGGAAATCATCTGGGCATTCAACCCCACGGTTTTGTGGACAGCATGGAGTTTGCCGCTGACGATCTTAAGGATATTATCGGCATGGACGTCGAGGTGCCCATAAACAAGAAGGGCGCTGAAATCCTGTTCATCATACCTTCCGCAGACTACTTCGCTGAACCGCATTACTACACGCTCCTCGGCTATATGGCGCTGTTTAAAGAGATCGGTCTGGACTATACTTTCAGCACTTTTGCTTCGGAAGGCGGCAACTTTGGTCTCTTCCATTCGCATGAAATGATAAAACGTTTGAATGCCAAAACCTATGAAGAGGCAAAAAGGCTTGGTGTGAGATACATACTCGGCGGCGAATGCGGACATATGTGGCGGGTTTATCACCAGTATATGTCCACCATGCAGGGCGAACAGAGCAACCTCGAAGTTCCGAAATCGCCGATCACCGGCACCGTGTTTGAAAATGCCAAGACTACCAAGATGATTCATATCGCCGAATTTACTGCCGATTTGATCAAACACGGAAAGCTCAAACTCGATCCCAGCCGTAACGATCACTGGACGCCGACTTACCACGATTCGTGCAACCCGGCGCGAGCGATGGGACTGCTCGAAGAACCACGCTATATCCTTCAGCATTGCTGCAATAACTTCGTCGAGATGCCTGATAATACCATACGCGAAAAGACTTTCTGTTGCGGCAGCGGAGCTGGATTGGGAACGGATGAGAATCTCGAGATGAGGCTGCGTGGAGGGCTGCCTCGAGGCAACGCTGTCAAATACGCACAAGATAAATATAACGCCAACATTCTGCTTTGCATGTGTGCCATCGATAAGGCGACGCTTCCTGCAGTGTGTGATTTTTGGGCGCCGGGCGTTCAAGTTGGCGGCGTGCATGAAATGGTGGGAAACGCCCTGATTATGACAGGCGAGGAGGAACGTAAGGTTGACCTTCGTGGACAACCCCTTAGTGGAAAGGAGGGCGCCAAGGATGTCTGATCGTGGAAAAATAGTCATTGGTTTGATCATATTCGTACTGATTTTCACTCTTCCCATGACATACAATATGGTGGCGAAGAATAAAGCTGTTGGCGCTCCCGAACTGGAAATTCCCCCCGAGGCTGGGAAGGAATGTGTCAGATCGACAGAATACATGAGACCTTTTCACATGGATCTCCTGAATGAGTGGCGCGATGAAGTAGTCCGCCATAATGACAGGTATATAGAAGGACCGGACGGCGCCATGATTGAAAAAAGCCTCTCCAACACCTGTCTGGACTGCCATTCAAACAAGGAGAATTTCTGCGACAGGTGTCATAATTATTTAGCTGTCTATCCTTACTGTTGGGATTGTCATACCACTCCAGAAGAAACGGCTCAGCCCGAACTTGTGGTGGCTCAACAGCCGAAGGAGGAGAACTGATGGGAATAGATAGAAGGAAATTCGTCAAAGTTGCAAGTCTTGCTTCGCTGGGTCTGGTCGCCGGACCTCCCGTTAAGGCTCTGGCGAATGAGGTTGTCAAGGAAGCGGAGCATGGCTGTGAAGGATGTCAGGGCGATTACCTGGGTGCGCCCCGAGCAGTTCATCCACCGAAAGAAGCCAAACGCCTGGCGATGGTCGTCGATCTGAAGACCTGTCGCGAACATCCCGATTGCACGGCTTGCATCGATGCCTGTCACCTGGTCCATAACGTGCCCGATTATCCCCATCCCAAAGATGAGATAAAGTGGATCTGGAAAGAGCATTTCGAGCACGCCTTTCCTGAAGCAAATCATCAGTTCATCGAAGAACACGTAAAGCACAGCAGCGGACTTCTCTTCTGCAACCATTGCGATAATCCTCCTTGTGTAAAGGCTTGTCCGACAGGCGCCACCTGGAAACGCGAAGAGGACGGCGTTGTTATGATGGACTGGCACAGATGTATTGGCTGCCGTTACTGCATAGCCGCCTGTCCTTACGGTTCGCGCAGCTTCAACTTCCGCGAACCGAAGAAGTACTTCGCTGAACAGGGAAAGAAACCGCAGCCTGATTTCCCGATGAGGATGCGCGGTGTTGTGGAAAAATGCACTTTCTGCGATGAGCGCTTGGCGCGGGGACTCTGGCCCTCCTGTGTCGAGGCGTGCCCTTACAACTGTCTGACGTTTGGGGATCTGGACAATCCCGACGACCCGGTGCGCGAATTGCTCCATCATAAATTCACCATTCGCCGGAAACCCGGACTCGGGACTCAGCCCGAAGTTTATTATATCGTTTGAGGTTCGGATGATAGAAAAAGCGCTTGAAGGCGGTAAAAAATACTGGACTCTGATCTTTGTCCTTCTTGGTATCATCGGCATCGGAGTCATCGCCTATCTGAAGCAGTTCAACGAAGGTTTGACGATAACCGGTCTGAGCCGGGACGTCTCCTGGGGACTGTATATCGCCCAGTTCACTTTCCTCGTCGGAGTGGCAGCGTCGGCAGTTATGGTTGTGCTGCCTTATTACCTGCATAATTACAAGCAATTCGGAAAGATCACCATTCTTGGCGAATTCATCGCTATTCCTGCCTGTATCATGTGCATGACCTTCATCTTTGTCGATATGGGACAGCCCCTGCGTATCCTCAATGTGTTCCTGCATCCTTCTCCGCACTCCATGATGTTCTGGGATACGGTTGTGTTGTTCGGATATCTGGTGCTGAACTTGGTGATCGGCTGGGTGACTTTAGGTTCTGAAACCAAAGGAATTGCGCCGCCCAAATGGATCAAACCGATTATCATTATCTCCATTCCCTGGGCTGTCAGTATTCATACTGTGACTGCGTTCCTTTATGCCGGTCTGGCCGCCAGACCTTTCTGGATGACTGCGGTGTTAGCGCCCAGATTTTTGGCATCTGCGTTTGCAGCCGGTCCCGCCCTGTTGATTCTCCTCTGCCTGATCCTGAGAAAACACACTAAATTCGACGTGGGCAGGGAACCCATCCAGAAACTGGCGGTAATCGTAACATACGCCATGTGCATCAACGTGTTCCTGATTCTAATGGAAGTATTCACGGCGGTGTACAGCGGTATTCCAGAGCATATCGATCACCTGAAATTTCTCTTCTGCGGATTGAGAGATGCTGAAGGAGTGATGCATGCCAGCCTCGTTCCCTGGATGTGGACTTCATCAATTCTGGCAATTATATCCTTGATCCTTCTGCTGGTCCCGAAATTCCGCGCCCGGGAAGGACTGCTCGTCTTTGCCTGCCTGGCGGTCTTTTTCTCGCTATGGATCGATAAGGGCATGGGAATGATCATTGCTGGATTTACACCGAATCCGATGCACAATGTCATACATTACATGCCGACCCTGCCGGAAAGTCTGATCACGCTTGCTGTGTGGGGAATAGGCGCGCTGATTCTTACCATCCTTTACAAGGTTGTGCTCTCGCTCAGAAAACAGGTGGAACCGACGAGATACAAGGATTAATGCCTGCTTAAATGAAAAGCATATAGTCAGCCCTGTCACCTTATTATCCGAAGCAGGCTTTCGCTGAAGTTTGATCTACGAGAAGCAGTTTCAGAAAAAGAGTGATCGGGACTTTGATAACTGAATAGCGCAACTGTTTGGCTGCTCAATTTTGATAGATCGAACTTAATGAACATTCTTATCATAGGAGCTAAAGCGGCTGGCTTGAAAGCTGCCTGCCGAGTTAAAAGACTTCTTCCACAGGCATCCGTGACCGTTATCGACAGAGGAGAGCATATATCTCTTGCCGCTTGCGGACTGCCATACTTTATGTCGGGCGATATTGAGCAGCTCACGGAACTTGTAACCACACCTTATGACGTGGTGAGAACGCCTGAATATTTTACCAGCGCTAAAGGGATCGAGGTTCTCACCGGCGTTAGAGCAGACCAGATCGATCCCGATAAATGTATCGTCTCCAGTACCGAACTTGCGACGGATCAAAAGCTGGATTTTGCCTATGACAAATTAGTTATAGCGACGGGCGCGTCGGCGGTATTCCCACCCATAGAAGGGATAGATCTGCCCGGCGTCATGAGCTTCAAAGACGCCGAAGATGCAATCGCGCTGAAGCAGGGCGCGGCGCAGAGTCAGATTGAGAAGGCGGCGGTCATTGGCGGGGGCTTTATCGGCTGTGAGGTGGCGGAAGCGTTTGGAGCTTTGTGGGGTATTGACACTACCTTAATAGAGATGGAGCAGCGTATCCTTTCTCAGATGCTTGACGCTGAGATGGCTCACATAGCCGAACTTGAACTGAGCCGACAGGGTGTAAATCTCTTTTGTGGAGCCCGTGTAAATGCCATAAAGAAAGATGGCGATAAACTTCGGCTCGAATTAAAAAACGGTGACCATCTTCAGGGATTTGACCGCGTTGTGGTCTCAGCAGGCGTCAAACCGCGCGTCGGTCTGGCGGAAGATGCGGGCGTTGCCATTGGATCGACTGGAGGGATTATAGTCGACGCGCAGATGCGTACTAACATCCCCAATATCTCCGCTGCTGGCGACTGTGTACAGTTGACTCATGTTATAACCGGTAAGCCGTGCTACCTTCCCCTCGGATCGCTTGCCAATCGAATGGGGCGGACGGCAGCTAATGCAATCGCCGAAAAGGATGACGTTTTTGCTCCGGTTTGCGGAGCTGCCTGCTTGAAAGTGTATGACATGAACGTTGCCGCCGTCGGTTTAACTGCCAGAGCTGCTGAAAAAGCTGGTTTCGACGTTGGAGAATCGTGGGGTTACTTTACCGATAAGGCTGATTATTATCCCGAATATCAGAACCTGTCAGTCAAGTTAGTATATGATAGAGTTAGTCAAGCTGTTTTAGGCGTTCAGGCGGTCAGTAAGGGTGATGCGATTCGGCGGATCGATGCTACGAGCACGATGATTCGGCAGGGGGTGAAATTAAAAGATATACGCGATTTTGAACCAGCTTATGCGCCTCCTTATGCCACCGCGCTGGATCCGCTGCATTATCTAAGCTACATCGCTATTTCAACTATTGAAGAGGGAATAACCGCTGTCTCACCTCTTGATTTTGAAAAGATTGCCGAAGATTTTGTAATCCTTGATATACGAGAACCGATCGAAGTTAAAGAAGATCCGCTAACGGTTTCATATCTCGGTCTCATAAACATCCCGTTCACAGAGTTACGAAGCAGATTAGATGCCATACCGAAGAAAGACCCGCTGTTGGTGGTATGTGCTAAAGGAGTTCGATCAGCCGAAGCTGTCAGAATCCTTCAACAGAACGACTGTGAAAACGTGCGTTATGTCGGCGGAGGTCTTCTGTTTTTCAATAAGTAGTATTTCATTTACCATATCCAAGTACAAAAACGAACGTAATCTCTAACGAGGAGATTAGCAGAGTGCTAAAAGCAAATATACTGAATCCGGATCTCGAGTTTATCCGTTCCGTTAAGAAAGCTGGCGGCGATTCACTGAGTAAGTGCTACCAGTGCGCCACCTGCTCTGTCGTCTGCACCCTCGCGCCCAAAGACAATCCCTTTCCCCGCAAGCAGATGGTTATGACCCAGTGGGGTCTTAAAGAAGACGTGCTGGCAGATCCTGCCATCTGGCTTTGTCATCAATGTAATCAGTGTTCGACAGAATGTCCTCGGGGAGCACGACCGGGAGACGTTCTTGCGGCTCTTAGAGCGTTATCATTTCAGCATTTCGCGGTTCCTTCTTTCATGGGTAAAGCGTTGGCAAATCGCGCCGCGCTGCCGTTGCTTTTGCTCGTGCCCGCGCTGGTAATGCTGGGGATTTTACTGGGCGCTTCTTCCGGTGATATAGGTTACGTGTTCCATTTCTTTGGTGAAGTGGATTATGCGCGCGCCTTTCCGCATGTGGCATTGGACGTCATTTTTGTCATCGGTGTTCTGCTTATGCTGGGGATGTCCTCTATCGGACTTTACCGCTTCTGGAATTCCATGAAAGCGCTGCATCCGGGCAGCGGAGGACCTGGATTTATATCAGCCACGATCGCGACAATCTTCGAGATCGGCACTCATGACAAATTTGCCAAGTGCGAATCTGATAAGAAGCGTTATTACGGTCATCTGCTGATCTTCTATGGATTTATCAGCGCGCTTATCGCCACCGCACTTAATTTCCTCTTTGTGGTAATCATCAAATTTCTGGGCAGTCCGTGGTATCTGACCAGCCCTATTGAATTCCCGAATCCGGTCAAACTGTTCGGTATCGCGGGCGGAATTGCGATGATTATCGGTGGCTGGCTGCTGATCCAGCGACGGATATCAGGTGATGATGAAGTGGGTGAAAGTACATATCAGGATTGGGTGTTCTTGATTGTCCTCACTTCAGTGGCAGTCACCGGCATGCTCGCCTGGATACTGAGGATTCTGCATCTTCCCATCCTTGCATATGCCGACTACTTTGCACACCTGGTGCTGGTATTCTACCTGCTCTGGTATCTGCCCTATACTAAATTCGGGCATGTATTCTACCGAACTTTGGCTCTGATTTATGCCAAGAGTATCGGAACTGATACCCCGAGGCAGAAATCAGCTTAAACTGAATTGAGAAATATCTGAAACTTAAGAAAATAATAGCTCTAAACGATATAGATGGAGTAATACATAATGGAAATTTCTGAAAGCGGTGACCGGATTACTACCGACCTTCTTGTAGTTGGGGGAGGTATATCCGGGATGACGTGCGCTATCGAAGCTTCCGAGCTTGGCAAGGATGCGGTTTTGGTGGAAAAGGAGCCATACCTCGGCGGCAGAGTGGCGCGCATGAACCAGTATTTCCCCAAACTATGTCCGCCTATCTGCGGCATGGAAATCAACTTGAAGAGACTTCGCACCAATGATAAAGTCAAGGTGTTGACGCTGACTACGGTCGATGAGGTCAGCGGGAAGCCCGGTGGCTATGAAGTGAAATTGACGGTGCAGCCTCGCTATGTCAACAACAACTGCACTGCCTGTGAAGAGTGCGAAAAAGCCTGTGAAATAGAGGTCGAAGACGACTATAACTACGGAATTGGCAAGCGCAAGGCGGTCTATATGCCCAGTTTTGCTTATCCCACGATTTACGTGGCAGATCCGAATTATATTAAGGATCCGAAGTTTAAGGCTTGCGTCGATGCCTGCAAGTATGACGCTTTCGATCTTGATATGCAGCCTCAGACGATCGTAGTTAAAACCAGGGGCATTGTATGGGCTACCGGTTGGAAACCGTATGACGCTGCCAAGATTGAGAATCTCGGATTCGGCAAATATCAGAATGTCATTACCAACGTGATGATGGAGAGATTAGCTTCTCCGGATGGACCTACAGAAGGCAAAATCAACCGCCCGTCGGACCAGGCGGCGATCACCAAGATTGGCTTTGTGCAGTGTGCGGGATCCCGCGATGAAAATCACCTGCCTTATTGTTCCACTGTATGCTGTGCAGCTTCCTTGAAGCACGCGACTTATGTCAGGGAACAGTACCCGGATGCTGAAATCCACATTTTCTACATCGACATCCGCACACCCGGTCGTTTAGAAGATTTCTACGTCAACATAGATTCTAACGAAAAGGTTTTCATGCATCGCGGCAAAGCTGCTGAAATCAGAGAAGTGCCGGATAGCAAAAACCTGATTGTAGCGGCAGAGAATACACTCACGGGTGAAATAACTGAAATGGAGCTGGACATGGTTGTTCTGGCAACCGGCATAGTTCCCAACATCGCAGAAGATCATATACCCGCGGATACGCCTCTGGATGAATGGGGCTTTCTGCTGCCTAACGCCGCATCGGGAATAGTTGGCGCGGGTGTGACCAATAGACCGCTTGAAGTTTCAGCTTGCGTTCAGGACGCCACCGGTTCAGTTCTGAGGGCTTTAAACACGGCGGAAAGGAGCTAACCAATGGCTATTGAAACAAAAGTCGGCGCTTATATCTGCACAGGATGTGATATCGGCGTAGCGATCGATATAGAAGCTCTTCAGAAACACGGTGAAGGCGAGCTTAAACTGCCAGTTTGTAAAACTCACGAGCACCTCTGCAACGCAGATGGCATCAAGATGATTAAGGATGACATAGCGGCAGAAGGATTAAACCGCGTCGTCATCGCTGGATGTTCCGGGCGAGTCAAGATGGAAGAATTTCTCTTTGCTGATCCGGTTATTACCGAGCGCGTCTGCCTGCGTGAACACGTTGCCTGGGTGATGGAACCCAATGATGAAGACACTCAGATGGCGGCGGAAGACTACCTTACTATGGGAGTCGCCAAGATGCGCAACACAGAAGACCTCGAACCGCTTATCGAAGATATCTGCAAAACCGTGTTGGTTGTTGGCGGCGGCGTTAGCGGCTTAAACTCAGCTCTGGCGGCTGCAGGCGCAGGCAATGACGTTGTCTTAGTCGAGAAAGAGGAGAAACTCGGTGGCTGGGCAACCAAGTTCAAGAAGGTCTTCCCGAAAGTTGCTCCTTATAAAGAATTGGCGGATTCCGGTGTCGAAGAGCTGATCAGTCAGGTTGAAGGGAATGCCAAGATTAAGGTCTTTAAGGGATCGACCATCAAGAAGATCGAAGGCGAACCGGGCAAATTCGACATGGAACTGGACGGCGCTTCAGCCGGCGAAAAGATGAAAATAGGATCGGTTATTCAGGCAAGCGGCTGGAAACCGTATGATCCAGAGAACCTCGGACACTTAGGTTACGGGAAATCAAAGAACGTCGTCACCAATGTTCAAGTCGAAGAGATGGTTTCCAACGGCGGAATCAAGCGCCCATCGGATGGTCAGATTCCCCAAAGCGTGGCATTTATCCAGTGCGCCGGGTCCCGAGATCAGGATCATCTTCCGTACTGCAGCGCAGTTTGCTGCCGGGTGTCGCTGAAGCAGTCGATGTACATTCGTGAAGCTTATCCTGATACGAAAGTCTATATCCTTTATAAAGACCTGCGTTCACCGGGGCAGTATGAAATGTTCTATAAGAACGTTCAGGAAGATGAAGGCGTTTTCCTGACCAAGGGAGAGGTCATTCGCGTCGATGCAAAAGACGGCGATACCGTCGAAATCGAATTGGAAGACACACTCTTCGGTGAAAATGTAATTGTGCAGGCTGATATGCTGGTGCTGGCATCGGGTATGGTTCCCACTACCCTGGTCGATCAACCGGAAGAGGATGAAGAAGCTGCTGCTGAAGTAGAAGCAGAAGAGAAGAAGGAGGGTGAAGAAGAAGCTGATACCGGCGCAACCGCTGAAGTCGGCGCAAAAATTCTGAATCTTGCCTATCGCAAAGGCACTGATCTGCCAACGCTCAAGTATGGCTTCCCCGATTCGCACTACATCTGCTTCCCGTATGAAACGTTGCGTACCGCTATCTATGCTGCCGGCGCCGTACGCGCTCCGATGGACCTCAGCACCGCAGAAAACGATGCTTATGGAGCAGCCTTGAAGGCAGTTCAGGCGCTGGAACTGATCGGACAGGGCAAGGCGGTTCACCCGAGAGCTGGTGACACTTCCAATCCCGATTTCTTTATGCAGCGCTGTACACAGTGCAAACGTTGTACCGAGGAATGTCCTTTCGGTACTTTAGATGAGGATGAAAAAGGCACGCCTGAAACGCATCCCAACCGTTGCCGCCGATGCGGCATCTGTATGGGAGCCTGTCCTGAGCGGATCGTCAGTTTCAAGAACTACTCGGTGCATATCATAGGCGAAATGTTGAAATCGTTGGAGATACCGGACGAGGAAGATGAAAAACCGCGCGTTCTGGTTTTCATGTGCGAGAACGATGCGATACCATCTCTGGATATCGCCGCGGCACACCACCTGAAGATTAACCCATTCGTTCGCATCATTCCGGTCAGGTGCCTGGGGTCTATGAACGTCGTCTGGATTGCGGATGCTCTTTCCACGGGATATGACGGAGTTCTATTGATCGGCTGTAAGCATGGAGATGATTACCAGTGCCATTATATTACAGGCAGCGAGCTGGCGAATACCCGCATGGAGAACGTTCAGGAGAAACTCAAGCAGCTTGTCCTTGAAGAGGAGCGGGTTCAGATTGTTGAATTAGCTTTGAATGAATGGCAGAAGGTGCCGCGGGTTATCGAGGACTTCATGGAAGATATCGATACAGCCGGACCAAATCCTTACAAAGGATTCTAAAATATAGACTAAAGGTTGTTGGTAATTATACAACCAGATCTGATAAGGGAAACCATTATTTTTCTCGGTAATTGAAGTAAAATAATAAATTACAGTCCAGACGGTGATCCGTCTGGACTGTGAATAATACTTCATTTGAGCTTCTGAAAAACTTTAAAAAATTCTCTGAGTTATACTTGACATTGGTGGATATTGTTACTATATTCACAGACCGTCCTTTGCCTTATCATAACTTAACTCTAAGTTATTGTTATTCTTACAGTTATATTGTATATATATTCACAAGACAGATAGGTAAACTTTACTTACTATAATAACTTGATAAACTGAAAATAGAAAAGAGGAATACAATATGGCAAAAACTACCCTCATTCCCCCGCATGGCGCAGATGAGCTGAAGATATTGCTCCTGGAAGGCGCTGCTTGCGAGGCGGAACTGAAACGCGCTGAGACGCTTCCCAAGGTCATGATGTCATCGCGTGAAGTAGGCGACCTTATCATGTTGGGCATCGGCGGTTTCACGCCTCTTGAAGGTTTCATGGGCAAAGCCGATTGGAAAGGCGTCTGCGTCGACATGAAAATGACCAACGGCATATTTTGGCCCATACCGATCACATTGTCTGCTGAACAAAATGTCGCTGACGGTATCGCCATCGGTTCGGACGTTGCACTGGTCAATTCCGAAGACAATGAGATTATGGCAACGATGACCGTCAATGAGAAGTACACTATTGACAAGGAGTTTGAATGCCAGCAAGTGTTCACGACCACGGATAGCGAACACCCGGGCGTGAAGATGGTCATGGGGCAGAAGGCAGTCAATCTGGGCGGTCCGGTTAAAGTCCTCTCGGAGAGCACTTTTCCTACAGAATTCAAGGGTCTTTATCAGCGTCCGGCCGAGAGCCGGGCTATGTTTGCCGAAAAAGGCTGGAAGACTATTGCGGCTCTGCAGCTTCGCAACCCCATGCACCGCAGCCATGAATATTTAGCAAAAATCGCCCTCGAAGTCGGCGATGGTCTTTATATTCACCAGTTGATTGGCGGGTTGAAACCCGGCGACATTCCTGCCGACGTGCGCGTCAAGTGTATCCAGGCGCTAGTTGACAACTATTTCATCGCCGATCGCGTCATCCAGGGTGGTTATCCACTTGATATGCGCTACGCCGGTCCGCGTGAAGCGCTGCTGCACGCAGTCTTCCGCCAGAACTTCGGCTGTACTCACCTGATCGTAGGTCGCGACCATGCCGGTGTCGGCGAATACTACGGTCCCTTCGACGCTCAGGAAATCTTTTACAAGTTATGGGATGGCGCCCTTATATTGCAGCCATTGCCAATCGACTGGACATTCTGGTGCTTCAAGTGCAACGGCATGGCTTCCATGAAAACCTGTCCGCACACCGAAAAGGGCGACCGTCTGTTCCTGTCTGGAACGATGCTCCGCAGCCTGCTGTCTGAAGGCAAGGTCGATGAGATCCCGGCGGAATTCAGCCGACCCGAAGTCTTGGAAATTCTGAAAGATTACTACGCTGGTTTAACTGAAAAAGTGGAAGTCAAAGTCCACGGCTATGCCACCGGCGAAGGCAAAAAGTAAATTAGAGAAATAGATAAACAAACAATAAAGGCGGTCATTATCATTTTGACCGACAAGAATCTTACCTTTACAGGAGGATTAGAATGCCTAGTTTCGTCATCGTAGAGAAATGCGATGGGTGCAAAGCGCTGGACAAGACTGCTTGTCAGCACATCTGCCCCAACGACCTGATGGTCTTGGATAAAGACCTCATGAAGGCATACAACAATGAACCCGAAATGTGCTGGGAATGCTACAACTGCGTCAAGATTTGCCCGGTAGATGCAGTAGAGGTTCGTGGTTATGCCGACTTCGTGCCACTGGGAGCCGCAGTCACGCCGTTGCGTGGCACCGACTCCATCATGTGGACAGTCAAATTCCGTAATGGAATGCTAAAACGTTTCAAGTTCCCCATTCGCACCACTGAAGAAGGTAAAGCAGTGCCGGATGGCGGTTTTGAGACCGGCACAGATGATCTTAAATCACCAGTGCTGTTCACCGAACCCGATTCCTCTGGAATGGATGCAATTCCGTCGTTGAAGTAATTTAAAAAAATTAACCAAAAAGGAGAATTACAGTGGCAGATTTCCAAACAAAAGAAGTCTCAACTGACCTTCTGATCATCGGCGGCGGAATGGCAGCTTGTGGCGCGGCAGTTGAGGCGGCTTACTGGGCTAAGAAAAACGGCCTGAAAGTCACTTTAGTTGATAAGGCTGCTCTGGATCGTTCCGGCGCAGTTGCTATGGGTCTTTCCGCTATTAACCAGTATGTTGGTTTGAAAGATGGCGAAAACACCCTCCATGATTACCTTGATTACGTGCGTAACGACCTTATGGGTATCACCCGTGAAGACGTGGTAGCTGATATCGCGCGTCACGTTGACTCCTCAGTTCACCTGTTCGAGAAATGGGGACTTCCCATCTGGACGGATGAAGAAGGTAAATATGTCCATGAAGGTCGCTGGCAGCTCATGATCAATGGTGAATCATATAAGGTCATCGTTGCTGAAGCAGCAAAGAACGCATTGGGAATTGATAATATCTACGAACGTGTTTTCATCGTTGAACCCCTGATGAATGGCGACAAGTGCGTCGGCGCGGTCGGTTTCTCAGTTCGTGAAAATATCTTTTACGTCTTCAAGGCAAAGTCAGTGGTGGTCGCTATGGGCGGCGCTGTTCACGTCTTCAAGCCGCGTTCATCAGGCGAAGGTCTGGGTCGTGCATGGTATCCGCCATGGAACTCCGGTTCAAGCGCTTATTTCACCCTGAAAGCTGGCTGTGAAATGACCTGCCAGGAAGTTCGCTTTATCCCCGTTCGCTTCAAGGACGCTTACGGTCCTGTCGGCGCCTGGTTCCTGCTGTTTAAATCACGCGCCACCAACGGTCTGGATGAAAACTATATGCAGACACGCGTTGATGAGCTTGAAAACTGGAAGCCTTACGGTAAGGTGAAACCGGTGCCTGCCAACCTGCGTAACTGGTTGATGTTGCTGGACGTTATGGAAGGCAAGGGTCCCATCTATATGCGTACCGAAGAAGCCATCCAGAACATAGCGAATCAGTACAAGGATGATCCCAAGGCTTTCAAGAAGAAGATGAAGGAACTGGAATCAGAAGCATGGGAAGACTTCCTGGATATGACCATCTCACAGGCTATCCTGTGGGCTGGTATGAACGTCGCTCCCGAAGAATCAAAATCCGAAATCGCAGCCGCCGAGCCATACTTCATCGGTTCACACTCAGGCGCTTCCGGCGCATGGGTCAGCGGTCCTGAAGATCTCCAGACAGCGGAAACCAAAGACGAATACTTCTGGGGTTACCCCTGCATGTGCACCGTTCCCGGTGTTTTCGCCGCTGGGGACGCATCTGGCGCTTCTTCTCACAAGTTCTCCTCCGGCTCACACGCCGAAGGTCGTATCGCTGCCAAGGCAGCCATCGCTTACTGCGTTGACAACCCGGCAGAACCTGCGGTTGACAATGCTGTCGTCGAAGAACTGAAAACCAAGATTCTTGCTCCGATAGAACTCTTCGAAAAGAACAAAGGCTACAGCTCTGATGACAATATTCACCCCGAATACATTCGTCCCAAGATGTTCATGTTCCGTCTGCAGAAGATCATGGACGAGTACGCGGGCGGCGTATCCAGTCAGTTCAAAACCTCCAAGCCCTTGATCGAACGAGGTATGTTCCTTCTGGACTTCCTGCGTGAAGATGCTGAGAAGCTGGCGGCTGAAGATCTGCATGAACTGATGCGCTGCTGGGAAAACACACACCGCATGTGGCAGGCAGAAGCTCATATGCGCACCATCCTCTTCCGCGAAGAGACACGTTGGCCCGGATACTACTTCCGCACTGACACTCCGGGGATGAAAGAGGATTGGCTGGCATTTGCCAACTGCACATATAAGCATGGCGAATGGGAAATGAACAAGCGTCCCGTGAAGTACATTCACGATTCCATTTAATTTCCTTTCCAGTTCTAAAACAGAACCAACACCTCCGGGCAGCGAATGCTGTCCGGGGGTTTTTATTCGAAGCATCTAAAGAAGAATTCATGAAAATCGCCCATCTACAATTCGCTCCCGTTCTGGGTAATCCTCAAGCCTCGATGGAGAAGATTGACAGCCTGATCAGTCAATGTGCAAACGCAGATGTGGTCATTCTTCCTGAGCTAGCGAATTCCGGCTACAACTTCCAATCAAAAGAGCAGGCATGGGAAACATCTGAAGAGACAGGAAAGGGGCCTTTCAGCGAATTCCTCTTGTCGAAGTGCCAGCAGTATGGCTTTCATCTCGTCGCCGGAATCAATGAGCGGGATGGTGATAAGCTGTTCAATTCCTCTGTCTTAGTCGGAAAGGACGGCGTGATCGGCAAGTATCGGAAAATGCACCTGTTCTGGAATGAACCGGATTTCTTCCAACCGGGGGATTTGGGCTTGCCTGTGTTCGATCTCGGATTCTGCAAGTTGGGGATGCTGATCTGCTTCGACTGGATATTCCCTGAAGTATGGCGCATAATGGCTATGAAAGGTGCTGATCTGATCTGTCATCCATCGAATCTGGTGCTGCCCGGATTCTGCCAGAAAGCAATCCCCGTCCAGGCGCTTATGAACCGGATATATATCGTAACGGCAAACCGAGTGGGTATCGAAGGCGATCTTAATTTCACCGGACTGTCAACGATAGCAGATCCAAAAGGCGAAGTCCTTCATCAGGCTTCGCAGAGTGGGGAAGAGGTCGGTATTGCTACAATGGACGTTGCTCTTGCCCGTGACAAGATGATGACGCCGAGGAATCATCTGTTTGATGACCGCAAGCCGGGGGAGTATGCGTTATTGTGTGAGAAGAAGTAGCAATGATACGATTTATAACTCTTCCACTTGAACGAAATCGAATTCCCCTCAACTCAAACTTCAAAATCATCTTGAAAAACCAAAGATAAAATCGTAAATTATTATACTATGGAAAAACAAGAAAAACCGACCTGCCCGCATTGCGGAGCACGTCTTTTAAAATGGTTAGCCCCGGCAGAATCGACCTGGGGAGAAACCATACTTTACGTCTGCTTCAACGACGACTGCGACTATTTCAAAAATGGCTGGAATCACATGTGGAACAAATACCAGCAGAAAGCCTCCTACCGTCATCGTCTGGATCCGGTAACAGGTCAGACAGGCCCACTTCCCGTCTGGTCAGAAGATGCTACTAGAAACCGCATCGTCCCCTTTACAAATAAGGAAGAATAAATGCGCGAAATAGAGAATCTGAAACAAGCAATCCTGGAAGATTATCCCCGTATGTCGGAAAACGATAAGTTCAAGTTTTCCTGCCGACCCGGCGTCTCCTGCTTTAATAACTGCTGCGGTGACGTCAATATCTTTCTGACGCCTTATGACATCCTGAGGTTGAAAAATCGTCTGGGAATCAGTTCCGATGAGTTTCTGGATGAATACACCCTGACTCCTATCGATAAGAACCAGAACTATCCCGTCATCCTCCTGAAGATGCAGGAAAATGAGAACAAGACATGCCACTTCGTCTCCGAAAAAGGCTGCACAGTCTATGAAGACCGTCCCTGGGCATGCCGTTATTACCCGGTGGGGCTGGCTTCCCCGAAGGAAGACGATAAAAAAGATGACGAGGACTTCTTCTTCATTCTTCGTGAAGACATCTGCCAGGGTTTTGATGAAGGCGATCAGGAATGGACTATCGCTGAATGGCGCAGGGATCAGGGGTTGGAGAAATACGATGAATTCGGGCGGCTGTTCAAAGAGATCACACTGCACGATTATTTCGACCGCGGAAAACAACTCGACGTTCCTCGCATGGAACTGTTCCACATGGCGTGCTATAATCTGGACAAGTTCCGTGATTTCATTTTCAGCAGTACGTTTTTAAAGAGGTTCGATCTGGAAGAGGGACTTCTGGACAAGATCAAGAATGATGATGAAGAGCTTCTCCGCTTCGGATTCCGCTGGCTGAAGTTTGCGTTGTTCGCAGAAAAAACCATCAAAATAAAGCCTGAAGCGCTTAGCGGATAGGTTTTAAACGATCCGAGTTCACTGTTGCACCCCGTTATTTGTCGCTGACTCCAGACAGATAATGGGGTAATGTATATTTGGCATTATAGCATAAATAAGTAGAACAAACCATCAAATGTTCCGCATCCTTTTCACATGCACTGGTAGTTCTGGGCGCAGCCAGATGGCTGCGGCGTTCGCGAGCGAACTTACACCCATAAAAACAGAGATCGTGTGTGCTGGAGATGACCTCTGGGATATCAATCCTCTGGCTATCCAGGTCATGCAGGAGGTAAATGTTACTATCCCTGAAAAGGTTATAAGAACTTTCGATGAAATCAAGTCCGATCCGTTTGATATAGTAGTCACACTTTGTAATTCCGCCAGGGAGTTTTGTCCGGTCTTGCCCGGTGCGCCCGCTAAAATTCACTGGCCGCTTATTAATCCCGCCGAGAGAAATAGCCATCCCCCCACAGAAAAGCTGGCGCTATATAGAAAAGTGAGAGACGACATCCACAGGCGAGTAACCGGACTATTTAGAGATGGATTTCTGGATGCAATCCTGCAAGTTAGAATCACCTTCTCATCACTTCTGGATAACCTGACCGATGGCGTCATGGCGCACGATCTCGACCGGCGTATCTACTACTTCAACGAAGCAGCCGAGAGAATCACCGGATATGATTACAAAGACGTAATCGGCAGAGACTGCCATGAAGTGTTCCCGGGGCGTTTTTGTGGCGGTGATTGTTCCTTTTGCGATGACGGCACAGAAGCACGCTCGAGAATCCATTATCCGCACACATTTTGCCGGAAGAATGGTGAACACAGAGACCTTGAGATGTCAGTAGTCACCGTGAATACACCGCTTGGTGAGGTTACCGGGGCTCTGGTTATCTTCCGTGACGTCACGGCGCTGAAATACGTGAAGCGTAAATTGGAAGAAACCCGCGGATTTCATGGTATAATCGGGCGCCACGCAATTATGCAGAAGGTCTTTGACACCATCCATGAACTTGCCGACGTCAACGTCCCTATACTAATTCAGGGTGAAAGCGGGACCGGTAAGGAGATGGTTGCTACTGCGCTGCACCAGCTAAGTTCACGCTCATCAGGACCATTTGTACCGGTAAATTGCGGTGCCTTGCCTGAAGGCACCCTGGAGAGCGAGCTGTTTGGTCATGTTAAAGGCGCTTTTACCGGCGCTATCCGGGACAAAAAAGGACGCTTTGAACTGGCTGAAGGAGGCACAGTTTTTTTAGATGAAGTTGGCGAGATCTCTCCCGGTATGCAAGTGAAGCTCCTGAGAGTGTTGCAGGAAAAAAGCTTCATCCCCGTTGGTGGTGAAAAGAATATCCATGTTGACGTTCGCATCATCTGTGCGACCAATCGGGATTTAAAAGAATTGACCGCGCAGGGGATGTTCAGGGAAGACCTCTATTATAGATTGGCAGTGGTTCCCTTTAATCTGCCCCCATTGCGCAAACGACCAACTGACATTCCCCTGCTGGTGGATCATTTCATCGAGAAATTCTCTTCGGATACCAGAAAATATATCACGGGGATCAGTAAAGACGCCATGTCCCTGCTAATGAAATACCCCTGGCACGGCAATGTAAGGGAATTGATTAATGCTATCCAATACGGGATGATTAAATGTCAGGAGAATACCTTAGAGGTGAAACATCTGCCGCCGGAACTTATTGAAAATGGAACAACCAGAGTTAAGGCAGGACCGGGACGCCCCAAAAAAATATATTTCAATGCAGTTCAGGAAGCGCTGGAAAGAGCCGGTGGTAATAAAGCGAAAGCTGCCAGGCTTCTGGGGATAAGTAGAACCTCACTATATCGATATCTGAAAGAGAAAAAGAGTGTAATATAATACCAATATGTATCATTATAATTATGGCACACATATTATTGAATAAACTAATCTGCATTATGTTACGTTAATCTCGAGGTTTTATGTGATTACTCCTATATGTAATTGTTATCCATGATGTTATAATTTCTTTCAATGAAGAATGTAACCAAGACGGAAATATAGCTGCATTTTCTATATGTAACATAATTAGAGAATCATCAGCGAAGATAGTTTCGCCTAATCACAGTTCAATCAAGCTTTCTACAGCTTAAAATGCGGTTGTAAGCGGTGTGTCACAATTTTGGCACACCGCTTGCTTTTTATCCGTTAATAAATTACTGAAATCGAAACAAACTGTGTCGAAATCCTTCAACACAAATATCGTTAAAGTCTTGCGTCTTACGCGGGAAATGATGCTTTTGGCAGATCAGGGCGACGGCAATCGTCAGGATATAAGTTGCGGGGTCCTCTACGGCACTCTGAGAGATGCCGCCTATAAGCTTCGCAAACTGGCGGAGGAAGAGAGAACACTGCATCAGAATAATGATATCTGGGATATTGACTGAAAAGCAGGAAAACAGGAGCAAGGGATGACCATTACGAAACAGATTAATCAATGTACGGTACGCCTGGAAATAGGAGATATTACCGATTTCGAAGTCGAAGCTTTTGTGTTCTATGCCACTGAAGACCTGAAACTTGGGGCTGGCTTTGGCAATGCGATTACCATGCGAGGCGGTCTGGCGGTACAGAAGGCGCTGGATGAGATGGACGGCGCAAAAGTCGAAGACGTCCTCGTTACTGAAGCAGGAATGATGAAGGCTAAGCACATCATCCATGCAGTCGGTCCCAAATTCCAGGAAGAGAATATTGAGACCAAGCTTGCTAATACTGTCAGGAATGTCTTAACAACAGCGTCTGATAAGGGATTCAAGCAGATTGCTTTTCCGGCGATGGGAGCCGGTTTTTATGGCATTCCGTTACCAAACTGCGCGAAAATCATGCTGGACAACATTAGCTCATATCTGGCGAAAAATTCGCATTTCGAGGAGATCATCATCCGTGTCCTCGATAAAAGAGAATACACACCCTTTGTATCAGAATTTGAACAACTGCATTAATAGAAGGACAATCATAAAATGAGTGACGCACTACACTTTGCATCTCACCGACTACAGGAAGTCGCACTGCTAATCATGGCAATCGTCTATACGTTGCGTCTTCGATGGATATTAAAATTTCCCGCTGGAAAAGAAAGACAGGCACCGACAGGAGTCGGCAGTCTAAACCCCAGAGGAAGCATTATCTATTCCTGGTTTAATATTGCTCAACCCTGGGCAATGGAGAGCACACGAACGAAGTTTTTTCTCTATCTGCAGTTCGTTGTCTTTCATGTTGGCGTTACTGTAGCCATCGGTCTGTCCTTTGTAATCCCCTACGGACCCGGGCTTCTTGAATACAGTACAATTGTGTTAGTCATTCAGGTACTCTGCTTCGCAGCGTTTATAGTAGGGATTATGCGCATCATTCGCAGGCTTGGATCGAAGGCGATGCGTGTGATTAGTTCACCGGATGATTACTTCGCTGTCTTGCTCCTGACTGTTTGGTTCTTCTTCGCTGCGCTGGCAGCGCCCAATAACTATGCAGCAGGTGAAGCAGCCCTGCTGACCTACTTCTGGTTGACAGCGTTTTTCCTCATCTACGTGCCGTTCAGCAAGATTTCTCACTACCTGTATTACCCCTTCACCAGATATTATCTCGGTAAGACACTGGGCAGAAGAGGCGTTTATCCAATTGTGCGGGGAAATAAATAAAACGCAATCACTCTCAAATTAGCAGCTTCAATACGGAGATAATAATGGGAAAACCTAGATCACATAAAGCAGAAAAAGTTTTAGAAAGACTGGAGAAGAAACTTAATCGTCAGATTGTGATGTCATTGGCAGCATGCGTTCATTGTGGTAACTGTTCATCATCCTGCCATTACGTTCTGGCAAACCCGGACGATCCTACTTATCAGCCCTCTTACAAGGCTGACCAACTCAGGAAACTTTTCAAGCGGCATGTGGACTGGACCGGGCGCGTCATACCATGGTTTGTGAAAGCGAAGAGCATCTATACGGATGAAGAACTTGAGGAACTGAAGGACGTTGTGTTCGGCAAATGCACCAACTGCCGGCGTTGTTCGATCAACTGCCCGATGGGCGTCGATCACGCTACCTTTAACCGTATGGCGAGAGGCTTACTGGTCTCAGTAGGTGTGATGCCGGAAGGAGTCGCAGTAGTCAGCAAGGATCAGTGGGAAATCGGCAACCAGATGGGGGTATTAAAAGAAGATTACCTCGATACACTGGAATGGATGGAGGAGGAACTTCAGGAAGAACTGGACATCCCTGACATAAAAATCCCCGTGGATAAAATGGATTGTGACGTTGTCTATTCGATCAATCCACGCGAGGTAAAATACGATCCTCGGACTATCGCGGAAGCCGCCAAGATATTCCATTTTGCCGGCGAAAACTGGACCATGCCCAGCGAAGGTTGGGATATGACGAATTTCGGACTGTTTTCCGGCGATGACGATCTCGGCGGAGCGGTAGGTCGTCGGTTATACGAAAAGACTGAAGAGCTGAGGGGAAAGAAACTGGTGATTTCCGAATGTGGTCACGGCTATCGTTCCACCCGCTGTGAAGCGCCCAACTGGGGAAAAATAGACGTGCCGTTTGTTATGGAAAGCTCCGTAGATACTATGCTCCGTTATATTAAAGAACGTAAAATCAAAGTCGATAAAAACAAGAACACTGAGCGGGTCACCTTCCATGATTCGTGTAACAACGCCAGGAGTTGCGGACTGTTTGAGGAACCCAGAGAACTGCTGAATCTGGTAGTTACGGATTTTCAGGAAATGTATCCGAACCGCACCGAGAACTATTGCTGCACCGGCGGCGGCGGAGCGATGTCCATGTCTGAGTACACTCCCAATCGTTTGAAATCTGCTAAGATAAAAGCGGAGCAATTGAAGGCAACCGGCGCCAAATATGTCGTAACCTCGTGTCATAATTGCGTGGACGGATTGACCGATCTGATCAAGCATTACGAACTGGATATGAAGGTGACGCAATTAGTGAATCTGGTTGCTAATGCGCTTGTTATACCAGAAAAGGTTAAAGAACCTGAAGTTGAAAAGGTGGAGGTTCCTGTGGAAGCTGAAGCGCCAGCGGAAGCCGGCGATCTTGCCGGAAGGAAGATATTGGTAGTGGATGATGAGCCTGATATCCTGACCTTCTTCTCTACCGTGTTGGAAGATAATGGAGCGACAGTCATACAAGCCTCGGACGGTGATGAGGCTATTGAGAAAGTACGCCAGGAGAAGCCAGACCTTGTGACGTTAGACCTTAATATGCCAGGTAAGGACGGTGGGCAGGTCTTTGAGTTTATAAGAAAAGACGAAGAACTGGCAGAAACACCGGTATGTATCGTTACGGGCAGACCTGAGCTGCGCCGTTTGATCTACGACAGACCGGTGCCGCCGCCTGAGGGCTATCTGGATAAACCTGTCGATGAAGAGACGTTGCTGCGAAACGTACGTAAAATCCTTGCAGTTGGGTAAACAGACGAAGGTTCAATGGAACTGCCATATAAAGACTACTTCGATGCCATCCCCGGCTATTTGACCGTACAGGATAAAGACCTGAAGATCATAACAGCCAACGACCGTTTTATCAAGGATTTCGGGGAGTTCGAGGGCAGGTACTGTTATCAGGTATATAAACATCGTGCAGAACGCTGTGAGATATGCCCGGTGATGCAGACTTTCTGGGATGGCGAACGGCATCACAGTGAAGAGCAGGTAACCTGCCTTGACGGCACGATTGTATCAACTCTCGTATATACCAAGCCTATTCGAAATGATGAAGGTGAGATTTATGCTGTCCTGGAGATGTCAACGGACGTGACCGAAATGAAAGCTCTCCAGGAACAGCTCAGGATCAGTCAGAAAAGGTACCGGACTCTCTTCGAGGAGGTTCCATGTTTTATATCGGTTCAGGATAGCGACCTCAACATCTTCGATAGCAATCACCTGTTTAATGAAACCTTCGGAAATACATTAGGCAAGAAATGCTATGAAGTCTATAAACAGCGCAATGAAGAGTGCTTCCCGTGTATGATCCAGGATACGTTTAAAGACGGGAAAAGGCGGATTCACGAAGAAGTTGTCACATCAAAAGATGGTAAGCCAATCAATGTTTTGGTGCATACTGCGCCGATCAAAGGCAACAGTGGCGAGATAACCAGCGTTATGGAGATGAGCGCCGATATAACAAGAATTCGTGATCTACAGTCGCAGCTCAGCTCTATTGGCTTGCTAATCAGCTCCATCTCGCATGGTTTGAAGGGGTTGATCAATGGGCTGGATGGTGGGATCTATCTGGTGAATAATGGGATGCAGAAAGGTAATCAGGAGCGCATCGAAAAAGGCTGGGAAATTGTCCTGCGGAATGTAGGTAGAATACGGAGTATGGTGCTGGATATCCTGTACTATGCAAAGGATAGGGAACCAAATTGGGAAAAGTTATCAGCGCCTGACATCCTGAATGAAGTGTTCAGCATCATGGAGACTAAGGCTAAGGAGCAGGGCGTTGAGATCGAACTGGATATCGATCTGGACGTCCCTGATTTCGATGGAGATGCCAAAGCGATCTGCACTTTGCTGATTAACCTGACTGAAAACTCACTGGATGCCTGCCGTCTGGATAAGAAAAAAGATGAGCATAAAGTTAAATTGAACTTACGCGGCGAACTGGATCATGTCCGTTTCGAAATCGAAGATAATGGATTGGGGATGGATAATGAGACCCGTGAGAAAGCCTTCAGCCTCTTCTTTTCTTCCAAGGGCGGTGAAGGCACCGGTCTGGGACTGTTCATCTCCAACAAAATAGCGCAGGCGCATGGTGGATCTATCACGCTGGATTCAGAGCTGGGGAAGGGAACGAGATTCATTGTATCCCTGCCGCGCAACCGCCCAATTGAAGAAAAAGCTACGAAAGACAAATCTGGAGATGAGGAACTACCTGCTTAATGTTAATGATTGCATTTAATCCGTTATTCAATCTGATGGAGGTACAAAATGAGTGAAGCAAGAAAGACAGTTCTGATTATTGATGACGAACCGGATACCTGTACTTATTTCTCATCTATATTGCAGGATAACGGATATAATACGGTCATCGCGCGTGATGGTGAGGAGGGCTTGACAAAATTGAAAGAAGCTACTCCTGACCTGGTTACTTTAGACGTTTCCATGCCTGAAAAGTCGGGGGTCAGATTGTACCGCGACATCAAAGAAAGTGAGCAATGGGCAAACCTCCCGGTGATTATCGTTACGGGTGTCTCGGATGATTTTCAGAAGTTCATATCCACGCGCAGCCAGGTGCCGCCGCCCGAAGGTTACATTCCGAAACCGATAGACGCAGATAAGTTTTTGGAGATGGTTAAAGAGCTGACTTCATAGTCGATGAAACTAATTCCCTTCTGAAGCGTAAATTAGCCAGATATGTTCAACTCTGGTTAATTGCGCTATCCTATGATCACCTTCCCTGTCAGCGGCGTCGAAACTCACTGGTGGCTGCCATCCATCGTTGCCATGTGCATCTCCATGATCATGGCTCCCGGAGGGCTGTCCGGTGCGTTTATGCTGTTACCCTTTCAAGTAAGCGTTCTCGGTTTTGCCGGTCCTGCCGTAACGCCCACCAATTTAATCTTCAATGTTATAGCGATCCCCAGCGCAGTATTGCGCTACTGGCGTGAAAAAAGGATGGTCTGGCCCCTCGCCTGGGCGCTGGTTATCGGCACACTGCCCGGCATTTTCCTGGGCGCAATCATCCGCATCAAGTACCTGCCCGATCCGCGCGCATTTAAACTATTCGTGGGTCTGGTCCTTCTCTACATAGCCTCCAGACTGGTCATCAACATCATGGAAGCACGCCGCGGAACTGAGCCCGTATCGACGCAGCCGGAACAGTTTGAAGTCAGCCAGTCCGTCTTGAATGCGAAAGTGATAAGCTACGTCTATAACGGCGTTAAATACCAGGCACCAACCTGGGGAGTGATGCTGTTAAGTATTATCGTCGGTGTTATCGGAGGGACGTACGGCATCGGCGGGGGAGCTATTATCGCACCGTTTATAGTCACGTTCTTCCGTTTTCAGGTGCATAGTATCGCGGGCGCGACTCTCTTCTCAACCTTTGTCAGTTCGGTGGCGGGCGTTCTCTTCTATACGGTGATTTCCCCCTATTACAGCAGCGCCGGCATCTCGGTAATGCCGGATTGGTACCTGGGCGTTCTGTTTGGATTAGGTGGGATTATCGGCATGTACGCCGGAGCGACTCTGCAGCGTTATTTCCCGGCTGTATTGATTAAAAGCATCATCGCCGCAGCTCTGCTGATGGTATCATTGAAGTATATCTGGCAGTTCTGGGGGTAGCACCCTATAGTCATTGCGAGGAACGAAGAGACGAATCAATCTCCTCTTTTTATTTGCCTTGCCATGCGCACCCTCACTACCCACCATTTTATTGCAATTCGAAACAGAATTCACGAAATAGTTATTGACAATGGGGTGGGAGAATGGTATATTCGTAAGGATCGCTCTAATTCAAGAAATTGAGATATATCAAGGGTCGATAAATATCGACTGATGTGCAATTAGGAGATTCTATGGCTAAAGATGTTACACCATCAATAAAAGAGACTGCCTTTTCGTGCCCTCACTGTTCAGCATTCACTACGCAATACTGGTTTAGTCTTTACGCTAACCAGAATTCAGGAAAGAATCTTCTACCTCTTATCCCTGATGAAGAATCCGGAGAATTCATCAAATCATCTAAAGAGATAAAAGAGGGGATGAGAAAGGAGTTGCTCGATTGGTTGAGGAAAATGAACTCTGGATACTTATTTTTATACAGAAAAGAAAATGCCATATATTGTCGCGATGAACTGTGTAATCTTTATGTCAGTAAGTGCTTTAATTGTGAAAATATTTCCGTTTGGGTGCATGATCGTTTGATATTCCCTCGTAAAAAAGCATCTGTTCAACCAAACATTGACCTCCCTGATGATATAAAACATGACTTTGAAGAAGCAAGAGAGATAGTTGATGCGTCGCCTCGTGGTGCAGCGGCACTTTTGCGACTATGCATTCAAAAGTTATGCATGCATCTTGGTGAAAAAGGTAAAAATATCGATGAAGACATCGGTAGTTTAGTTAAAAAAGGTTTGAATCCCTTAGTTCAACAGTCCCTCGATATCGTACGAGTTGTTGGAAATGAAGCATTGCATCCTGGCGTTCTTGATTTAAAGGATGATAGAGATACTGCAATGCGTCTTTTTGAGCTGATTAATGCTATAGTAGAACAAATGATCTCCCATCCCTACAAGGTACAGTCAATGTATAAAAAACTTCCAGAAAAGAAGAGAAAAGCTATAGAGAAGAGAGATAAAAAAACATAAGTTTAACTTCATTAATTTCAATCCAAGCTTTGACCATTTAGTTTGATATATCATGAATGGTTTCGATTAGATTGAGCTTTGAATAAGATAACTTATATAAAAGAATAGTGGCTAAGATAAACAAAGGAGGTCCAAATAATGGCGTTTGAATATAATATAATGAAGTTCGATTTCTTTGATACAGCCGTCGCTGATATAATCAGAGCTATTGAAGGAAGATCTCTGATGGGTGCATTCATTCTATCATTCTGCTGCATCGATTACATGGGAATGGGTCTGAATCCAGATAATGAAAAAAATACTAGTGGAGATTTTAAGGACTTCTTGAGGAATTATATGGTGAAGCTGGATAATAGATATGCTGATTTGGCAGATGAGTTATGGGCTGTAAGAAATTCATTAATTCATACATACGGACAATCTAGTGCTACTAAAAGAGCAAACTTAGGAATAAGTTTCCACCACGAAGTACCTCAAATGCATTTAAGAGTAAATAGACGTGGGCAATACAGTCAAATTCATTTCAATTTACCTGATTTTGTATCGGATTTAGTCTCTGCAATAGAAATCTATTTTCGCGAGAACGAAGGTGATACTCCGAAATTACGGAAATGGTACTCAAAATTAATTATTGTTAGATCAATTGATGCAATCATTCAGAGGTTCGATTCCTTACATTCACAGAAACCATTGCACACTCGATCTCACAACATGCTTGGAGTTCTGGATGCTGATCCACTTTTGGATGTGGAGGAGATAAGAGATCATATTAGAGAAGAAATCAATAAAATATTGAACAATGATAAAGGCGGATATCCTTATCCTGTCGATAATTCAAGTATAGATACTACTCATACATCCACCGGTACGACTGTCCCTTAAATCACCAAGGGGCACGGCATGCCTCGCCCTCGGGTCGACCCCTACGCAGACGCGTATTTTCTGTTGCGTCACCTATGTTTAATGTTCCTTGAAACGACCTCTACGCCGCTTGAGATTGAATGATTCCTTCGGGGAAATTCTCCCAAATGATCTGGTGCTTCAGGGTAAAATAA
>JALGVT010000012.1 GCA_025774555.1 candidate division LCP-89 bacterium
AGAGCCTAAGCTACTCTACTTGTTTTCACCTTCTCAAGACACCCGGATAAATTCGAGTGCCCAACTTTCACTTAAAGTCCCTAAAGAGACTATGGTGTTCTTTGGCGATAGTGGCTGTCCCAAAAGAGTCACTCTGAGTTAAACGAAGAGTCTCGAAAGAATTATAAAGTTAAGATAAACAAGAGATTCTTCGCTTCGCCTTCGGCTTGCTCAGAATGACATTGTCCCTTTTGGGACAGCCCCGCAAATAAATATTGTCAAGTACCTTAGCAAAGGAAATTAACTCGGGAATTCATTCTCGAGCGTTCCTTACGTATCCAGCAGCAGCAAATTCAGATCAGAGAGTTCACGCACCATTTCAGAGACGAATCTCGCTGCATCGGCGCCGTCGGCGACGCGGTGGTCAAATGCGAGTGTTATCGGAAGTATTGTGCGGATCACGATTTCACCATTACGCACGACCGGTTTTTCCTGTACCGCGCCCATGGCGAGGATAGCGACTTCAGGATAATTGATCGTTGGCAGCAGAGCTGTGCCGCCTAAAGGACCGATATTAGTGATCGTGAACGTGCCTCCCTGAAGATCCTTGACATTGATATTGCCTTCTCTCGCTGCCGCGGCTAATCTCTCGATGTCAGCAGAAATTTCCATAATGCTCTTTCGATCAGTATCGCGTATCACGGGCACCATCAGACCTTTGCCGGTATCTACGGCAATACCAATATTATAATATTTTTTATAGACGATCTCATTTTTAAATGGATCGAGGCTGGCGTTGAATGAAGGGGCAGCCTTTACGCCTGCTGTTACCGCCTTAATGACAAACGCCAAAAGTGTAAGATGACCTCCGGGCTTATCTTTTCGGCGGTCGCGTTCTCTCTTACGGAATATCTCGAGATCGGTTACATCAGCTTCGTCCATGTGTGAAACGTGCGGAATCAGGGTAAAAGCCGTGGTCATCTTGTGAGCGACCTTGCGGCGAATGGATCTTAGCGCCTCAGTTTCGACTGGACCCCACTGCGTGAAATCCGGTAACGGCTCGATATCCAGGAAGGGGATGGTTGAGGCGGCTTGCGCGGCAAATTCAGCGTGAGCGCGCGACTCATCAACGTCCGCGAGTCGAGGAACCGGGCAGACTGGAACTTTATCTTCTACGACAGCTCCACCCTCGGAGAATAGTTTGACGTCGTCAGCGGTTATCCTGCCTGCCGGACCGGTTGGCGGAACGAGTTTGATGTCTATACCAAGTTCCCGGGCTAAGCGTCTGGTCGCTGGAGCAGCCACTACGGGACCTTTACGAACAGGCTCTGTGGGTGGAATCTCAGCCGGTTTCTCAGGTGTAACGGCGGCTGTCGGCGGCGCGGCTTTTTCCTCGAGTTGAGGAACAACGACTGCTTCACCAGTGCCGTCATCAATCACCGCAACGATATCACCAACGTTGACGATGTCGCCAATTTTGGTATTCAACGCGAATACTTTTCCACTCCTGGGAGATGTAATTGTAACAGCGGCTTTATCAGTCTCGACTTCGACCAGCGAATCGTTCTCTTTTATTTCGTCTCCGACTTCAACGTACCATTTGAGGATTTCACCTTCGTGGATGCCTTCACCGAGGTCGGGCAGCTTGAATTCATACATAACGTTCTCCTAAAAATCAACAGTCGCTTCTAATGCCTGGTAAATTCGCTCAGGGTTGGGGAAATAGTAGTTTTCCCTGCCGAAATATGGGGTTATGACGTCATAGTTGGTTACTCGTTTGACAGGCGCTTCGAGATACATCAATGCTTTATCATTAATCCGGGCGATGATTTCTGATGCGATGCCCATAGTTTTGGGCGCTTCCTGAACGATGACGCAGCGTCCGGTTTTCTGCACCGATTCGATGATGGTTTTGCTGTCCATGGGGCTTATGGTAAGCAGATCAATCAGTTCCACCGTCTTACCGGTTTTCTCCTGATACTCATCAACAGCCTTTATGGTCGGACGCATCATGGCGCCCCATGAAATGATAGTAACGTCATTCCCTTCATGGACGATTTCTGCCTTGCCGATTTCCATCACTTCCTCTTCATCAGGGACTTCTTCACGGAATGCCCGGTAGGAATGTTTAGGCTCCATGAAGACGACAGGATCGGGATCTCTGATGGCTGCGACTAACAGCGCTCGGGCATTTCGCGGAGTCGAGGGGATGACAACTTTAACACCGGTGATGGTGGCATATAGAGCTTCACGGCTCTCACTGTGATGTTCCATAGCGCGAACACCGCCGCCATAAGGCATCCTCACGACCAGCGGCACAGTCCAATCGCCTTGTGAACGTGCGCGAAATCTCGAAGCATGTCCCTCTAACTGGTGAACAATCAAGTATGAGAATCCAGAGAATTGCATTTCACAGACAGGTTTCAAGCCCGCCAGCGCCATACCGATCGATGTTCCGATTATTCCTGATTCCGCCAGTGGTGTATCTATAACTCGATCTTCGCCATATTTCTTTAATAACCCGGCGGTAACTCGGAACACTCCCTCGTCAACACCGACGTCCTCACCCAGGACAACGACAGAATCATCTTTTGCCATTTCCTGGAGCATGGCTAAGTTGATCGCCTGAACCATATTCATCTTAGACATTGCCTGTTTCCTTTCTTAATCTATCCAGGAATTCCTGTCGCTGCTCTTCGATATCATCAGGCTTGGTGCTGAAGACGTGATCAAAGCAGATTTCAGGCGGCAGATCCTTTATATCTTCGAATTCCTTTACTGCGACGTCGATTTCAGCTTTGATCTCAGTTTGCAGAGCTTCCTCTTTTTTAGCATCCCATATCTTCTTACTCGCGAGGTACTTCTTGAAGCGGATGATGGGATCCTTCTTTTTCCAACCTTCCACCTCATCTTCGGTACGGTATTTCTTCGGATCATCGGCTGTGGTATGCATCATCAGCCGATAGGTGACAGCTTCGATGAGGGTAGGTCCGCCTCCGTTTCTGGCTCTTTTAAGGGCTTCTTCAGCGGCGACGTGCATTGCCAGCGGATCGTTTCCATCGACTTGAATTCCCGGGATTCCATAAGCGATGGCTTTCTGGGCGATGGTTTCTGATTTGGTCTGCTTGTGTCTGGGCAATGAAATCGCCCACTGGTTATTCTGGCATAAAAACACCACCGGCGCCTGCCAGACTCCCGCAAAATTCATCGCTTCATGGAAGTCGCCTTCCGAGGTCGCTCCATCACCCATGAAAGTTAAAACAGCCGCATCATCGCCTCTATATTTCATTGCATAACCGATGCCGACAGCGTGCAAAGTTTGACTGCCGACAATGATTGAAATTGGCAGTGTGCGATAGTTTTCGGGCTTTTTATTGCCTTCCTCGAAGCCGTTATAGAAGAGCAATGCCTGTACGATGGATTCTCCTCTAACGAGTCGTGCTCCGGCTTCACGGAAAGCTCCAACAAACCAGTCGTTATCTTTCATGAGGAGTGCAGGGATGACATGCGCTGCCTCCTGACCCGTGCTGGGACCAACCGTTCCGATTCGCCCTTGCCGCTGTAGATTGATCAATCTCTGATCAACTTCCCGCGCACGTATCATCCACCGATACATATCGATCAATTCGGTTGCGCTGATTTTTGGTTCGAGTTCCTTATCTACTTTTCCATTTTCATCGAGGACCTGCATATAAGAAATAGTGAAATCTTCAATTTCTTTTATTGGCATGATGTATCCATTCGATTAACACCTTTTGGACTATTTATCGAATTTTAGTTAATCTTAGGTATTCCAGGCTGAGTCAATAATTCCGGATCCAACACTCTTTCTATTTCCTTTTCATCCAGGATGCCTTTTTTAAGAATAGCCTCCTTGATAGAGCAACCGGTCCGCTCGGCTTCCTTTACCACTGCAGCCGCATTCTCGTATCCTATAATGGTATTAAGCGCTGTTGCCAGCCCATAACTATTTTCGAGATAACGACGGCATGATTCTCGATCAGCAGAGATACCCTTTAGAGCTTTTTCATTAAATGCGGACAACCCTCCGGTGAGAATTTTTATCTGTTCACCGATGGAGAAGGAGATCAGCGGCATCATTACGTTGAGTTCGAGCTGCCCGGCTCCAGCAGCCCAGAGCACGGATTGCTGGTAACCTATCACACTAAAGCAGACCATATTCATCATCTCCGCCATCACCGGATTGACTTTGCCCGGCATAATTGATGAACCGGGCTGAACCGGGGGAAAGGAAATTTCCTTCAATCCAGTCGTGGGGCCCGATGCCATCAAGCGCAAATCATTCATTATTCTCGAGATTTCCAGTGCCAGATTACCTAATAATGCACTGAAATCCACCAATGGTCCCATGGATTGCATTGCCCAGAAATAATCCGCTGCTGGTTTAATATCGAAGCCGGTTATATCAGCTAAGTTTTTAGCGACGAGCTGTCGATATTCCGGGTGTACGTTCAATCCTGTGCCTGTGGCGCTGCCGCCCAGACCAATTTCAAGCAGTTTCTTACGCGCTTCATAGATATTATTGATTGCTCTTTCTATTGCTTCCGCATAGCCGCCGAATTCCTGCCCGAGGCTAACAGGCGCCGCATCCTGCAGATGTGTGCGTCCTGACTTCAATACATCCTTGAATTCGGCTGATTTATTTCTAAATTCTGCCGCGCTATGCTGTAATACCTCGGTAAGTTGTGCGCTTTCTCTGAGAATTAAGAGTCTTAATGCTGTCGGAATTACATCGTTGGTCGACTGTGCCATGTTCACATGGTTATTAGGATGGATGAATTCATATTCACCCCGTCCATATCCAAGTATTTCGAGAGCTCTATTAGCTATGACCTCATTCGCGTTCATATTGTGACTGGTGCCGGCGCCTGCCTGATAAACGTCCACAACAAAATGATCATCCAGTTTACCCGATTGAACTTCAGATGCAGCCTGTATAATGGCATCGGCGTTGTCCGCTGGTATCAGTTCCAGGTCGCGATGCGTCATAGCTGCCGCTATTTTTACTGAGGCTGTTGCCCAGATATAACCTCGAGATGGTCTGTGTCCGCTGATGCCTCCGAAGTTCTCTATAGCGCGTTGTGTCTGAGGTCCCCAGTAAGCATCAACAGGGATTTCAACCTCGCCCAGTGTGTCTTTCTCGATTCTTTTTTTAATCACTTCAACTAGCCATTATGACATTAATTCCAGCAATTGATCCAGTGGTGTTAGTTTATTCTAGGGTAAATTCGGATTTATTTGCTCCACAAATGGGGCAGATCCAATCATCCGGTAGATCATCAAATGATGTTCCCGGGTCGATCCCATTATCCGGATCCCCAAGTTCAGGATCATACACATAACCGCATATTTGACATACGTGTGACTTCATCGCTGTCTTACTCCTTTTTCAGTTATATCATCAGGGATGTGGTGAATGGGACGGCGATGGCAACGTCGCCGTTCCAAAGCTCCTCCACGAATAAAGCATTAAATCAGGCCGTTGTTGCCGGGGGTGTGAAAACTCTGTTAGCCATTTCCTGGTCCATCATGAATATCCCGGGACCGAAATTGCCGATCAGGTTCAATTTCTGGATGACTGCATCGGCTGAAGCTTCTTCTTCGACTTGCTCAGTGACGAACCATTGCAGGAAATTATACGTTGCATTATCATTTTCCGCTCTGGTAAGAGCCACCAGGTCGTTGATTAAGCTGGTTACTTTCTGTTCATGTTCGAGAGTTGCGTCGAACACCGTCTGTACCGAATCCCATTCGGTATCCGGCTGGTCGATGGCTTGAAGAGTGACCAGCCCGCCGCGTTCGTTCACATAGTTAAAAAACTTCTGCGCATGGGACAGCTCTTCCTGCACCTGTACCTGCATCCAGTTAGAGAAACCGGTCAAGTTTTTTGACTCGAAATATGCCACCATAGACATGTAGAGATAAGCGGAATACAGCTCCGCGTTTATTTGTGAGTTCAGCGCCTCTTCGATTTTCTTGTTTAACACGGGTTATCTCCTTGCGTGTTTAGTTTTCCTTGTAAAATACATTATCGTACTCGATTTCAAAACGAAGCTTATGTTTGGCTTCTTCCTGCGCAAGAGCTATCAGCATATCCTTAAGCGCGGCGTCATCGACAGACGCAGCCATATCTGAATACAGTCTGAAAGCAGCCTTCTCCTTTTTCATGGCCAGTAGGAGCGCTTTTTGATAGTCCAGATCTTCATCCGGATCGACGTCCACTGTGTAATCGGCTATTTTCATATCCGGGATTCTATGAAAGGTTTTTGTCATGTATTTGCCATCTTTGGCTGCAGTAAGCTTTGCCTTGTGCCGCAGCTCCTCTTTAGCAAAGTCTTCAAAAATCTCCTTCATGTGAGCTTTGTCCATTTTTAAAGCTAGATCGCGGTAGAAATCATGGGCTTGTTCTTCTTCTTTGATTGCGAAATCGATGATTTCTAAGAATTTGTCGGGAAGCATTTGTTTCCTCCTTTTTACTTTATTTCTTTAATTCAGTTAATTGTTTCTTGTTACCATCTATCTCCACAGGATTGCTTAGTATCCTTCGTGGTATGCCGATTTATCTCCTTTAACCTTCCCTCCGAACAATTTATGTATCCACGCCTGGTAGATTATAACAATCGGAACAAATACCAGCACAACGCCCAGCATTATCTTGAGGGTCAGGGGACTGGACGCAGTATTGTGAATTGTCCGACTGAACGCTGGATCAATGCTGGATGGCATCAGGCTCGGATAAATCCCGATCAGACCAAACATGGTTGCGCTGAAGATATAGGTTGCTGACGCAAACCAGGCCTTGACCCATGCTGCTTTTTTGATAAACAGACCAGTAACCACCAGTGAAATTACGGTAATCAAAGGAATGACGAACAGCAGTGGACTGGAAACGTAATTCCCATAGAGGTCTGTTAGACTTGCGGTAAAGGTCAGGAATATGATTGAAAGCGCCAGCAGGGCAATCCAGAACCTCCTTGCCTTTTGCGCCACACGGTCGTATAGATCACCGTCTGTCTTAATGGCAAGCCAGATCGATCCATGCATGAAGAAGAAAACCAGGAAGAGCAAGCCTCCCATTAGACCGTAGGGATTCAACAGCGTGAAGAGGTTTCCGTGAAAAACGCCTTCGCCATCTATGGGAACTCCTTTGAAGATATTAGCGAAGAATACACCGAAGAGTAACGCCGCCAGAAAACTGCCTACGAAGAAAAGGGCGTCCCATATCTTCCTCGCTGAAGGATTCTGCGTCTCTTCACGCATTGCCAGACCAGCGCCTCGTAGTATAAGGGCAAACAACACCAGCATCAAGGCTGAATAGAGAGCGCTGAACATGGTGGCGTAGGTTCCCGGGAAAGCGGCAAAGGTAACTCCTCCTGCGGTTATCAGCCAGACTTCATTACCATCCCAGAACGGACCGATGGAATTGTAAATCTTCTTGCGGTCTTCTTCAGATTTTGCGATAACTGGCATCAGGGCGGCAGCGCCCAAATCGTAACCATCCAGTATGAAGTACACGCCCCACAAGACGCCCCATATAATGAACCATACAGTTTCCATTATGCTTCTACCCCCTTTCCGGTTACCGCTAATTCAACTCCGGCAGGACCTTTACGAGCTAACCTAGCCAGCAGCAGGAAATCTACAATTCCGAGGACAGAATACAGCACGATAAATGCGATTAGAGTCACCAACACCTGCGATCCAGCTATGGGCGATACCGCATCGGAAGTTTTCATAATGCCATAAACAATCCACGGCTGCCTGCCAACTTCGGTTAACATCCAGCCCATCTCTATCGCAATATATGGTAATGGTATCGCATAGAGCATAATGCGGAGAAAGCGGGGATGATCTGTGAGCTTTTTACGCCATATCCAGCCGAATATTGCGAGCAGGGGGAAGAGGCAGCCCAACCCAACCATTATCCTGAAGGGATAGAAGGTGAGAGCCACAGGCGGTCTTTCATCTGCGGGGATGTCGTTCAGACCGGTAACTTCTGCGGCGGGATTATTGAATGCCATCAGGCTTAAGATTCCCGGGATTTTTATAAATTCGACCAGGTTTCTTTCGTTTGTCTCATCAGGGATAGTCAGCAGCGCCATGGGAGCGTAGGTTTGTGTATCCCAGTGAGATTCCATCGCCGCGAGTTTAGCTGGTTGTCTCTCAGCGACGCTGTTGCCCGAAAAGTGCCCGTTCATCACTTCCAGAACTGAGAAGATCAGTGTGAATCCGATGGCAATTCGGAAGGATCGTTCGAAGAAATCGACATTCTGTTTCTTAAGTAAATGATAAGCGCTGATACCCATTACAAAAAATCCACCAAGGATGTACGCCCCTGAGACGGTATGCAGAAATGCAAGTATGGCAACTTTCTGAGTGATTACTGCGAAGAAATCTGTCAGTTCAGCTCTGCCATTCCTGATCGTGTAACCGACAGGATTCTGCATCCAGGCATTCGCGGCTAAAATCCAGTAAGCTGAAATAGTTGAAGCGATGGCTACAATCGTAATGCTCCAGGCGTGGAGTTTCTTAGATACCCGCTCCCAGCCAAAGATCCATACTGCCAGGAAGGACGATTCGAGAAAGAATGCCAACGTAGCTTCAATCGCTAAAAGCGATCCGAAGATATCTCCGACATATTCTGAATATTTAGACCAGTTGGTTCCAAATTGGAATTCCAGAGTGATGCCGGTCAACACACCAATTACGAAGTTGATGATGAAGAGCCTTCCCCAGAATTTCACCATCCGCTTGTATTCTTCATCTCCAGTGCGGACGTATTTCCATTCCATAGATGCGAGAAGAATAGAAAGTCCCAGCGTCAGTGGCACGAAGAGGAAGTGGAACATCGATGCGACGGCAAATTGCAGCCTCGATAGTAAAAGAACATCCATAAATTTTATCTCCATCGAGATGTGTTCGGTTGAAGTGCTGTCGAATGCGGAGATTCGACAGCACAATCACTCGAGTGTAACCCCGTTTTGCTTAATATATTTTACAATTTTTTGTGGCAAAACCACCAGTCGTAGCATTCGTATTGCTTGGAGCGTTCTTTGGCAGTGTTGACATCTGTTGCCGGAGGAATGATGACCCTATCCTTTATTAGTTCGTTATTGGGCCAGTTGGCAGGGATTGCCACTCCATTTTTATCAGAGACCTGGAAGCCCTCAATCATCCTCAGGAATTCATCCATATTGCGCCCGAGTTCTTGCGGGTAATACAGCATGGCGCGAATTACACCTTTGGGATCTACTATAAAGGTGGCTCTGACAGTGTTGGTGCCTTTCCCCGGGTGGATCAGTCCAAGAGTATCAGCAACTTTGCCGGTGTCAGCAATGATGGGGAACTGGATTTCAACGTTGAGATTTTCATTTATCCATTCATCCCATTTGATGTGCGAGAATACCTGGTCAACACTCAGCCCGATGAGCTCGCAGTTCATCTGCTTAAGTTTCGGTAACCGCTTCTGAAAGGCGACGAATTCGGTGGTGCAAACAGGAGTAAAGTCAGCCGGATGACTAAACAGTATGAACCATTTCCCTTTGTAGTCACCTGGGAGATTAACCATACCATGTGTTGTCTGTACAGTTATTTCAGGGAACAAATCACCAATTAAAGGCATTTTACCTTCCATTTTTATCTCCTTATTTTACTGTACCGAAATCACGGGAAGCATTTCGGTATGTTTATATTACGCCCGCGATCAATTAATGTAACAGTCATATATCTCAGATAAGAGGATCGATGTTAAGATAAAGAGGCGTTAATTTCAATAAGGGGCTCCGCACCTTTTTAATGCGGTACGGAACCCTATATAATAATGCTTTTTTTATATGTCTGGTTTTCTGCTTTGCTCAATGCTATTACGATTTCCACAATCCGTGCAGATTGCAGTATCCTCTGGCAGTTACGTTAGCAGCATCGACGTGGAACACAGCTTTCGGAGCATCGCCGGGTTTGAGGTGAACGATACAGTTGGAATCGCCATAGATCAGTTCGATCCATTCGATATAGTGATCATCAACCATCGGATGGGCAACGCTGCCGAGGCTCACTTTCCAGCCGCCAGCTACTTTTTCGAGGACTGGAACGTGCTTTTCCTGAGCTGCGTCGGTAGTGTTCTCTTCAAGCTGTTTCATCGGCTGGTTACAACAGACGAGCTGACCTGCGCCAGTGTGCAGTACTGAGACAATGTTGCCGCATACTTCGCACTTATATACTTGCAGTTTCTGTGTCATATTTCTCTCCTTTAAATTTTAGCCGTAAGGATACATACCCTTCTTGATCAGATTAAGAGTATCCAGCAACGCATCATGTTTTCTCTCGTCAAAGAGAAGATAGTTCAAGAGATATTCCTGAACAACCATTTTTTTGTCTTTAATCGATTCGATTGCTGCTGTGGCCATATCGACTGTCTTTTTCTCTATTTCGATATGTTTTTCGACCATAGTCCAGACGTCAGATAATTCCTCGGGCGTCATGACTACCGGCGTTTCCTCCAGCGTTTTCTTGATAAATTCCTGCACACGGTGGTGCATTAAAGAATCGCGCTGAATGATTTCCATGACCAAACGGATAACCGGATTAGCTGTTTTTTCTATGATGGCACCCGTGGAGGCAACTGCTGCATCTTCGACACGCATCCATTGATCCATCTCAGAAGCTAAATTTTTCTGAATTTCTTTCGTGCTCATAATTTCCTCTACTTTAATTCGTTTTTCCCGGCAGCGCTGGTATAGTATTTACGCCGAACCGGACTATCAACTATTCTATTATAACCAAGGGTTCTAATTTACCTGGTTACTATTTATGTTCCGTTCGATTCGGGAATAATAAACCCGAATCGAACTTTGGGAAACATATCATTTCAACTTCTATTGCGCATGTTTTGCGAGATAATCAGCAACGCCTTCTGCGGTCGGTTTCATCGCCTCTTCGCCCTCTTTCCAGTTAGCAGGACAGACTTCACCGTGTTCCTCGCTGAACTGCAGTGCGGAAAGCATTCTCAGAGCTTCATCTACACTGCGACCCAGACCAAGGTCATTTATTAAGGAATGTCGGACGATGCCCTCTTTGTCGATCAGGAACAGACCGCGCAAAGCTACGGACTCATCGACCAGCACACCATAGTCACGGCTGATGCTTTTGTTTAGGTCAGCTACCAAGGGATACTGGATCTGACCGATTCCGCCGTCTTCGACCTTAGTATTTTTCCAAGCCCAGTGCGAGAAGTGCGAGTCCACGGAAACGCCGATTACTTCAGTGTTCTTTTCCTTAAACTTATCCAGCGCCTTGTTGAAAGCGATGATCTCTGAGGGACATACAAATGTGAAGTCCAGAGGATAGAAGAAGAGGACGACGTGCTTGCCGCGATACGATGAAAGCTTCAGCTCCTGAAAGCTGTTGTTTGCCATAACTGCCTGAGCTGTGAAGTCAGGGGCTTCTTTAGTTACTAATGTTGACATTTTTTTCTCCTTAATCAATTATTATTTTTGCTATTATTTTTCTTTAATGCTCTAATTTCTAACTCAAACTCTTTTTTTTGCATTTTGGGCATACGCCTGAAAATTCCAGCTTGAAACCTGCAACTTCATAGCCACAGCCTTGATTCAGTTCCTTGGTTGATATGTTGGCTTCAACTGGATAATCATCAACTCTGCCGCATTTAACGCACCGTATATGGTAATGTTCTGACACATCCCCGTCATAGTGAACACGATCGCCGTCTATGCTCAGTTTTTGGATATCTCCTTGTCGAGCCAACAGTTCGAGGTTTCTATATACCGTTCCCAGGCTGATGTGCGGCATTCGGGCACGAACCATATCATAGATATTGTCTGCTGTGGGATGCGAAGTGACCTTCCTGAGTTCATTCAGGATCACCTGTCGCTGTTTTGTCATTCGCGTACTCTTCGGGTCTGTCATTCCATTTCCTTATCAGTAATAATAACTGATACTAAATTAATATAATAATATCTCTTTGTCAAGTCTTTTTTTAATTTTTTTCTAAATTATTTTAAGCCAACCGGTCAGTTATCAATATATAATAGTTAGATCGATTGTTATAAATTCAGCAAAATTGATAAATAATGCTTGAAAAATGGCTAATTATTGCGTAAATTTAGCGAAATTCGCGTTGTTTTTGTTATTGCAAGTCCAAGGCGCTGCCGCATCGATGAATAAATCAAAGCAGGATATAAAAAGGCGCATTGAAGAACTTCGCAGAGATGTTCAGCATCATGAATATCTTTATTATGCTTTGAATCAACCAGAGATTTCTGACGAAGACTTCGACCTTAGAATGCGTCTTTTACAAAAGCTTGAAAGCGAAAACCCGGAGTTTGTTACCGAGGATTCACCATCTATGCGAGTTGGTGGACAGCCGTCAGATGCTTTCCAATCGGTGCGACACCCTGTAGCGATGCTCTCTCTAAGCAATATATATAACGAAGAAGAACTCACAGAATTTGACCGTCGGGTAAGAGATGGTTTGGGCGGAGCGGTTTTCAAGTATGTCTGTGAGTTGAAATTCGATGGCATCGCGGTGAACCTTTGTTATAAAGATGGCGCTTTTATACAAGGGGCAACGCGAGGCAACGGAGAAATCGGTGACGATATCACTGTAAATCTTAAGACGATTCGTTCTCTGCCGCTGAAGTTATCATCTCCTCAGCCAGCGCCGGAGATTTATATTCGCGGCGAAGTTTATATGGATCGGAACGGTTTTCGGATGCTTAACGAAGAACGCCAAGAAGCGGGATTGGCGAATTTTGCCAATCCTCGAAACGCAACCGGCGGCACGCTCAAAATACTGGACCCAGCAGTCGTTGCCTGCAGACCGTTGAAGTTAGTCTGCTATAGCCTCTGGTTTGAAGGCATTGCCGATAAAGGCTGGGCGCAAAGCAAGGCGTTAGAGTGGCTGAAAGAAGCTCATTTGCCGACATCTGACGAAATCCGAATCTGTCACAACCGGGATGAGGTAGTTCAAACCTGGCAGGAATGGGAGAATATCCGTTCTGATCTGCCTTTTGACATAGACGGCGTTGTTATAAAGGTTGATGACATCACACAACAGGAGAGGCTGGGGGCAACGTCGAAATCACCCCGCTGGGCGACGGCGTACAAATTTAAAGCTGAACGAGCGACTACGCTGCTGCGAGGAATTTCACTTCAGGTAGGCAGAACGGGCGCGGTAACGCCCGTAGCCGAGCTGGAACCAGTTCTGTTAGCCGGCACTACTGTAAAGCGAGCCACACTTCATAACGAAGATGAGATTGAACGTTTAGATCTGCGAATCGGTGACACAGTCTATGTTGAAAAGGGCGGGGACATCATTCCCAAGATCACAGGTGTCGACAAAGAGAGGCGCGCCAAAGATATTCAGGTTTTCAGAATACCTGACCGCTGCCCTGTCTGCGGCGAGACGCTTCACAGACCTGAGGGGGAGGCGGTGCGGCGCTGTGTCAATAAAGCCTGTCCGGCGCAGGTTCAGAAAAGCATCGAACACTTTGCGTCCCGCGGAGCTATGGACATCGACGGGTTGGGGGAAAGCATCGTTAACCTGTTAATCAGCAACGGTTTTATTCACGATCCGGGTGACTTATACAACCTTAAGGAGAAATTCGACGTTTTAAGAGAACTGAATGGGATGGGAGATCTAAGCGTCAACAATCTTTTAAGCAGCATTGAAACGTCAAAGGATTGCTCTTTTGACAGGCTGATTTTTGCATTGGGTATCAGGCATGTTGGCAGCGGCGCAGCGAGGCTATTGTCGCGGCGATATTTATCTATCGATCAAATACGCGCGGCGAGCCAGGAGGAATTGGAGCAGATACATGAGATAGGACCTCGAATGGCGGAGTCTATTATAGATTTCTTTCGTTCACCTTCAAACATAGAACTGATAGAAAAGCTGCGAAACGCCGGTGTCAGACTGGAAGGTGAGAATATCTCCCCGGAAACGCAACCGTTAGAGGGAAAAACCTTCGTACTGACCGGAACGCTTAAAAATTACACGCGAGTACAGGCAGGCGATAGAATACGCGCTCTTGGCGGGCATGTTGCATCATCAGTCAGTGCCCAAACGGACTTTTTAATCGCCGGACCAGGCGCTGGATCAAAACTGAAGAAAGCCAAAGAACTAAACGTCACAATAATAGACGAAAACGAATTTACCGAGTTGCTAAATGATCCCGCAAAGATAGTGGAAAATTAGCGAGGTTTACGGATAAATCAGAATAATACATGATTACAGAATTTATATAAACGGAGAAATAGACGATGGGATCAACGAGTGATCTGCGGAACGGGTTGGTCATGAAATTTCGTAACGAGCTTTACACCGTTGTGGAATTTCAGCATGTAAAACCGGGCAAAGGCGGAGCCTTTGTGCGGACTAAACTGAAGAATATCAAAACTGGCAGAGTCATTGAAAACACCTTCCGTTCGGGAGAAGCCGTGGATGTTGTGCGCCTGGAAGAGAAAAAGATGCAGTATCTCTACCAGGATGGAGAACATTACGTTTTTATGGATAATAACACGTACGAGCAGGCACACGTACCCGCTGATATCGTCGGTGAGGGAAGCAAATACTTAAAAGACGGTGAAATCTGCACGGTTAGTTTTAAGGATGAAACCCCTATTACTCTGGAGATGCCCAATTTCATCATATTAAGAGTATCGGAGACGGAACCTGGTGTTAAAGGTGATACAGTATCAGGGGGGAGCAAACCGGCGACGCTGGAAACCGGCGCTACGGTTAATGTCCCGTTTTTTATCAATGTGGATGATTTAATACGCGTAGATACTCGTTCAAATGCCTATATGGAACGTGTAAAGGAATGATTCGAACATAACGGGAGAATTCATGTTTGATTATAAGGAAATCCGCAAACTGGTACGACTGTTAGAGCAGAGCCAGATTTCGGAGATCGAGATTTCAGTCAAGGACAAGAGCATACGGCTGGCAAAAAATGCTCCGACAGATGGACAGTCAGCAGCGGCGTTTGCGCCGTCCGCATTGCCTGTCCCCTCTCCGCCTGCACCAGAAACAGCAACTCCCACGGCGGCGCAGGTTTCCACTGGCAATCAGAAGGTAGTTAAGTCGCCGATGGTTGGGACATTTTACGAAGCGCCTTCGCCTGATGCAGAACCTTACGTTCAGATCGGCGATATCGTCCGCAAGGGACAGGTGTTGTGCATCGTAGAGGCGATGAAATTGATGAATGAGATCGAATCTGATTCCGAAGGTCGTATCGTCGAAATCCATGTCGAAAACGCGCAGCCGGTTGAATTCGATCATCCTCTATATACAATTGAAGCTGTGTAGCAGAGAGAAAATCACGTCTTTAAAGAGGCATTGAACCTTGTTCAACAAAGTCCTGATTGCCAATCGCGGCGAGATAGCGCTGCGTGTCATCCGCGCCTGCAAAGAATTAAACATCCCTACCGTGGCTGTTTATTCAACAGTAGATAGGGATAGCTTGCACGTTCTGTTTGCTGACGAATCTATATGTATTGGAGCGCCTAACGCTCGGGAGAGTTACCTGCGGTCACAGAACCTGATCGCAGCCGCCGAAATCAGCGGCGCTGACGCTATTCACCCAGGTTACGGTTTTCTTTCGGAATCGGCGGATTTCGTTGAAATGTGCGCTATGCACGGAATTGTTTTCATAGGACCAAGAGCGGAAACAATTGCTCTTATGGGTGATAAGTCAGAAGCCAAGAAGACCATGAAGTCAGCCGGCGTTCCAGTAGTGCCCGGCAGCGAGGGCGTTATTTCTAATTTTAACGAAGCATTAAGCATAGCGGAAGAGATCGGGTATCCTGTAATAGTTAAAGCATCAGCGGGCGGAGGCGGCAAAGGTATGCGGGTTGTGGATTCTGCGGACGTTATGGAGTCCAATTTCGAGATGGCTCGCGCTGAAGCGGAATCGAGCTTCGGTTCAGGCGACCTGTATATCGAAAAGTACCTGATTGAACCCCGGCACATCGAAGTGCAGCTTCTCGGACTCAGTGACGGAAATGTCTATGCTTTCGGCGAGCGCGACTGTTCGATACAGAGACGTCACCAGAAATTGATCGAGGAAAGTCCTTCACCCGCAGTGTCACCAAAACTTCGCAAGCGTCTGATTGAAGCTGCCGTGACAGGCGCAAAATCAGTTAATTACATCTCTGCGGGCACCATTGAATTCCTCCTGGACGCCAGAGGTGATTTCTACTTCATGGAGATGAATACTCGAATACAGGTCGAACATCCGGTAACTGAGATGGTAACCGGGACAGATCTTGTGAAGTACCAGATACTGGCTTCAACTGGTGAATCTTTCAAAATAGATAACGCGGAAACCTGTATTCAGGGGCATGCTATAGAATGTCGTATAAATGCGGAAGACCCTGAGAAAAATTTTCTCCCTTCACCCGGTGAAATAAAGGCGCTGAATCTGCCTGGCGGTCCCGGTATTCGTATAGATTCTCACGCCTACGCCGGATATAAGATACCTCCTAATTATGACTCATTGATAGCGAAATTAATCGCTTTCGGTAAGAATAGAGAAGAAGCGTTGATGCGTATGCACCGCGCTCTTGATGAATTTGTTGTCGAAGGCGTTGAAACGACTATACCCTTCCATCAGAAAGTTTTAGAACACCCCGATTTCATTGCAGGCAACGTGAACACTGGTTTTCTAAATCAATTTCTATCATAAAAAAGAGGGATTAAGATAATTTAAATGCAGTAAGAATTTATCGGTTTCTCTGGAATTATTGAGCTCTTTTATCGCCAGCATTATCAAGCTAAACTTTGGGTCAACTCATTGATCGAAAGCTCTTGATTTTCAGAATAATTATTTTTATATTTAAATTCAACGAATAATTGGAGATAATATTCTCCTTTGAATAACGAGATATGGCGATTAAAAAATGAATAACAAAACGAGTGAAATAGACCGGGATTCCGGAAAGAGTAAAGTGGCTGTGTTGAAAACCAAGCCTGCATCTGTAATTGATGATTATATTCGTGCTCAGGAGATGGCTGGGATGCACGAGGCGCTGGATAAATCCAAAGGAACCATCTTAAAAGACAATATAAGCTGGCATTTCCTTTATCCCGGTGCGAATACCACGCCCTGGCAGCTTGAAGCTTCTATCCTGGGGCTGCAGAAGGCTGGTTTCAAGGATATCTGCTGTGTCCAGAATAATACTGTTGTCACCAACACTTACAAGGGTGAACGGCTGAATAAGTACCTCGGCATTTTCGAGAAGTATGACATCGAAGTCAAGTATAATTTTAAACCTGAAGATATCAAATGGGTGAAGTATCAGCCCAAGGGCGAACTACTGACGCTACACAAGATTTACCCCGAAGGGTTCATGATTCCTGAATTCTTCTTCGACAAGAACATCATTCATCTGCCCACTGTAAAAACCCATATTTACACCACCACGACAGGAGCGATGAAAAACGCTTTTGGCGGGCTCTTGAATACCAAAAGGCATTATACTCATTCTGTCATCCATAAAACGCTGGTCGATCTGCTGATGATTCAGCAGGAGATTCACGCCGGAATATTCGCCACCATGGACGGAACGCATTGCGGCAGCGGACCTGGTCCGCGCACTATGGTCCCGTACGAAAAAGACATCATCTTAGCATCATCAGACAGCGTGGCTATCGACGCAGTGGCTGCAAAAATAATGGGATTTGAGCCCATGGAACTGGAGTATATCCGAATCGCGCATGAACGCGGCTTGGGGTGCGGGGAAATCGGCGATATCGAGGTTCTGGGCGAGGACATTTCAGATTGGAATTATAATTTCAAGGTCGGAGATAATTTGGCTTCCACAGGCGGCGACCTATTGTGGTTCGGTCCCTTGAAAAAGCTGCAGTACCTGATGTTCCACACGCCAATCGTCAATCTTTTTATCTGGTCGAGCTTCTTCTACCACGACTACTTCTGGTATCCGTTCAAAGGGAAGAAGCACGTCGATCAGTTCATGAAGTCGAAGTGGGGCAAGCTGTTTGAAAGCTATAAATAGCTGCTGGTTGCTAGTTGCTGGTTGCTAGTTGCTGGTTGCTGGTTGCTGGTTGCTGGTAAGTAAGCGTTAAAACAAAGGAATGAGGTGAACGTGTTTAATAATCTGGCTGAAGTTGAGCGTTATATCCACGAGATCGGCATTGCCACCGTGGATTTGAAATATTGTGATCTTTTTGGAGGATGGCATCATTTATCGCTGCCGGCAGTTCATGCCACGGAGCGGCTGTTGGCGGAAGGCGTGGGATTTGACAGCTCGTCCATTCCCGGGTTTAAAGCTATCGAAGCCGGCGACATGTGTTTAAGGCCCGATCCTACGGCTGCTTTCATCGATCCCTTCTGGGACGAACCGACGCTCACGCTGATATGCAATATCGTCGAAGCGGACAGCGGGGAGCCATTTCACCGCGATCCCAGGTTGATTGCTAAAAAAGCCGAAGATTATCTTGCGGCTTCCGGATTTGCCGACCAATCGAAGTGGGGTCCCGAGTTCGAGTTCTATCTCTTTGACCGACATACGCGTATGTTCGAAATCCAGGACCGCAACAATCAGAGCGCTTTTCGCCTGGACGCAGAGGACACGCAGTGGAGCGGTGAGGATTCCGCCGGACTGGGTGTAATGCTGCCGCCGGGAGGAGGATACCACGCCATTCCGCCGTTGGACCGGCACCACGACGTCCGCGCGGAAATGGCGGCGCTGCTGCAGGAAGCCGGAGTTGCCGTCCACTACCACCACCATGAAGTCGGAACGCCATCTCAGCAGGAGATCGAAGTTGTGCTGGGAAGTCTGCTGCGCATGGGCGATGTGTCTCTGATGGTCAAGTACTTTGTCAAGATGACCGCGCAGAGTAAGGGACTGGCGGCGACGTTCATGCCCAAACCGATGCACCGCGAAGCCGGATCGGGAATGCACTTCCACCAGCACCTGTTTAAAAACGGCGAGCCGCTGTTTCACGACAAACAGGGTTACGGCGGTCTGTCTGATCTGGCGCTGGCGTACATAGCTGGAGTGCTTTTTCACTCGCCGGCGCTCCTGGCGCTGACCAATCCGACGTCTAATTCGTACAAGCGCCTGATACCGGGATATGAGGCGCCGGTCAATGCCTTCTTCTCCCTGGCGAACCGATCGGCGGCTGTCCGCGTGCCGAAATACGCCAACGCTCCCATGGAGAAGCGCATCGAGTTCAGACCGCCTGACGCCGCCTGCAATCCGTATATTGCCATGTCAGCGATGCTGCTCGCCGGCGTCGACGGCATAAAAAAGCAGATGAAGCCGGGGGAGCTCGGTTTCGGTCCCTTCGATCAGAACCTCTTCGCTCCGGAGCAGGAAGCTCTGCGCCGCAAAATCAGGAAGCTCCCTGCTTCGATGGATGAGGCTTTTAAAGCCCTCTCGGCAGATCATGACTTTCTGGTGGAATCAGGAGTCTTTACTGAGGATACGATCGAAACCTGGATTCAATATAAAATGGATCAGGAATATATGGAAGTCTACAAGCGGCCTCATCCGTATGAGCATACCTTGTACTTCAATTGCTGAGGGGGTAAAATTAAATGAATATTTCTTGATTCAGTTAGATTAATTGGTTAGAATTTTAGTGCTGGTAGAGTACCCGGCGAGGAGGAAAATCTTCCTGAAGTGTAATATGGAATGTAATTTATTGATATTACACAAGATAACGGAAGTAAAAATAGACAATAATCAATTTGGGAGACCAGGGAACCGACGAATTGTGACCCGTTTCTAAATAAAGATTAATTGAATAGAATTTCCTATGGGAGGTCCGAGATGAAGCGTTCCTACTTAATCCTGCCACTTTGCGTCATGCTTTTTATAGCTTCGAATGCGCCTGTAACTAAAGCGGAGCAGTTCGATTTTGAAGTTGTTGCTTCGACGCTGATAACGAGTAAAGTGAGTTCTATGGTCATTTCGGGTGACTATGGATTTGCAATGACAAATTACGGAGTCAAGTCATTTGACATAACGGATCCGTCAATGCCGGATATGTTGAATGTATGTCCGACTCCCGGTTTAAGCACAACCGCTGTACTGGTAGGAGATATCCTCTACATAGCTGACGGTGTCGGCGGATTAACCATTCTAGACGTCACTGACCCTGCAGCTATGCTCTTTGTCTCGAATACCGATCTGGGGGGCAACTGCCGCAATTTGGACGTGGCGGGTGATTATGCCTACTGTGCTGTAGAAGGCGTCGGACTGGTGGTTATGGATATCTTCAATCCTGTTGAACCGGCATTGGAATCCACCACGCCTCTTAATGACGATCCCTATCAGTTGCGTTTCGAGAATGACTATGTCTTCATCGCCAATGCATCGGAGGGTCTGGTTATTTACAACGTTGAATTCCCGAATGCTCCAGCCTTCGTAAGCGCAACTCCCACGCCCGGGGAAGGCTGGGGTGTAGCTGTGAATCTGGCAGAGAACCTCGCCGTGATAGCAGATGGTTCTGCGGGGGTTACGTTGATCGACATAACCACAATCGGACTGCCGACAATTATAATCACAACACCGACGTCGGGACTGGCGACATACGCAGATTTCTCTGCTGATTTTGTGGTAGTAAGTGAAATGGACTCAGGGATAGAATTTGTAGACTTCACCGGATCTATTACCGGTTCGTATATGGCGGAAGGAACGGTTATCACCACGGCGCTCGACGGAGATCTGGCCTATATCTCGGAGACGACCACCGGGTTCGAGGCTGTCAATATAGCGGATCCACTGTCTCCATACCAGGTTGGTTTCTACGAACAAGCAGGTGGTCCGCGCGCTTGCCAGAAGGCAGGCGGCATTGCCTACGTAGCCAATTACAGTGAGGGATTGGCAATTGTCGATCTTGGCACTCCCGGTCTTCCGGACGTCCTTGCTTCGGTTCCGACAGAGATGTGGTGCTATGACGTGGTAGTCGATGGTGATTACGCCTTTATAATTGATTTCCACGGCGAGTTGACGGTTGTCGATATATCGACTCCGTCTCTGCCGAGTGTCGAATACACTCTGGACGTGGTCTATGGTCTCCGCTCGCTGGCGCAGTGCGGCGACTACCTCTACCTGGCCACCTTCTACGACGGCGTGAAGGTCGTCGAAATCACCAATCCAGTGCTGCCTGAGGTCGTCAACACGGTCGACGTCCCCTTCGAGAACCGCGGGGCTGCCTGCGGTCCGGGCTGTCTCTACGTGTCTGCTTATGACGGCGGGGTGAAAATCTACGATCTATCGACCCCGGAAGATCCCACCTTTGCCGGCGAGTACCTGACTACCGGCAACGCCAGAATGACCGCCATCGACGGCGATCGTCTTTACGTTGCGGCGGAGAGCGAAGGCGTTCTCATCCTTGATGTCAGCGCTCCTGCGACGACCTACCTGCTGGGCAGCTATGAAATGGATTCCGACGTTCGCGGCGTTACTTGGTTCGAAGGATATCTATACGCGGCGGCGTCCGGCGATGGTATGACCGCTTTAGACGTCAGCGATCCTGAAGATATCCAATGGTTCGGTGAATTCGATTCACCCGGCAATGCCTACGAAGTCGTCGGCTGGGATGCGGACCACATCCTGCTCTGCGACACCTATTCCTTAGAGGTCTATTCTCAGGAAATAGTCGGCGTCCAGGAAGGCATGAAATCAGTTCCGTCATCGTTCAATTTCTACGGCAGCTACCCCAATCCGTTCAACGCCTCGACAGCGCTTTCGTTCAGTCTGCCAGTAAACGGCGACGTTCGAGTTGAAATCTTCGACGCCATGGGACGACTGGTCGCCGAACTGTTCGACGGCGAACTGCCGCAAGGCGATCACAGACTCTACCTGAACGCCGAGAACCTGGCTTCAGGAACATATTTCGCATCCATCAGCGCGCCCTGGGGACAGCAGGTGCGTCAGATTGTACTCTTGAAATAATCCACCGTACGGCGGATGACGGTTCTTTCTCCATAGGAGTCCATTCGGAAAACTACAGAGGGCGCACGATGGTGCGCCCTTTTCTCATTTTTAGTGTGCAACCAGAAACCAGTAGCCAGCAACCAGAAAATTGGAGGTTAAATAATGCGCCTGTTATCTGTTTTTGCGCTTACCATTTCAATTCTGGTCGTCTTTTGCGGGTCGGCAGACGCCACACCCTGCTGGGATCAAGACGACTACCAGCGTTATCAGAAGACTATCGAGACCCGCACCATCGAAGGACGGATCGATCTTCATTCCCGGCAGACAGATAGGTACTCCCTGATCTACGAATATGTGCAGATTTGCGACTTTCTGGTAACAATGCAGGAAAGCGATCCGCTGAATCCCGATTTCGGCGGCATGCACGAAGGCGAAACTCCAGACCTCTGGGCGATAGTGCAGACCGACAACACTCAGGAAGCGATCCGCGTCTGGAGTAGTTACGCTGAAATATCCGGCGACTTAGAGACCTACCGTGATAATATCGCCGCCGCGTGGACGTACACGATGAACTATCCTGCTTACGACGAAGAGGGATCGGAGAGCGATTACTACCGGGTGCATAATTGCGGCTGGGGTCTGGTGGCAGAGACAAAATACCGTGAAATGTACAACGACAGCGGCTATCTCTGGTACGCTGATTCCTGCGCCGCATTTATTCAAACTCACCGCTTAGCGTACACCGGCTATACGAATTTCTATAACGATCTCCATCCTCTGGTCGAAGGCTGGGCGGCGGGTACGCTCTACGATTACGGCATCGAACAGGGCAGCCAGGCTGCGGTCGATCACGCTCTGGATGTTGGTTTATCTGTGCAGATGTGGATAGGCGCTGATCCAGACCGCCTGGCGACAAATGAAGTATGGGCTATGAGCGGCGGCACCGCGATGTGGGGAGTATGCCGTTCCCTGTACGCCGCTGATCCCTCCGCCGGACAGATCTGGCTTCCCACGGTCATATCGCATATGGATACCTATGCCGGCTCCGGAGAATGGAATAACAGTCACAATGTATGGTACGCTCACGCTTATCATGCAGTGGCGGCTGTTATGTCCGATCCACAATATACAGGTTTTGCCTTTGCTTTAGTCGATACGCTTCTGGATGCTGACACGGATAACGATGGCGGCATCATGGCAACATCCACCGATCCTGAAACCGCAGACCAGTCATGGGTTTCGTGTTATCTCGATTATATGGGAATGGAATACCTGATCAACGAACTTCCTGACTGGGATGCCGCTGCGCTGGATTACATTTTACCTGATACACTTCTGCCGATTGGACAGGGTGAAGCCGTACAGGTGTCTGTTTCAGTTGGGAATAGCGGGTTCAACTCATTTGGTGATCTGAATATACAGATCAGCGGCGCTTTTAATGCATCAGCATCGACTTATCTGGATTTCGCAGACGTCGATACGGTAGAGATGGGACAATGGACTCCCGCAAATCCCGGGTGGACAGAGCTAATCATGACCATTACACCCGGAGGAGAATTAACTGATAATGACACTCTTCATTTGCCAGTACAGGTATTGGGATGGGGCGCTGTGGCAGGTTACGTAACTGATACAGAGACAGGTTTGGCAATCGGAGCGACTCTTCACTTTTATCGTGAGGGAATTCCTTCAGAAGAGCCGATGTACTCAGTCAATAATGATCCAGTAAGCGGTGATTATCAGATAGATGTGCTCGAGGGTACATATAAAATCGTAATTGATCCTGAAATACCATATACTGATCGCGAATCTACTGGTATCATAGTCGATCTAGGTCAAACTACCAATGTTGATTTTACACTCCATCCGGCGCCTGTATTACTGGTCGATGATGATGGTGAAGCTCAATATGATACCTGCTTTTCTTTGCCGCTAGAGCAGAGCGGCTTTGACGTCTATATCTGGGACGTTAACCAGAATGGAGAGATGACAGCGGATATTGTTCTCTTTGAAGCGGCGGTTTGGATGACAGGCGATGAGACGGAGGATGCCATAACACAGAATGAGCAGGATATAATTATTTCATATTTAGATACGGGCGGAAACTTATTTATTACCGGACAGAATATCGCTGAAAACCTGACAGGTGAGCCCTTTCTAAATGATTATCTCGGTGCAAGCTTTGAAGATGGCAGTTCCGGGCAGCAGCAGGTTTTGGGAGTTAATGGCGATCCAGTAACTTCAGGATTGATGGTTATGTTTCCCGGGTCGGGTGGAGCTAATAACCAGACGTCGACGGACATTATTACCGCAACAGGTAGTGGTGAATCAGCTATGCTTTATTCGTCGAGCATGGACTGCGCGGGTGTTCACGTGGATCTAGGCTATAAATCATTATTCCTTTCCTTCGGATTGGAAGGGGTTTCAGGAGCTGCTGGCTCTACGAATCGTTATGAATTTTTACAAGCTGTCATGGACTGGTTTGGGGTGCCACCTACCGGCGTCTCCTCATCTGTAGATTTAGAGCTGCCAAATGATTATTCTCTGCTGCGGTTGATTCCCAATCCATTTAATCCTGAACTGACGCTGAAATTAGCCATGCCTCATACAGCAAAGGTTGAAATCAGAATCTACAATGTACGTGGACAGCTAATTGAATTTATTTCACCCGGAATGCTTACTGCGGGATCACATAATATCGGTTACCGGTTTGACGTATCCCATTCATCAGGCGTATATTATTTCGTTCTTCAAGGACGAGACATTCATTCCATTTCAAGAGGAGTTCTAATCAAATAAGTGCATGGTATGTAAAAAATGATTTGACATTGCTTAATAAATTCGTTAAATTTACAGTTTAGGAATAAAAGCAACTGAGGATTTCAATGACATTGGATCGAATGCTTGAAAGGGCAAGCCGAAGTAACCCAGACAGGCACGCTCTTGTTACAATAAACGATAGTCTGACTTATGGACAACTGAACGATAGTGTCAGCTCACTCGCTAACAGTCTGCTAAATATGGGTCTGCAACGCGGTGATCGAGTCGCCACGGTTGTCAACAAGTCGATTGAAGCAGTCATCGCTTTCTTAGGTGTTATTAGAGCCGGCGGAGTGGTAGCGCCGATCAATATGCGTTTGAAAACCGATACACTGAAAGTAAATTTTAAGCAGGTCGATCCTTTCGCTGTTATCGCTGATCCACTTTATCTACCTCTACTGAATAAATGCTACGATCCACATGAACAGAAACATCGGATTATCCTGACCGGAACATCTAACCTTGCCAATACCGCATCTCTAAGTGAGCTATTCGAGACCGAATCTTCTGAATCACCAGAATTAGCGTTTGATGAGAATGACGTGGCGTATCTGAATTATACTTCTGGAACGACCGGCATTCCCAAAGGCGCTATTACCACTCACGGCAATCTTGCTTGGAACACCAAGAGTGCAGTGGAAATGATGCAGTTAAACAGCGATGATGTGCATCTTTGCATGTTTTCGGTCTATGCTCACCCTCACGAGATATTCTGTCGTTCGGTCTTTCTCGGTGGCACAACGGTACTGCTGGACAGTATGTATCCAAAAACCATCGGCAGAGCGATACAGGATTTTGAAGTTACCAGCGTAATGGCAGTTCCGCCTTTCTTCCGATCACTATTCCCGCTGGTAAAAGAGAAACGATTTGACTTCTCAACATTGAGAATTCCTGAAGCAGGCGGTTTATTCTCCTCAACCGATTTCTGCAAAGAGTTTGAAGATATTTTCAATCTGAGGTTACTGCCTGTTTGGGGAAGCACGGAGACGACCGGAATCGCCTTGGCTACACCGCCAACAGGCGAATACAAGATCGGATCGCTGGGAAAGCCGTGTCCTGGTTATGAAATAAGTGTTCAGGGACCGGGGGGACGTGAAGCGGGCGCTAATGAGACTGGTGAACTGGTGATTTCTGGCCCCGGCGTCGTTCAAGGATATTTTAACCTGCCGGAAGATACTACTCAGACTTTTCGGCACGGCACCTGTCACACCGGCGATATGGTTACGCGAGATGAAGATGGTTTCTATCATTTTCTCGGCAGACGCAGTGGTTTGATGAAAGTAGCCGGTCTTAAAGTATATCCGCTGGAAGTTGAAACGGTGCTTCTTAAGCATCCCGATGTTGAAGAAGCAGTAGTTATCTCATTACCGGATACTCTTCGTGGTGAAATACCTAAAGTATTCATTGTTCCAAAGCAAGGAATAGAGATAGAATTAAACGAACTACGTTCCTTTTGCAGAGAGCATTTAGCCGATTATAAGGTCCCGTCTCAGATAGAATTTCTATCTGAATTACCAAAGACAGAAGCGGGGAAAGTGTCCTATGCAGCGCTTGCTCAGTCTGCGCTTGATGCGCTGGCAGATGACGAGATAAAATCACTGCAAAGGCGTGTAAATTCAATAGACTCAAAGATATTGGAACTGCTTAATGCTCGTTTGGAATTAGTTCGCAGAGTCATGGATCTGCGCGGTCAGAATGATGAGCCTGTTTATTCAAATCTTCGCGGTGAAGAGGTGATCAGAAGAGTTATCGAAGAGAATAAGGGACCCATATACGACGAAGCTTTAGAAGAGATTTTCAAGAAGATTCTATCTCTGGACCTGATGGTTCAATTCTGATATATACCTGAAATAACCTGGTGAAAGCATGGCAGAGATTAAAATTGGTGATCTTGTAATAGGTGGGCGGCAGAAGGTTATGATTGCCGGACCTTGTTCGATAGAAGGCAGAGATCAACTCCTGGAGATCGCACGGGAAGTGAAAGCACAGGGAGCGCAGATGCTGCGCGGCGGCGCTTATAAACCGCGGACATCACCACACTCATTTCAAGGATTGGGACCGCAGGGCTTATTTCATTTGAAGGAAGCGGCGGAAGAGACCGGTTTGATCACTGTAACTGAAGTAATGGAACCTGAAGAACTCGATCTGATTTCAAAATATGCAGATGTACTCCAGGTGGGCGCGCGCAATATGTTCAACTATCCTTTGTTAAAGAGGATAGGGAAGATGGATAAGCCGGTTCTACTCAAGCGGAGCTTTATGGCGACAATTGAAGAGTTTTTACTTGCTTCAGAGTACATTCTCAAGGAGGGCAATCGACGCGTCATGCTTTGTGAGCGCGGCATCCGGACTTTTGACACGATGACCCGGAATACTCTCGATCTGGCGTCAGTACCGATTTTAAAGAAAATGTCAGGACTACCTGTTATCGTAGATCCATCACATGCCACAGGTCGCAGCGATATCATTTTACCCATGACATTGGCTGGTTTGATTGCGGGCGCTGATGGAGTAATGATAGAAGTGCACCCCAATCCTAAAAAAGCGCTATCTGACGGACTGCAATCTTTAGATTTACCGCATTTCAGGGAGCTGATCGATGAATATAATAGTCTATGTAAATATCTTGATAACCGAGAGGAACATCGTGCCATGAATATTGTGCGTGGAGCCGCTTCCTGAATATGACCAGACTGGATTCGATTCTTCGCAATACCATCTTCAGTTTCATATCGCGAGGAATAGACGTCGGCGTCACCTTTGCCCTTGCCATAATTCTGGCTCGCTATTTAGGTCCGGAGGGCATGGGAGAATATGCATATATTATCGCCTTTGTGGCGATCTTCGTGCCCCTGATCGATCTGGGGCTCGATCATATTTTAATCAGGGAGATTTCCCATCGTCGCGAGTCCGACAGAGAATACGTTGGCGCGGCGCTCCTGTTGAAACTTTTAATCATCCTGGTGTTGCTGCCGATAGCTGTTATCTCGACATGGTTGTTCAGTGACAGCAGCGTTGATAACTGGGCGATCTTATTCTGTTTTATCGGTACCTTAATACTCCGCGAAATCCCCACCGTTGTAAGCTATGCTGTTTTTTTGGCTTACGAAAAGATGGAATTTCGCGCTATGGCAACTCTGCTTTTTCAAATAGTAAAATTCTCAGCAACTATTATCGTTATAATCCTGGGCGGAAATTTATTCGCGATTTTCGCCGCGGCTCTTATTGGGGAATTCGTTCAGGGGGTGATAGCACTATATTTAGTTTATAAAAAGTTTACACGACCACATTTTGTCTTCGATTCTAAACTGTGGAAATACTATTTACTCGAGTCATGGCCCTTAGGAATCGCTTTTGCTTTTAACAGTCTATATTTTCAGATCGATATTTTAATCCTGAAGCATTTCAGAACAGCCGAAGAGACCGGCCTATTTGGCGTTCCCTTCAGGGTAGTTACAACCCTTTTTACCTTGCTGATACCGATGATCTGGGTGCTCCTGCCGCATCTGACACGGGCTGCGAAAGAATCGATAAAGAAACTCGATCTGGACGGGCAAGGTTATTTAAAAGGCATAGCAGTTATCACCGCCGCAGTCAGCATTTATCTTTGTATTGAAGCCGAAGATCTTATTATCGGTATTTTTGGACTTGAGTATGCAAAATCAGCCATAGTATTGATGATGATTTCACCGATCATTATTTTTCACGCGTTCACTTATTTCTTTGATCTGACACTAACCGCTGTTGGCAAACAAAAATTAATTGTCATTGGCGCTGGTTCGATCTTTATAGTTAAATTTATCGTGGATATGGTATATGTGCCGATCTACGGTGTGATGGGCGCAGCGATAGGAACAATTTCATCTGATCTTGCCGCTTTCGCTGTGATGTTTTACTTGACCAGACGATACGTGACCTCTTTCAGTTTTGGCAGAATCATGGTAAAACCTTTCTGCGTTGCATGCTGTGCCGGACTGGTTCTCTGGAATGTCAGATTCCTACCCTTTTATATAACATTTTTCATCTTTGGTGCTTCTTATTTCTTCTTTATTTGGCTATTTCGAGTTGTTTCGCCTGATCAGCGTCAGGTATTTATCGATATGGTCAGCGGGCTGAAGAAGAAATTCGGATTAACTGATAAAGAATCGGATGGTGGTGGAGGTATCTAAGTCATTATACTTATTTTTTTGATGAACTGCTGAAATGTGATACCGATCACTTTCTAAAGCAAGCAATAATAATATCTTTAAAAGTCTATAATCCACATCCGAACTAATAAAGATTAATCATTCAAATTGAAGATATTCCTACTTCAAAGCTACCTCGGTCGCCGCGAGAAACCAATCTATCCTATAGGATTGGCTTATCTTGGCGCATCTCTGCAAGAGCATGAAGTTGAGGCGTTTGATCCCAATGTCGTGTCCGATCCTTACGCTGAAACGGCAAAACGTATTGACCGCTTCAAACCCGACGTTGTCGGATTATCTCTGCGAAATATCGATACCACGCAATACCGAGATCCTTTCGTATATACAAAAACCATCCAGCGCACTCTGGATATTATATCGTCGAATGCTCCCAAGTCCATCCGTATTATTGGCGGCTCGGGATTTTCTATATATGCCCGCGGTATAATGGATCATTTCAATGATCTAGATTTCGGTGTGCTACTTGAGGGAGAAGAATCTTTCCCCGCACTCTTGAAGGATTTAAATAATCCAGAGCATACTCCCGGTATTTTTTATCGATCTGAAGGAAAGACATTCTTATCAGCTCCACCGAGACTGCCAGATTTCAATGCCTTGCCGAGTCCCAAATGGGACGTTGTAGATCTCGATCCTTATCGCGGTAAGTTGGATACCTTTGGCGTACAGGGGAAACGCGGCTGTGGTCTGCGGTGTGCGTATTGTACATATTTCTTCCTTAACGGATCACATTATCGTTTACGCGATCCAGAAAAGATTGTTAATGAAATTAAACAGCTAATTGCTCAATTTAAAATAGATCATTTTATCTTTGTAGATTCCATATTTAATATTCCAAGAGAGCACGCAGAAAAGATCTGTGAAGAACTTATCAGACAAAAGGTTAAGGTCCCCTGGACTGCCTGGTATAACGACCGTGAATTCGATGAATCATTTTTAAAATTATCAAGGGAAGCGGGCTGTAGGTACTATTCTTTCTCTCCAGATGCTTACTCCGAAAAATCTCTTAAATTGCTGCGAAAAAGCCTTCGCGTAAAGGACATAGACAAGATCTATGAGCTGGCAAGGAACAACCCGGATCTGTTCTTCGGCTTCAACTTCTTCGTAAATCCTCCCGGACAAACCTACAGGGATTTTATTCGATTAATGAAATTCTGGCTGAAGGTGAGAATAAATCTGCGGGGCAGATTGTACGGTTTTGGCATGGGTAATATACGTGTAGAACCTGATACTGAAATTCTCCGTATCGCAATAGAAGAGGGTATTATTACTGAAGACACTGATTTGTTGGCGATGACCGATCAGGAATTAAAGAAACTGTTCTACACAAATCCAGGGACGCCGTTAATTGACAGTTTCTTTAAAATTTTTGGATTCCTTGCAAAAATAAAGCACTCAATTCGTTCATGAAAGGGCATTTTAAACATAAAATTCACTGGTGGCGGCTCAGGAGCGAATGGTATCGTAAGCGATTGAATGTCAAGCAGCCTCCGTTTTTCATTAATCTCGAGCCTACCGGCTATTGTAATCTCCGCTGTACAGTCTGCTCGTATAAGCAAGATAGGGGAAAGGGGTATATTGAGACTGATCTGGCAAAGAGAGTCATGGACGATGCGGCTGATTTCGGTGTGAGCCAGATAAGGTTTTTTCTTGCGGGAGAACCTATATTCCACCCGCGCCTCGCTGAACTTATAATCTATGCAAAACATAAGGGTCTTCTTACGCAAGTACACACCAATGCTAATTATCTTGACGCGAAACGAGCGGAGAAAATCATCGAGAGCGGGCTTGACGCGATATCCTTCAGCTTTGATGGTGAAACCAGAGAAGATTATGAAGCAATCCGTGTTGGGGGTGATTTTGAAAAGACACTCGTAAATATCATTCGATTTCTCGAGTTAAAGAAAGAACGCGACCTGGACTATCCCCACGTTACTTTTCAAATCATTAAACCGTATAAGCAAGGGGATCCTTTCAAACCAGAGCTTTCGGTGGAATTTAAAGAACAATTTAAAGGTCTGCCTATTGATAATTTTCTCGTACTGTATCCTTTCGCCTGGCCCGGACAGGATGACAAGGATATTGTCCGTCCCCTGGGAATGAAATATTTCCCCTGTCCAGTTCTATGGCAAAGCTTGTCTGTTGCATGGGATGGCAGAGTATTAGGTTGTTGCGGTGATTTAAACGGGATTGTCATATTGGGAGACGTGCAGAGAGATAAATTGAAGGATATTTGGAACGGCGAGCAGATTGTTACTATGAGACGTCTGCATGTTGAAAAAAGACATAAAGAGATTTCTCTTTGTAGGGAATGCGATGCCGTCTTCGTCCGATTTCACCCGGTAATCCGTGATTTGAAAGATCTCATAACCGGGAGCTGGAATTCCCTCTGATTGTATGAATGCTTTAGCTCGAAAATTACAAGATCTGCATTACAGGAACTTCGGATTTATTGTCAAGGCACTGGGCGGTTTAAATACTCCCGAGAGGAGTTACGCTCTCGCGCAGCTAATAGGTGGATTGCGGACTCGCTTCGGATACATCGGTGCTGGGTGGTCAAGAGACATTTATCTTAATACAATCAGAACGATTTTTCCGGAAATAAGCAAGCGAGATGCTGATGATCTTTTAACTGCATATTGGATAAATCATCAAAAGCGTTTTGTCGAACTTTTTTTCGCTACTGAATTGACTCCCGATAACCTGGGGAAATTAGTCGAATTTGATGGATTAGAGCAACTAGATAGCGCACTGGAGCAGGGGCGAGGCGTTATTTTACCAGTGCCGCATATTGGAAATGAACGCTTGCATCATATCGCACTTGCTGTTAAAGGCTATCCGATGGCGGTGATCTCTTCTAAGTACGAAGATCACGGCAAGTTTGCAAAAAAAATTAAATTGGATGCATCGAAACGATTTCATGACGTGGGGCATCCCGGAGATGCATTCTGGTTGTTGAAGGCGTTGAAGAGAAACAGCATCCTGCAAATTGCATCTGATGCAGAGGCTGATTCTAACGCCGTGATCGTCAGCTTTCTTGGGCATGAGCTTCTACTACCCACCGGCTGGGTGAGGTTAGCTCATAAAACAGGAGCAGTTGTTTTCCCATCTGTACTGTTGCGTCAGGATGATAATCGACACCGGTTGATCATTAAACCTGAATTTAAAATTGAGACAGACTCTGAAAGGAAGATCAGTCTCCAGGCGAATGTGCAACGTTATATGGATATTGTTGCAGAGATTTATAAGGAACGCCCGGATTTAATCGACTGGATGTCCCTGACGGTGCGCATGGAAGAGATGAGATGGAGTAAGGTACAGCAGCAATAATAAAAGCAGTTCTTGATACAAAATCTGACATTATAATTCTATAATAGAAATGAAAGAATTTATACAAAACTACCGATCTAAACCCTGGCCCAAGCTGGAAATTCCGACGGTTGGCAAACCGCAATTAGTAGGATTAACCCTTTTTATCGCTGCCTTAATAGCAGGTGGATTGGCAATCTGGTTTTCTGGGGGAATCAGAGCTGAGAAATTTATTCTCTTAGGTCTTGCCATCCCGGTTCTGCTCTTTCTGAAAAATAAATGGGTGACGATCGTGGGATTGTTGTCCTTTCAGGTGATCGTCGCTTTTCTCTTCATCGGAAACTCAGACTATGCTTTAATGGCTGTGGGAGCATTGATAGGTACAATCATTGCGTTTGAAAGCCCTGTAATTATGTATATGATACTTATTACGACAATATGGTTTTTTTATACAGGTTACACTTTTGCACCAACTGCGACAATGAAGTTATATATTAGCGGCGCTCTATTTACTGGTTGGATTTTCCGGGAAATTATGCGACCAATAAAATTACAGTTAAAAGTTGATTTCCCAGAAAAAGCCCCGGTAATATTGCTTTTCATCTGGACGACAATTGGTTATAGTCTATGGTGTCTTGATCCTGTTACCTATGGGTGGGCTCAGTATAGAGGTATTTTAGTGAGCATTGTTTTGTTTCTTATTACTCCGTTAGTGATCAGAAGGAAAAAAGATTTGTACCCAGTTCTCTGGATATGGATTATTGTTGGGATCATCGGTTCGGCGGTATCCTTTTTTGTTCAGCCTGAATTTGGTACAACTGCGGCAAGTGCTAGCGGTTTGGATATACTCGTTGCGGCTAAGAATCCAACTGCAACTATTTTTTGCTTATCTTTCTTTATCATTTTTCCTGTGATATATTGGGGAAAGCAAGTAGCACTAAGACTTTTAGCATTGATATCAATTCTTTTAATTGGTTCTGCAGTTGTTTTTCTCGAATCCCGTGCAGCCGTAATTGGTCTAGCCGCGGGTATAATATTATTCTGGATAGTCGATTTAATTTGGAATCCGAGGATGAAGAGCTCACTAAGGATAGTAGCGCGTGTTTTTTTTATAATCAGTTTTATCGTAATATCTCTAATTGGAATTTATGGATTAGGATTATTAGAGAACCTCGGTACTTATTCCGAAATCTTCGACTCGCCTACATCTGCAAATACGATGCAATGGCGTGAAGAGACCTGGAAAATCACTTTTGAAATGATGGCAGAAGAACATCATCTATTCCGTGGGTTGGGACTGGCAGGTTTTGTAACGCTGGCTCCGCAGTACGGATTGGCTGCTGGAGACATCACGGAAGCGGGGAATTTATATCATACACATTGTATGTATCTGGATATTTTGCTGCATTATGGTATAGTGGGTTTCATCTTATTCGGATGGCTGATGATCCAGCATATGATATTATTATGGCGCAGTTTCTTGAGATCTAAAAATATAATGTTCAAATATCTACAACTAGGTCTGTTCTGTAGCTTTGTTGGATTTTATATTCACGCTGTTCTCGACTTCTCTTTGTTTAATCTCACATTCTACTGGGTTTATCTCGGTTTGAGCATAGCAGTGAGGAATATAGAGAGGAATGAGGCAAATCTTGAAGTATAAGACACAACAAACCTTATCTCGAGTTAACATTAAAAATCATCTGGTGATTGGTGTTGTTATCTTTTGCTCTGCTTTATCCATTAGATATATCAAACTCTTCGATTTAGACCTCTGGTTTGATGAGATTACCATTCTCTTGCAGATAGATCTATCTTTCAGTGATATCTGGGAATTCAATAAAAGTGAAAATTTCCCGCCTTTTTATCCATGGCTCGTAAAACTGTGGAGTTATTGTTGTCATACGGATAACGGATATCGTGTTTTAAACGCGATAATTGGTTCGCTTGTCGCGCCAGTGGCATATTTACTGGGCTGTGAGCTGAAGGATAAAAAGTTAGGAACATTAGTCGGATTAGCATCTGCAGTTTCAGTTCCATTGATTTATTATTCACAGGTTGTGCGGATGTACAGTTTGTTTGTGGTATTCATTTGCATTTCCTATTACACTTTTAGTCGTGCTGTGGCAACTGAGAAGTACAAATATTGGATTATAACGGCTATCGCTAATCTATTGGCGTTCTACACTCATTTATTTGGATTGTTTGTTATAACGACCGAGTTTATAATTTTAATCTGGATATTCAGAGCTGATCTAAAAAAAATGATTCCTCCAGTAGTATCACATATTCCTACATTAATTTTAATGTCCTTTTGGTTTTTAGTACTCCTTGATCGGTATCAGGTTGTTCAATCATACACCCATTCTGCTAATCTATTCAGCAACCTTATACGGTTATGGCTCTTCATGGGATCAGGAGTTTTTTTCGGCAAGAATCTTATCATCGCATTTTTTGTTAACATACCTTTATTTGTAGGTTTGTTCTTAGGGATACCACAGTGGTTTAGGAATCGGTCTAATAAAATATTCGCAGCCCTTTTTGTGATGCCTTTTGCATTAATAGTTATCGTCTCTTTTTTTCGATTTTCCATTATTGATGGCAGATATTTGTTATTCCTGGTACCCAGTTATTTAACATTGGTAATCTCGGGCTGGCTGTATGTTAATAATAAATTATGGCGTTCCATTGGTTTAATAAGCGTATTTATATCTCTGATATTTTCATCTTGGTACTATTTCAGCAACTATCTTGAAGCAAATGATACTTTCAGATATCATGGTGTTTTTGCGCACTCTAAAGAAGATGATGGCAAGTGCTATTCCCGCATTGCAGCAATAGTGGAAGGCAAAATAACGTCGGATGAAGTTATCATCCATTACTCTGGTCCGTATCGACGATCTTTCACGTTTTTCACGTCAATTTACTATCATAAACGTTCACTCCTCGAGTATGTGTATACGACTGATGAACTTCCTTACGCTGTAGGAAGACAATACCTGAAACCAAATGAGAGAATCACTTCCTTAAATGAACTGGATCAGATTCCAGGAGGAATCTGGGTGATAACTTTGAATAAGCCAAAATTTCTCTATATCGAAGGTTACAAAGCAAGTCAGAATGAAAAGAAGTTTGATAAATGGATTGAGAAAGATAATTTACCAGCAGAGCTAAAGGGATTGGATTATCACTTTGCTGAGATAATTCGTGATGGCAGCTTATCAGCAATCCATTTTATACGATAAAATTACAAAACTACCTGAGTACATTGAGTACATAGGAAATATAAAACTGGTGAATCTCTTGTTGAACGAGATGAAAAATGCTTAAAGTTCTTAAATTATTAGTATTTGCGGATACGGATCCCGAGGTCAATAATAGAGAAGATATTCTAACAATATTTTTCTTATTTATTGTAGCCTTGGGATTGCGTACAATAAGACTATATGATCTGGATATTTGGTTTGATGAAGTTGTTTTATTATTTCAATTAAGTGGATCGTTCGTTGACATATGGGATTCATGTTTAAAAGATAACTTTCCACCACTCTATCCTTGGATACTGAAAATCTGGAGCTATTTATTTTCAAGTGAGAATTCCTTAAGGTTCTTTTCTGCCCTATTAGGTGCTTTAACTCCACCAGCGGCATATCTACTTGGGAAAGTACTTGACGGGAAGAGGTTTGGCCTTATCTTAGGATTAACTTGTTGTATTTCTCCGGCATTACTGTACTATTCACAAATGATTCGGATGTATTCCATATTCCCATTATTTGCTTGTTTTTCGATTATTGGATTTATCCAGGGCATGAAGACAAATGAAAGGAAATACTGGATATTAACTGCAATTTCAAATCTATTAGGTTTTTATACTTTCACCTTTATGATCTACCTAATAATGATGGAGTTTGTAATATTATTATGGCCAGTCAAAATTAGGTTAGATAGATTAAAGCGGTCATTAGTCTATAATATTCCCACCTTAATATTGATATTATTCTGGATAGGGCCGCTAATGCTAAGATATCATCAATTGGAGGAATCTTTTTGGCTTAAACCTCTTTCAGTTAATCACATTGGAGAACTTTGGACATTGTTGGGGACGGGCACTGATTACCATGATCGTTATACTCTTGCGGTGATTTTAAATGTTCCGTTGTTAATTGGATTTCTATTCGGCATAAGAAAAACATGGAAGAGATATGAGTTCAGAATTTCTATAATAATCTTTATAGGCATTATACTAATAGTACTTTTTCAGTCTCTAATAGGTCCTTCTATTTTCTATAAGAGATATTTTATGTTTCTAATTCCCGTGTATCTTGCCATTGTGTTAGCAGGTTGGAAATATTTAAAGAACAAAAACTGGAGAATAATTGGTTTGGGGATAACGTATTTAGCATTAGTTAGCACGTTGTTCTATTACTATATAGGGTACCATGAGTTTCATTGGATCTATCACTTTGCTTTATCGGAATCAGAAATTCATCCTAACGATGGTCATGCTATCTCGAAAACCGTAGCTTTCCTCCAAGATAATCTAAGAGATGATGAAGCTGTAATTCACTATTCAAATCCTCTTATCCGTTGTTTCAGTTTTTTCCCTTCAAGGTACTACCATGATCCCTCTTCTCCAGTATATATATACTCGACAGATAAGATTGCTGAATTTTCAGGAGGGCAGTATTTAAAAGAGGGTGAATGGATCAGGAGTCTTGGTGATATAGCTAATTCACCTGAAGGGATCTGGATTGTTTCATTAGATTCAACGGAGGCGCTTTTTGATTCAAATTACCTGGAAAAACCAAGATTGCGTGGATTTAGGTGGGTAAGTCGTGACAATCTCCCTAAAGAGATTTATGATGGTGGATACGTCGGAATCGATACAATTCGATTCGGTAGTTTGACGACCATTCATTTTCGCAGAAACCTTGAATCTTCTATTCCATAATTGAAATAACCACAAATTAGATGAGGTTTTCTTGTTAATTCAAATCCAAAGTTTTCAACATTTCCCGAGAAGAGATATTCTCGTTCTATTTGGATTGTTCGTTTTTGCATTTTTACTTAGATTTATTCACTTATTCAGCTTAGATTTAAATTTCGATGAAATTGCGATGATTCTCCAGATTGATGGATCATATAAAGATATTTGGAACACATGCAAGTTAGATAATTTCCCACCACTATATCCATGGTTATTGAAAACATGGAGTTTTATATTCCCTGGTGATAATTCACTTCGTCTTTTCTCAGCTTTGATCGGATCATTGACACCACCCGCTGCTTTTATATTCGGGTGTATTCTGGTTAACCGGAAATCAGGTTGGTTACTTGGTATTGCTTCTGCTATTTCTGTTCCTTTGATAGATTACTCGCAATTGATTCGTTGGTACACATTGGTACCGCTAATTTCTTGTATATCGATTATGTGCTTTATTAGAGGCATTCAGACAAATCACTGGAAGTACTGGCTGATATGTTCTTTAGCTAATCTAATAGGGTTTTATAGTTATGTACTCATGGCATTTTTAATAACGATTGAATTTATTATATTATTTATTTTATTAATAGCAAAGAAGTATAATCTATTGCGAGCGATAATTGCACATATCCCCACATTCGTTCTTATATTTCTATGGATGGCGGTGTTAATCGTTCGATACCAACATGTTGCTGAAACATTTTGGCTTGATAGTATTTCTCACAAGTATATCGTTGGGTTGTGGTTCTTTCTTGGGACTGGTGGTGATTTCGGCAACTCCTATCTACTCGCTATTATCTTAAATATTCCCTTCGCTATAGGTATAATCTTAGGGATTAAAAATATATTAAAGAATAGAATATTCTCTCTATTGCTGTTTATTTTTATTGGAATTATTTCCATGATATTTATTATCTCCTTGATTGGGCCAACACTCTTTTTTAAGAAATATTTCGTCTTCTTAGTTCCAATTTATCTATGTCTCGTGTTCATCGGCTGGGAGGCTCACTCTAAGAAGGTTGTTCGTTGGAGTGGAATCGCATTAACATTAATCTGTCTTTTCACAGGTTTATTATATTATAATCTCTATTATTACGAATATCACTGGGATTATGGTTTTGCACTGTCTGGATCCAAAACGTATCCAAACGACGGTCATGCTTTATCGAAGACCTCGCAGCTTATAAGGGCGAAAATACAAGAGGATGAGATTGTGATTCACTATTCAAGTCCTGAAAAAAGATCATTTACTTATTTTCCAATAATTCATTATAATGAGCGCAGTCTGAATGAATATATCTATTCAAAAGATCCGATACCAACCCACTTTGGTGGTCAGTACTTAATGCCAGGCGAATGGATCTCTGATCTTAATGGTGCCAAAGCTGATTATTCAGGTCTGTGGGTGGTCACGTTAGATTCAGCCGAAGCATTATTTGACACAACATATTTTAGCGGGAGATTAAGGGGCTGGCTGTGGGTTTCAGATGAAAACCTGCCCAGAGAGTTGTATGAGCTTGGTTGTGTGGGGATAGATACTTTCCGGTTTGGTCGGATTACCACAATTTATTTTCGACAAAATGATAAAGGCATTCTGAAGCAATAATTGTTACCACTATGATTATGAAGGATTTACACGATCAAGTCGCATCGACAGCTAAAACAAGGTCGGATATTTACATATTGAGCGGATTATTCTTGTTAGCATTCATATTCCGACTTATCAGGGTATTTGATCTTGATCTCAATTTTGATGAAGTCGTATTATTATTTCAGGCGCAGAATTCATTTGCCGATATCTGGGAAAACTGCAAACTAGATAACTATCCACCACTTTATCCCTGGCTCATTAAAATTTGGATGCTATTTAGCCAAACTGATTGGTGGTACCGTCTTTTTGGAGTTATATTAGGTTCATTGACACCCCTGGCTGCATTCCTTTTAGGTAAAGAAATATTAGACCGAAAATTCGGATTGTTTCTAGGATTAGTCACTGCTGGTTCTGCAACACTAATATTTTATTCGCAATTTGTAAGGATGTTCAACATACAGCCATTTTTTGTTTGTTTATCGGTGTTATGGTTTATCAAGGCAATGGAGACTAAAGAATGGAAATATTGGATATTAACATCTATTGCGAATTTATTAGGATTTTATGTTTATGTTTTCATGGTCTTCTTGTTTATTTCGGAACTGATAATTTTTATTTTGCACAATAAAGGTCAAATAAAGAAATACATTCGCCCGTTTGTTTCGCATCTACCCTTTTTAATTGGAGTAGCATTCTGGATTGTGCCAGTACTGCAACGGTTTGCACAGGTGCAGGACGAATTTTGGATATTGCCACTCGATTGGAAAGATTACTTTCACTTATGGTACTTCCTCGGATCCGGAGGAAATTTTAGAAGACATTTCATTCTCGCTACAGTAATAAATATTCCCTTTATTATCGGACTCGGCTTTACAATTCCAATGCTGTTCGTCCACCAAAAGTTAAAAGACACATTTTTAATTTTTACTGGTGTAATTTTCATCATTACAATAATCTCAGCGTTTGGTCAATCTTTTTTCTATAATCGCTATCTGATCTTTCTACAGCCGGTTTATTTGGGATTATGTACTGCAGGTTATTACTGTATTGATAAACGGCTCTGGAAGCGGCTTGGATTTGGGATTCTAACCTTTTCCCTGGTTGTCTCGCTTCTTTATTATTATATTGATTATTATGAAATGCACAGTTATTATGGGTTTGTGCGGTCATATCCATTTGCAGAGCCTGGCGAAGGTCACAATCTTAAGAAGGCAAATGAGTCGTTAGCAAGCCGATTAAAAGAAGACGAGGTAATTATACATTATTCAAATCCATACCTAAGAGTATGTTCGTATTACACGTCAATATATTATCACCAGAGACAGTACTCAGAGCACATTTATTCGAAAAATGATATTGCACAATATAACGGAAGGCAGTACCTTAACCCGGGTGATCAAATCAGGTCTCTGAGAGATCTCCAACCTTTACCGGCAGTTGTTTGGATACTTACGCTGGATAATGCAGACCTCTTTTTTAACAATGAAGTCCTGGAAGGAAGGAGCAGACCAACCTGGATTAACAAGGAGAATCTGATGGTAGAGCTTCGTGATGCAGGATATATACTTGAAGAAACTATAACTTATGGAAAAATTGTTTTATTACATTTTCAAAGAAGTCAATCGGATCACTGTGAGAATGAAAATTGAACTAATAATATTACATAATAAACTCAAATGGTAGTGAATTTTCTACAAAAACTGGATGAATGGGCACAGCGCCGCAGTGAAGACCCACATTTTTTATGGAAGCTATTTTTAGTTGCTTTAGCACTGCGCGTCGGGTTAGTTCTATTGAATCCGACTATCAATTTAATTTCGGATATGCTGGGATACCATGAATCTGCTATAAGTTTATTGGAATCGGGCGAGTTTCGTGTTAAAGGACGCTTAAGTGCAACGAGACCGCCGCTTTATTCTGTCTTCATCTATATTATATACTATCTATTCGGCACAGGGAATCTCCTAGCAGTTCGTCTGGTACAGTGTGTTATCGGAGCCTTTACCGCTGTACTGACTTTCAAACTTACTGAAAAAGTTTTCTTCACAAGAGCGGCTGTCTGGGCGGGTCTGTTATTTGCTATTTACCCGGCTTCAATCGGATATTGCGATCTGATTCTCAGCGAAGCGCTTTTTACTTTCCTGTTTATTGCTGGTTTGTATTACTTAGTGAATTTACCATCGGGAGGTGTACGGGATGCCTTTTTTGCAGCGTTATTGCTGGGATTTGCCACGTTAACACGTACTATATTATTTATTTTCCCAATTTTTATCACCGTCGTTTATCTGGTACTATACAGAAAACGGCTGGTGAGTGTTGCCAAATTCACGGTCTTTATCCTGACTTTCTGGATGGTACTTGTACCGTGGTTAGCTCGAAACGAGCGTGTATTTGATAAGCCAATATTAACGACGAAATCAGGAGTTGATTTTTTTCTTTATAATCATAATCCGTTCGGGTATATTTTGTTAAATTACTGTCTCGAAGGCAGTGAAGTTCTGGATGGTGCTGTTGGCTGGCAGCTTACGGAAATAGAACGCGATGAGATTTGTCGAGAAGCCGGAATTGAATGGATAAAAGAGCATCCGTTTCTGTTTTTGTTTAAGGGAGTGCGGATGCAGTGGAATTATTTTGGCGTCGAACGGGAGTATATTTGGTCGTTGATAGGTGGATATTGGGGTTATTTGCCAAAATGGATGATTGCAATTTCGTTTTTAGTTTTTGCTCCAACAATATATATACTGATGCCGCTATTTATATGGGGTGTGGTATATAGCTGGGGTAAATTCCCAAAGCTGAAGAATCTCCTCTGGATAATGTTCTATTTTTTAGCTGTGACTTTTGTTTATTTCGGCTTTGCTCGTCATCGTGCCCCGCTCAATTCTGTTATGATGGCTTTTGCAGGATACGCGTTAGCCTCGTATAAGGACATTCTGGGAGATTTAAAACTCCCTGGGATAATACGTCGACCACAGGCTATAATCGCTTTTTCGATACTTGCATTTTTTGTTGTAGGCTGGCTATTGGAAATATTCATCGATGCCGGATCGTTGTTGAATCTTGGGTTTACGCATGAAGTATGGAAGAATATTGACGTTTCACAATAAAACTCAAAATCATCTTATCCAGACCATCTTATAGAAAATAGATCGAACAACTGTGCAGGTTACACTCATAAGTCCACCTCAGAACTTCTCAAAAACCCAGGAGACCGCTGGTGTAGTCCCACCGTTGGGGCTTTCTTACTTAGCAGCGGTACTTGACCGTGATAAATACGATATACGTATAATCGATGCGGTGGGTGAAAAATACTGGCAGGTTTATCAGTGGCGGGAATTCGGACTTCGCGGTTTGAACTTCGAGGAGATTGTGGATGCTATCCCACCCAAGACGAGAGTAGTCGGCATTTCGAATCTTTATACATTTGCCTTTATGGTAGCTTCTGAAATTGCGAGAATCGTAAAAGAGAAATATCCCGATATTACTATCGTATTCGGCGGGGCACATCCAACGGTTATGACTAAGCAGACGATGAAGCGACCAGAGATCGATTTTGTCGTTTTATCGGAAGGAGAGTACACTTTCCGGGATCTTTTAGCTGTTATTGAAAGAGGTTCAGGTTGGGAAGATATTGATGGACTTGCCTACCGAAAAGACGGTGAGATCGTGATCAACCATAAGAAGAATTTCATCAAGGATCTCGACGAAATTCCCTTTCCGAGACGCGATTTGCTGCCGATGAAGAATTACTTCGAAGCAAAAGAACCTCATGGCAGCGCTAATCGTGAATTATGGACAACTATGATTGCAACCCGCGGCTGTCCTTATGATTGCACTTTCTGTAATACGCCTCAGATATGGCAGAGACGCTGGAGACCAAGATCTCCGGGGAACGTGGTGGATGAAATAGAAGAACTTCAGAGAGATTTCGGCGTCGAAGAAATCCACTTTGAAGATGAAAGCCTGACCACAGATCCCAAATGGGTGGTTGAATTCAGCAAAGAGCTAAAACGCCGCAATATAAATATTATATGGCAAACTTCCAACGGTGTGCGGGCTGAAAGTATTTCCGAAGAAACTCTCGATCTGATGATTGAGGCGGGTTGTACTCAAGTAACCGTGGCGGCTGAATCAGGCTCACCCAGAATATTGAAGGATGTCATAAATAAACGTCTGGATCTTGCGGATGTATTGGGAGCGGTCAAGCTGGCGAGAAAACGGAAAGTATTCATAGCTTGTTACTTTATGCTGGGTTTGCCTGATGAATATATCAGTGACGTCTTCAGGTCAATCTGGCTGGCAGTGAGACTCGCGGCTTATGGCACAGACGAGGTGGTGTTTTCAGTATTTTCACCTCTACCTGGATCAAAGTTAATCAACAGGTTGATAGATGAAGGAAAGGTGCGCGTCGGCGATGAATTTTTCGATGGACTTACACCGCACGGCGATTTGTTCGCTTCAAAATCCTATTCTGATCATATCAGTGACAAACAGGTAGTAATACTTAAGTATTTTGGGTATGCCGCTTTCTATCTGACCAAGCTGGTTTTGCATCCGTTTAAGGTTTTACGATCCGTCAGAAACGTCCTAACCGGCGTCCAGGAGATAAAAACAGAGAGAGCGCTTCGAACCTGGTTGATGCGGTTTTTGAGGAAAGAGCATATTCACGTCGAGGATGATGCTTCATGAGAAAAACCTTGCGAAGGTTTTACGATGTGTTTATCCTAGATGATAAAAAACGGCTGCAATATATTCTCATATTTGCTTTCGCACTGCGCCTGCTCTCGATATTACCGCATGGTAATGGCATTGTCGTACCTTATCGTGATCAGAACACGTACTATTCGCTGGCTCGCTGCATCGTTGATGACGGCTATCTTGGTATCCCCTCCGAACCGCGCGGACCGTACCTCGAACATAGAGAAGAGCATAAACGTCCGGAAGGGTTTTATCCGACTTTCCATGATTCACTTGCCGCTGTCTGGGATGAGCAGGGGTATCTTTACGGCGTTGTGAAATGGGGTGAACCGAATTCTTTCTTCGAACCTCTGTACCCGCTTTTATCCGCCGCTATGTATATAGTTTTTGGCGATAATTTCTTCTTCTGGCGGCTGGTTCATGTGCTACTCGGAACTCTGCTGGTCTATTTTATTTATGATATCGGCAGAAGAGCTTTTAAGGATTGGAGAATAGCTACTTTTGCTGCGTTATGGGTAAGCGTGTATCCTCACGCTATTTTCTATTCTTGGATTCTGATGTCCGAAGCACTGCTACTTGTTCTACTAGCGGCTGGATTTTGGGCGTATTTTCGACTACTTGATAAGCCGAGCTGGTTTTGGGCTGTTTTACTGGGTGTTATTTTCGCAGGTTTCACACTTACCCGCTCATTTATAATTGCCTTTTTCCCATTTGTCGTGCTGTTTATGCTTCTATTCTTGAAAGTTCGTAAGCGCTGGCTGTATGCCGGACTGGCTTTGTTGGCGTACTGTTTGACTTTTTCTCCTTGGCTGATCCGTAACTATCTGCTACAAGATCAGTTCGTTCTGCTTTCAAGCCGCGGCGGCTACAATATCTGGATGCGGAATAATCCCTATTTCATTGAAGATGAATTACGAGCGATGGGGGTGGAATTTTCACCGGAAAAACTGGACAATTTGAACTGCCGTGAATATATTTTAGGTTATCCAGAATTTACACCCGAACAGGGTGAACTGGAGAGAAACGAGATTCTTACCCGGAGAGGGATAGAATACATCAGGGGGAATATCGGTTTCTTTCTTGAACTTAGCTGGATTCGTTTCAAATGGACCATCGGTTATAAAGGAATCGGATTGCAAGGTCCCTTATTATCTGGAATATCGCTGCTCTTTTACGGACCGGCTCTATTCGGTTTCATTGTTTCCATATTCATCGGGTGGAGGAGACTTGCAGTAACGCTGCCTTTGTGGTCTGTTGTGGGATATTTTGTGCTCTTTTACAGTTTGACACATGAAGGTCTCAGATACCGGCTGCCAGTAGATCCCTTTATGATATTGCTGGCTGTGTTTTCTGCTGTATATCTTTATTGTAAAGTAAGAAAAAAAACGTTTCCCTTATATTAGTGACAGATGCCTGACCATCAACAGAAGCGATACAGTATCTCTGTTTTTCTGCCTGCCTACAATGAAGAGGACAACATTGAAGAGGCAGTGATGAATACCGTTGAGGTTCTTCGAGATATCAGCGATGACTGGGAAGTGATCGTTGTAAATGATGCCTCGAAGGATCGGACGGGCGAAATTGCCGAAAGAATTTCAGCAGAGATATCGCAGGTTCTCGTGTTTCACCACGAAGTCAACACACGGCTCGGCGGAGCGCTCCGCACAGGATTCTCCAAATCGTCCAAAGAGCTGGTGTTTTACACCGATGCGGATAATCCTATAGATATGAATGATCTCCGCTGGACAGTACCAATGATGGACGAAACGGACTTCGTTACCGGATACCGGCTCAATCGGGATGAACCGATCAAGCGAAAGATTTATTCACGCTGCTATAACTGGTTGATTCGACTTTTATTCGGGTTGAAAGTCAGGGATGTGAACTTCTCTTTTAAGCTCGTCAAACAGGAAGTTCTGAATAAAGTAAAACTATATTCGCAGGGATCATTTATTGATGCTGAGCTGCTGGTTGAAACTCGCAAGTATGGATTCCGCATCAAGGAAGTTGGTGTGCGTTATTACGCAAGAACCAAAGGGGTATCCACTTTAGCATCCCCATCGGTTATATTCAAAATATTCGGCGAAATGTGGACTTACTATCGTCACTATTATCGTGATCATGGCGGGGAGGTTTGAGGCGAAACGACTGATCGTCAATGCGGATGATCTTGCACTTCACCCGGCTATCAATCGTGCAATATTCAAAGCCCATCGGGAAGGTATCGTCACCAGTTCAACGATGCTGGTCGGTGGGTCAGCTTTTATTGAAGCCGTTGAAGAAGCAAAGAGCCATCCCAATCTTGGGATCGGAATCCATCTCTGTCTGGTTGATCAAAAACCGGTCAGCCGACCGGATGAGATTCCCTCGCTTGTCGCAGAAGATGGTTTACTTCCAAAGACCCATCTGGCTTTTTTAAAAAGGGCATTAGCAGGCAGAATCAAGCTTGATGAAGTGCAGGGAGAACTGAATGCTCAAGTTGCAAAAGCGCTTGATGCGGGATTGAAGCCTACACACCTGGACAGCCACCAGCATCTGCACATCTTTCCACAGATTGTTCCGTTAGTAGCTGAAATAGGAAAAAAGTATAATATCAAGCGAATTCGCGTTCCTTATGATTATCCAGCATATATACTAAAAAGCAGATCATTGCGGCGTCGGTTAGAGGGAGCTATCGTAGCAATATTAGCGCGCAGGAGCAACAGAATATTCGCGAGAAATGGCATATCCTCAACTGATTATTTCTTCGGATTTGCGCGCGGTGGAGATTTCTCAAAGGATACTTGGGTAAATTTTCTACCGAAAGTATTAAGCGGTGTGACGGAGATCATGGTTCATCCGGGTGAAAATAACGTAATATTAAAGTCTGATACTGGATGGGATTATCATTGGGAAGAAGAATTATCCGCCCTGACTGATTCTGAAATCCGTGATATTATCGAAAAACATGACATTCAGCTAACACATTTTGGTAAAATCAATTGAATAAAATCAGGTCATTTCTGCTTTTTCTCGGAAAGAAGCAGACCGTGCTGAAGATATTCCTTTTTGGTCTGTTTTTACGCGTCGCGTTAACCCTTGTTCTGGGGGAGAGGCTGCTTCCTCTGGCAGACCAGCCAGTGTTCCTCGATATGGCTGAGCATATCGCCAATGGGGATGGTATCATGGTCAGCCAGGAATTGGTGGGTGTTCCCGAATCGATCTCTGATTCGACGCGCGCGATACTGATGACCAGACCTGAACGTATTCGAGACATGGAGCTGAACGCTCTCTGGGGGATCGTCAAGCCTGAAACCCCGACTGCTTTCTTTGAACCGTTCTACCCGGTTTTTCTGGGGAGTATACGGTATATATTCGGAAGGACTCCAGGCGTGCAGGCTGGTCCTGTGGATATGATTGAATTTGGTCCCAGGATAACGATAGCACGGCTCTTCCAAAGCATCTTTGACGCTCTCGTTATACTGATCCTGTACTATCTGGGTGTTGCTCTGTTTACACCGGCAACTGGTGGAGTTGCCGCGCTTATTTACTGTTTTTATCCCTACTCAATAGCTTTTGTTACAAATCTGGTAACGCAAAACACATACCTGTTTCTGCAGGCTTTGATGGTTTTCTTTTTTGTGAGGATTTTAAAAAGCCAGTCATGGGGGAATTACATCCTGCTGGGACTAAGCGTTGGGTTGACGTTATTAACGAGGATTTCACTTATCACATTTATTCCTTTCATCGTTATCTGCCTTTATCTGCCACTGCGGAATCAATTAAAATGGAGCCGCCTCGGTGTGACAGTTCTTCTAATGGTGGCTGTTATGATTCCCTGGATTATTCGCAACCAGATCGTGATGGGAGAACCCTTACTGCTGCCCACGAAAGGGGGGAGGAACCTATGGGAATACAATAATCAGGTCTTTTCCAAAGAGAAACTGGAAGCTGATGCGACCGGAGTGGAATTGATGTATCAGAATTTCGCGAAGAGGAATTATAACAACCTTAAGAGGAAGGATTTGATAGAATTCCCAACATTCACCGACGAATCCGAAATTGAACGCGACCGTATTATGAACCAGAGGGTTCAGGAGTTCATAAAGGCAAATCCTAAAGTTTACGCTAAACTCTGTGTTTTCAGATTTTATCAGCTTTTCCGCGTTATACCGCGGCATTTAGGCGGTCCGCTTGTTACCTTAGCAAGTTTGGCGTCGTGGGGCTGGATATTGCCGGCGAGTCTGATAGGAATTTTTCTCTCCTATAAAAATTGGCGCAGTAGATCTGTCCTATATGCCATAATATTTTACACTGTTGCGACTCACACCTTAACAGCATCAGGCATCCCGCATCGAGTGCCAACCGATCCGTTTTTCATCCTATTTGCATCTTATTTCCTGATTCGGATTTTTAAAACAGGCGAAAGCGAGACGAACACAGAGTGTGATCCAACAGCAAAACCCTGACTGGACGTATAAGATGTATATACCACCTAAACACCACATGCCGGTTCTGGAAGATCCGATAGCATATTATTATATCCCAATATTCCGCTCATTTTTTATTAAGCGGCTGACATTGTGTCTGGATCTTCTTCCACAGGGTAGAATACCCAATCTACTTGATGTTGGATGCGGTACCGGAATTATCCTGCCCGAGCTATCGCGAAAAACGGGTGGTGAGATATGGGCGGTTGATAATTTTCTACAGGAACACTCATTAAAAGAGATGATGCGGCTAGAGGGAATTACTGCACATTTAGCTGCCGTCGATCTGCTAAATCTGCCTTATAGGGATAATTTCTTCGATGTTGTGCTTCTAATCAGCGTCCTGGAGCATATTGAAGACTTGAAAAGAGCCTGTGATGAGATATTTCGGGTCTTGAAACCAGGCGGCACTGTCGTTGCCGGTTTCCCAACGAAGAACGCCATAACTGATAAATTGCTTGGTGAATCAACCGGCTTTCATGTGTCAACTCATAGTCAGATTATCGATGCTTTAAAAGCTGAATTTGGTTCCATGAAAGTTAAAAATATTCCCGGATTCATGCCGCTGGATCTGTCGCTCTACACCGCGTGTCGAGGCGTTAAACCTATGAGCTGACAGATTCTGCGTCGTCTGCACCGGATATTTTATTGACTCTCGATGCGCAATAATTTAATTATTCGTAAGTTATGATATTCTCAGGCATGGCTATTATTGCTTCTAGAATCCTATCTAATGAATTGGTATGAATTGAAATAATGGTATCTAAGGTCTTGTGATTTTGATAACTTACAGGATATATGCACTCGAATAATATTATAATCTGTTGCCTTGTCGGCTTTTTTTTTGTATATTATAATCTTAGCATTATCTGTACACAAGAATACAATGATGAATCTGGTTCAGATTCAGTTTGATGATCATGGATAGGAAAAGATAACATGCGCATCTTCTTCACGCGACCGGACAGTGAAATTGTAGCCGCGCCTGCCCCTCTTGGGGCAATGTCACTGGCAGCTTATGCCCGAAAACATCGAACAGGAGATGACTATCGGATTTTCGACGCAAGGGTTCATTATACAAAAAACGATGAACTTACCAATATCATTGCTGAGTATAACCCTGATCTTCTCTGCCTAACCGCTTTTTCACTAGAAAATGAGACCATCCATGAACTCGCTGCTAAAGTTAAAAACACACTGCCTAACTGCAAGATATTCTTGGGAGGTCCCTACCCAACTTCAGATCCAGATTCCGCCATTTCCGATCCTAACATAGACATGATTTTTCTCGGTGAGGGAGAAGAAAGTTTTGTTTCTGTTCTTAACGCGATAGAAAACGACGGGACTTACGAAAATATAAAGGGGATCGCTTTTCGCAGCAATGGAGAAATCATCAATACCGGATTTCCAGATCTGATTCAGGATTTGGATGAAATTCCTATGCCCGCCTGGGATCTGCTTGATCTTGAATTCATGTTCTCGCGCAAGGGAAAGCGCTCCATGATGAATAAGCTGCAGCGCAAAAACAATGCAGTTTCAGTATTTACGACTCGAGGCTGCCCTTTCAGATGTACTTATTGCCACAACGTCTTTGGTAAAAAGTTGCGTAAGAGGAGCGCTGAGCACGTTATCGAAGAGCTGAAAATCCTACAGCAAAAGTTTGGCGTTGAAGAGATCGAATTTTTAGATGACATCTTCAATATGGATCTTGACCGTGCACATGCCATTTTCGACCGCATGGAAGAAGAGAACCTGCATTTCCAGATAACATTTCCCAACGGATTGCGATCAGAACTGTTCGATGAGCAGTTACTGCGTAAATTCAAGAAGGGCGGGGTGTACTGGATTACGGTAGCCATCGAATCGGGGAGTCCCGAGATTCAGAAGGAGATAAAGAAGAATGTCAATCTGAATAAAGCGCTTGAAAACATCAACCTGCTTTCTAAGGTCGGAATAAATTGTAACGGCTTCTTTATGATGGGATTCATCGATGAGACCGAAAAAGAGGTCATGCAGACAATTGATTTCGCGGTTAAGTCCAAGCTGATAATCGCCAGCTTTTTTATCCTGACGCCATTCCCCAATACGGAAATTTACGATCAGGCTGTGAAAGCGGGCAAGGATATGACCGCTCGCTACAGTGACTATCATGATATTTCTGTCAATCTGTCAGCTATTTCTAATAAACGGCTCAGGCAACTCAATAAATTGGCTTACAGGAAATTCTATTTCAGTCCAAAGCGTGTCTTCCTTATCCTCAAAGCCAATCCCTTCAAAGTCGGTCTGCTTGAAGGAATCGGTTATCTTTTCAAGATGGTTCTGACAGGGCGGGAATTGAAAAAGAAGAAAAGCAGCTCTGTTGAATTTATTCCTGAAACAGCGGCATTAGCCGAGAATCATCATGGCAGCCGCCAACAAGGCAATTGATTAAGCACTGAAACAGATTAAAATGAAGATATTACTCCTGCGTCCAAATTCCGGCATACCTGTCGCGCCAGCGCCTATAGGCTTGATGTATCTCGTCGGATATCTCAGGAAGGTTAGACCGGGACAGGATGAAATACGAGTGCATGACGGACGCAGTGAATTGACTTCGGATCAGAAAGTCGGTGAACTTATACGCGATTTTCAGCCGGATATTGTAGGCATTACCGCTTTTACGATGGAGGCTGAAGCGGCGCATAGATATGCCGCGCTCGCCAAGGAAAACACGCCAGACTGCGTTACGATCGTCGGTGGTCCATACGGCACATCTGATTCGGCAACGGCATTGGAAGACAGCAACCTCGATTTCACGTCTCGCGGCGAAGGAGAATTGACGCTCTTTAATCTCATCAAATCATTAGAAAACGGCTCTCCTATCGCCGATCTTAGAGGTATCGGATACCGCAACAATGGAGCGGCTATCGCAGGCTCCTTTCCTGAATTGATTGACGATCTGGATGATATACCTTATCCTGCCTGGGATGCCATCGACATCGAGAAATACTTCGTTTTCGGAAAGATCCGCCGCCTAACAAATCCGATACAGTCGCGGCTGCGAGGTGTTTCAATTTTCTCTACACGCGGGTGCCCTTACCGCTGTACGTACTGCCATAACGTCTTCGGCAAGAAACTGCGCAAGCGATCCGTTGAAAACGTGCTGGGTGAGTTACGTTGGCTAGTGGATGATTTCAATGTGCAGGAGGTAGAGTTCATAGATGATGTTTTCAATCTGGATAGAGCACGTGCCAAGGCTATTTGTGACGGTATAGTAGATGCCGGGTGGGACTTGAAGATGTCGTTTCCCAATGGTCTTCGAGCCGATCAGATGGATGAAGAGCTGGTGGATAAGATGAAGGCGGCGGGAACATACCGGATAAATTATGCTGTCGAATCTGGATCGCCCCGGGTTCAGAAAATGATCAAGAAGAACCTGAACTTGAAACGGGCGATGGAAATTATCAATTATACTGCAGAAAAAGGGATATCGGTCGGCGGCTTCTTTATGTTGGGATTCAGGGAAGAGACTGAGAAGGAAGCCTGGAAAACAATCAATTTCGCGCTGGAATCCAAGTTTCATACCGCCAGTTTTTTCATCCTGACGCCATTTCCGAATACGCCGATGTACGAAGAAGCTCTGGAATTGGGATACGATATGGAAGCGATCTATTCAGATTACGGAGCGATCAGCACAAATCTGTCCAAAGTGACGAACCAGCGGCTCGAAACATTACGTAAAAGAGCTTTCAGGATGTTCTATTTTAATCCGAGGCGGATTTGGTCAATATTCGAGACCACACCGAACAAATGGGTGCTGTTCAAGAATTTCCTGCGTGCACTAAGAATGTCCCTGACGGGGAAAGAATTTTAAATTGTAAAAACCTGAACCACGAATTCACGCAGATTAAACAGATTTTGCTGATTTCTCTGTAGTGTCTGGATCTACGTCAACCGTAACAGTGTTGTCGGCGGTTCAAGAAATAAACCGAACGAAGAAAACCATGAAAATCTTGTTGATCAGACCACATTCCGAAGTGCCGTCATCAGCGCCGCCTTTGGGACTGCTGTATCTGACGTCTTATCTAAAAAAACACAGTACTCACGAAGTCGAGATATTAGACGCCCGCTTGCGAGAGATGGATTACGATTCAATCGAGACTCATATACGTAATTCGAAGCCCGATTTAGTGGGCGTAACCGCTTTCTCAATGGAATCGGTAGAGGCGCATGAGATCGCTAAGTGTTCCAAACAGGCTGTTCCTGATGCGATGTTCGTTGTCGGTGGACCGTATGCTACTTCGGATTACATGCAGACGCTGGAGGATACGAATGTTGACGTCGCCATGATCGGAGAAGCTGAAATGAGCTTCTGTCAATTCGTAGAAGCGGTGAATGATGGTTCTGATTGGAAACAGATCAGAGAACTGGCGTACCGCGAGAATGGTGAGATCATAAAAACTGAGGCGCGGGAGTTTATTCAGGAACTTGACGAACTACCTTACCCTGCATGGGATGCCGTTGATCTTGAAGAGTACTTCGCACATAAAAACACTCGAAAACGCAATGCCTTCAATCAACATCAAGCGACGCAGCGCGTACTCTCCATACAAACAACCCGAGGTTGTCCCTTTAGGTGCTCTTACTGTCATAAACTGTTTGGTAAAAAACTACGCAAGCGCTCCGTGGAAAACGTCATTGGTGAACTGAAACTGATGAAAGATAAGTACGGCACCACGGAAATAGAGATTATTGATGATATCTTTAATCTCGATATAGAGCGCGCCAAGCAGATATTTCGGCGTATCATAGAGGAAGAATTCAACTTTAAAATCAGTTTCCCGAATGGTCTGCGAACCGATAGTTTCGATGAAGAGTTGCTCGATCTATTCAAGAAGGGCGGCGTTTTCCGACTGGTATTTGCGATTGAAAGCGGCACACCAAGAATCCAGAAGCTGATCCGGAAAAACCTGGATCTGGAGAAAGCCTGGAATACCATAGAGCTGGCGGCAAAGTATAACTTCTCTATGGGCGGATTCTTTATGCTCGGCTTCCTTGATGAGACGGAAGAGGAGTGCTGGAATACCATTAATTTTGCTCTGAAGTCCAAACTGCATACTGCAGCTTTCTTCGTGGTTACTCCGTTTCCCAATACTGATCTGTGGCGGCAGGCGCTGGATATGGGATATAACCTGGAGGCAAGCTACGAATGCTATCAGAAAGTATCCGCCAATATATCGAAAATACCTTCAAAACGCCTGGAGCAACTTCGCAAATTTGCATTCCGTAGATTCTATCTTAATCCGAAAAGACTGTATGGCTTTATGCGGACCACACCATGGCGCAACCGCTTCTGGGAAAAGATTTGGATATTGATTGCTGCTTCCTTCTTTAAATACGAGAAATAGGGGGAATCCAGTTGACATTCCTGAAAAGGACAAAATGAATATACTACTGATCAGACCTGACTCATTCATTCCGTCTGCAGCTCCACCGCTAGGGCTGTTGTACCTGACTTCCTATATTCACGAATTCAGCTCGCATACAGTAACAATCTGCGATGCTCGCTTTAAAGGGTACACCTATGATCAGTTGGAAGAAGTAATTCGACAGGAAGCCCCTGATATCATTGGAATTACCGGTTTCTCAGTTGAGAACGAGGAGAATCATGAAGTAGCAAAACGGAGTAAGAGCGTTCTTCCTGATGTTCCTGTTGTACTGGGTGGTCCTTATGTCACCGCAGATTATCCATTTGCACTGAAGGACACCAATGTCGATTTTGGCGTGTTGGGAGAAGGTGAGCGCAGCTTTCTGAATCTGATCAATGCGCTTGATAAAGACGAAGATTATACGCAGGTTCGAGGTCTTGCATTCAGGAATAATGGCGAAATAACAACTTCGGAGCCCGAAGATTTTATTATCGACCTTGACGAACTGCCTTATCCTGCATGGGATGCGATTGAGCTTGATAAGTACTTCAATTACCGTAAGATGGGGAAGAGGACTTCATCTAATCAACACCAGATGAAAAAACGCGTTCTGCCCATCCAGACGACACGCGGATGTCCTTTCAGGTGCAATTACTGCCATAATCTTTTCGGTAAGAAGCTCCGCAAACGCTCAACAGAAAACGTCATCGGTGAATTGCGCCTGATGAAAGAGAAATATGGCGTCGAAGAGGTCGAGGTAATGGATGATACTTTCAATGTCGATCTTGATCGAGGCAAAGAGATATTCCGCCGTATTATAGAAGAGAAATTTGACTTTAAATACAGCTTTACCAACGGACTCCGCGCCGACCGGCTGGATGATGAAATCTTAGATCTTTTTAAAAAAGCCGGCGTATATCGTATGGTCTTCGCCATTGAATCAGGCACACCGAGGATTCAGAAGGCAATTAACAAGAACGTCAACCTCGAAAGGGCTAAAAAGATCATCAAGATGGCAACAGACCGCAAATTCTCCGTTGGCGGATTCTTCATGCTTGGTTTTTTAGATGAAACCGAGGAAGAAGTACAGAATACTATTAAATTTGCCCTGGATTCTACTCTGCATACCGCAACATTTTCGATTATGACGCCATTTCCCAATACTGATATCTGGCATGAATTAAAATCAAAAGGCTATGATATATCAGCAGATTATAAATATTTCTCTAAAGTATCACTTAACATATCAAAGGTTTCCGGTGAGAGGCTTGAGCAGCTTCGCCGTACTGCTATCAAGAAATTCTACCTAAATCCCAGACGCGTTCTGAGCATTCTGCGGACAACTCCGTGGCGGAATAGATTCTGGGAAAAACTAATCCTCCTTTTCGGAGTGATATTGTTTAACTACGATAAGTAGTCCTTTATTGGAAAAAGGAAATATAGAAGTATCATTCGCTCTCCTGAATGAATATTGACAATGCCAATGATACAAAACGAGTAACCAGATGGCAAGGTTCGCACTAATACAAAACCTGTACACTGAGAATCTCGGCTTAATGTCCATCAGCTCCTATTTGCAGAGCAAAGGGCATGAAGCGCAGATATTCATCGACGTGAAGGGAACGAACGCCTTTGCGGAGGTCGAAGCATACAATCCTCAGGTGATCGGCTTTTCGTGTACTACCGGAATGCATCACTGGGGGATAGAATTCGCCCGCCGCTATAAGGACAGTCATCCGCATGTCGTTTCACTTTTCGGCGGACCGCACCCTACCTTCTATCCGAAGATGATAGATAATCCGTTTGTTGATTATCTCTGTATTGGTGAGGGCGAAGAGGCGGTCGACGAATTAGGACGTGCTCTCGATGGTGAAGGCGCTCCGGAAGAGATTGCCAATCTACTGATGAAGCGTGACGGAACAATTATCGAAAACCCGGTACGCCCACTGGTTCAGAACCTGGATACACTGCCATTCCCAGATCGAACCTATTATGACCGCTACCCTCTGACAGCCAGAGAAACGTCAAAGAATTTTATTTCAGGACGGGGATGCGCCTATAAATGTAACTTCTGTGCGAATCATACCTTGATGAAGCTCTATCACGGACGAGGAAGGTGGGTTCGTTTCCGCACTCGTGAGAATATCATTGAAGAGATTAAACAGGTTAAATCGAAGTACCCCGTCCGGTTTATCGGTTTTTCGGATGACATCCTGATAGTCAACCGGAAATGGCTCTACCCGTTTCTTGAACTCTACAAACAAGAAATCGGTCTGCCATTCCTTTCGACTGTTCGCGCCAACCTCGTAGATGAAGACCTTGTTGTAGCGCTGAAGGAAGCAGGGTGCATTTCTACAGTATTTGGTGTCGAATCCGGTGTGGAAAACATTCGCAATGGAGTACTTGCCAAGCGTGTGAAAGATTCTCATATCTACGAATCAGCAAGGCTGTTTCGCAAGCACAAGATACATTATGGCACCTACAATATGGTAGGACTACCGGGAGAAACGCTCGAAGACGTATTTGAAACGGTGAAGATGAATGCTCGGATAAGACCCGACTTCCCCTGGTGTTCTGTGTTGCAGCCTTATCCGGGAACTGAGATCAGGGAACGGATAGAAAAAGAGGTGGGTCGTGCTTTGCCAGTGGATGAGATAGGAGCAAGTTACTTTACGAATTCGATGGTGCGCAGTAACGAGATCAGACAGATGGAAAACCTGCAGAAATTCTTCCATCTTGCCGTCAGGTTTCCCTTTTTACAACCGCTGATCCGACAATTAATTAAACTGCCGCCGAATCCTCTTTATCAATTGATCTTTAAATCATGCTACGCGCTGCAATTGATGAAGCGGTCGAGAATCAATTTATTCACGCTGCTTCGCTATGCCTCCGCGTCCGGTCAGATGTTTAAGAAAAAAAGCGATTCCAAAGCTAAAGTTTCCGTCAGTGATCAGCCTTCAACGGCTGTATAGATTATGAAAGTACATATCTTCAACCCGCCATCGCCCGGCGAATTTGGGTTTACGCGTGAAGGACGATGTATGCAGAAAGAGGGGGTCTGGACCACTACCTGGCCACCGATCTCCCTCACCGAATCGGCTGCAGTATTAAGGCAACGAGGGCACGAAGTGCAGGTGAATGATTGCAGTGTAGAAGGAGTTGATAAGCAAAAATTGAAAGAGGTTGTTAGAGAATTCTCACCCGATTTGGTGGTCATGAATTCTACTACTCCTTCGTTGAATTTCGACATGACAATACCTTCTCTCATCAAAGAGGAATTCCCTGATGTTAAGATCGCCGCGTTTGGAATTCACGTTGGATCACTGCCGGACGAATCATTCGCGATGAATGATGCTCTAGATTTTATCGTTCGTGGCGAGCCTGAGATGACCATTGCCGATCTGGCAGACAACCTGTCCAGCGGAGGTGATCTGACAAAAGTCCCAGGACTTTCATCGCGTGTGAACGGATCGATAGTACATGCAGAAGACAGGGAATTCATTCCTGACATTAACGAACTACCGTATCCTGCATGGGATCTTGTCAACCTTGATAATTATACGCTCCCTTTCTCAGGTAATCGATTTTTAATGGTAACCACTGCCAGAGGCTGCCCCTATAAATGCACTTATTGCGTAGCACCCAGCTATTACGGCAGGAAAATACGCATGAGGAAGGTTGACAGCATTGTCGAAGAGCTTGAATTCCTGCGCAGCAAATACGGAGTGGAAGATTTTTTCTTTTGGTCAGAATCATTCACGATCATCAAAAAGGCGATCAAAGACCTCTGTCGTGAGATTATCCGCCGCGACTTAAAAATCAGATGGGTATGTAATAGCCGTGTTGATAATGTTGATCTAGAGCTTTTAGAGTTGATGAAGAAGGCTGGATGCTGGATGATCTCTTATGGTGTTGAGTCCGGCGATCAGCAGATTCTGGATTCAATCAAGAAAGATATTACAATAGACAAGATCAGGGAGTCGATCAAGTTAACGCGACAGGTAGGATTCCAGATTGCGGGTCATTTCGTGCTCGGTCTTCCGGGTGAGACTAAAGCAACTCTAAGAAAAACCTACGATTTCGCATGCAACCTTGATCTCGATTACGCTCAATTTTACTGTGCCAGCCCCTGGCCCGGTTCAGAATTCTATAAGACAGCAAAATCTGAAGGCTGGCTTGCATCTGACAACTGGGACGATTATGAACAGGATAAGTCAGTTTTAAATTATCCCGGATTGTCTGCAGAGGAAATAACAAAATTCAGAGACTGGGCTTCAATACATTTTTACATGCGCACGAAAATTGTATGGCGAACGCTTACCAGGATAAAATCTCCTGGTGAGTTTATTAATTTTATAAAAATGCTCAGAGCTTTTCTGACCTGGATTTAGAGCCAAGGATATAGATGAATCTCAGTTTAATACGTATTATTGATTCACATGTAGGACGGGTTGTCTGTAATTATTTATACTATTATGATAGGTTTCGCGGTCTTTTTCCGCCTCTCAGACGACCTGAAGGCGTACACCGCATTTTAGTTATCAAATTCTGGGGAATTGGCAATCTGGTGCAATCTTCGCCAACCCTGCGAAGTTTGAGAAAGAAATTCCCAGATGCTGAAATCATATTTTTGACTCTGGATCAAAATAAGGGGATTTACGAAGGATCTGATCTATATAACAAGACTATATATCTCCGGTTAACGACTATCTGGGATTTTACCAGAGAACTGTTCAAGCTGTTTTTTTTCCTTCGCAGCTTTAATTTTGATCTGATAGTCAACCTCGAGCCTCTTGCGTATTTCGGTGAGCTTATCAGTTTTTATATCGGCGTAGGCGACAGAGTTGGGTTTAGCGTACCCGGTAGAAAATCGCTTTTTACTAAAACCGTCGAGTTCAGAGAGGATGAGCATATAGCGAGGACTTTCTATCGCACGCTACAGGTGTTTGGGAATTATGAAGAACCCACTGACGAAGAGCTTCTACCGGAACCGATTCCAATTCGAGAAACCGAGCGTAAAGCCGCCGAGGAGCTGCTGAAATCACATAATATTGGTGAGGATGAATTTATTGTGGGTGTTAACGTCAACGCTTCAGACGTGGCTATCGCCAGACGCTGGCCCCTCGAATATTTCGCAGAACTGGTTGATCTTGCGATCCAGAAAATGAATGCAAAGATTATTTTGTTTGGTGGACCTGAAGATGTGCCTTATGTAGGACGAGCTGTGGCCATGATGCGCGAGCATCCGGCGAATTTTGCTGGTTACACAACGCTCCGTGAAGCGATTGCAGTTATGGAAAAACTCGATCTATTCATCACTAACGATTCCGGTCCTTTGCATCTTGCTTATGCAGTTGGAACACCTACGATTTCTTTGTATGGACCGGAAAGCCCCAAGCGTTATGGTCCGTTGGGGTCCGGTCACATTACACTTTTCAAAGGTCTTGATTGCAGCCCCTGTATCAATTTTCAGAACCTGAAACGAAGTGAATGTAAAAAGGATGCTCGCTGCATGAAAGAGATATTGGTAAGTGAAGTATTTGAGCATCTGGAAAATGCTCACCGCCGCTGGAAAAAAGAAAGAGAAAGCAGAACAATTTAAATAATGGCTAAAGTCCTCTTTTTACAGACCATTCAGTTCGAGTACACCGGTGTGATGTACATTTCGGCTTACCTGAAACGAGCCGGACATCAGGTGGATCTCCTTCTCGAATCGGAAGAGGGAGAGGAATTTTATCCGAAAATAAGAGAATACAATCCCGACCTGATCGCCTTTTCAGCGATGACCGGTGATCACGTCCGTTGTCTTGAAATAGCAGCGGAGGCCAAGAAATTCACTAACGCGCCAACACTGATGGGAGGTCCGCACCCCACGTTCTTCCCGGAAACGGTAGAACATCCGGCTTTGGATATTGTATGCCGTGGGGAGGGAGAAGAATCTGCGGCTGAACTCTGCGTCAGACTAGATTCAGGAGCGGATTTCACTAACGTCCGCAATATGTGGATCAAGCAGAA
>JALGVT010000041.1 GCA_025774555.1 candidate division LCP-89 bacterium
AGCAAAAAGAACGCCAATAATGATGGCGTCTCCTGCCTTCAGAGATGATACGAGTACGAAAGATACAGCGTTGGGAAAAAGAAGAGAGCAGGGTAGAGTCCCCGCTCTCCTCTCGCTTTTCAGCACACTTGGAAGCAGAATCACCCCTTCTGCTTTGCTTCTTTCAGCAGAGACTTAGCGATAACGATGCGCTGAATCTGGTTGGTGCCTTCGTAAATCTGGGTGATTTTGGCGTCACGCATGAACTTTTCAATGGGATATTCATGCATATACCCATAACCGCCAAATAACTGAACTGCATCCGTCGAGACCTTCATGGCGACGTCCGAACATTTCAGCTTGGACATAGCGGACAGTTTGGAGATGTTCTTTTCACCAGCGTCGATAGCTCGTGCTGCTCTGTACAGCAGTGAACGGGCAGATTCAATCTCAGTGGCCATATCAGCCAGCATCCACTGTATGCCCTGGAAATCGGCGATAGCCTGTCCGAATTGACGTCGTTTCATGACATAATCGATAGCTAAATCGAAAGCTCCCTGTGCAATGCCAAGCGCCTGTGCCGCCACGCCCGGTCGGGAACGATCAAGGGTTTTCATTGCAGTGATGAAACCGCGGCCGGGATTACCGAGACTATTTGCCTTCGGGACCTTACAATCCTGAAAAACAAGCTCGCACGTCTGTGAAGCGCGGATACCCAGCTTATCCTCCTTTTTACCGTAAGAGAATCCAGGCGTCCCCTCTTCAACTACAAAAGCTGAGGTGCCCATAATCCCCTTGCTCTGGTCAGTCGATGCTATTATAGTGTACAGCTTGGCGACGCCGCCGTTGGTGATGAAGTGTTTCAGTCCATTGAGGATATAGTAATCGCCTTCTTCTCTGGCGGTAGTCTGCATGTTGGACGCGTCCGAACCTGCTTCGGGTTCGGTCAGACCGAAGCCTGCCAGAATCTCTCCGCTTGCCAGTTTAGGCAGCCAGCGCTCTTTCTGCTCGTCCGTGCCGCCGATGATGATCGGGAAGGTCCCCAGCGCAGTTGCGGCGACTGCCAGAGCGATACCGCCGCAAGCACGCGAAAGTTCTTCGGTAATCAGCACCAGTTCCATGACGCCGCCGCCGGTTCCGCCGTACTGTTCATCGATATATGACCCATAGAATCCCGCCTTGGAGAATTCCTCCACTATTTCCCAGGGGAATCTTCCTGTGCGGTCGCATTCAGCGGCGATGGGGCGTACTTTATCCCGCGCCATTCGCCGTGCCATCTGGCGCAATACTTTTTGATCTTCAGTTAAGAAGTCGGGCATATTTGACTCCGGGTGTTTATTTATTATTTCTATTGCCTTGATATTCAAATTCTGGTAAGGTAATGGGTGTCGTCGGTTTAACTTTTTGTGTTTTACTACTTTCCGATATTATATATTCAACGTCAATATTCCGGAGTCCGGAGAAACGGGCAAGTTTCTTATATAAATTAGATTTGGTGCCTTTAGGCAACAAAAATATAATGCGCTGTTTTACATAATTATGACACCCTGACATAAGCTCATCAATATAAGAAAAGGATATTATATCGTCCTCATTAGATTCAAGGAGGATAGTATCGATATCGTCTAGTTCACTTGATAACGGCCGTAATTTATCAAATGCTAGCTTACCACGTTCCCTGGTCACAAATGAATGGCTAAGCATATCAAGGCTGCATTTTAATCTTTTAGACATTTTCTGGTATCCTAAATTCAATTTGAACGCCAGGGAGATTATATTTTTTATCTCCCAACTGTGGCTTGCCATTTGCATCAATAGTGAAATATCCGTTTTCAGAGGTTATGAATAATTCCCCTTTATTTTCTAATACATATTCAATCAACATTGCAAGACCTGATCCGCGTTGTTGTTGGAAGCGTGTAATTTCCTCCTTTATTGCTTCAGAAATCGAGTACGCACTTGGTTTATCCAGTAAATACTTATAGGAAGGATTTTTACTCAAGCTATTACGAAAACCAATGCCACAGTCCCCGAAGCAAAGACTTAATTTCTGTTTTTGCAGGAAATATTGGAATGCAATTAATCCATATTGTTCTTCAGAATGCAAAATGAAATTATCGAGTATCTCGGAAGATATCTCACAAAACCCAGCAATATCAGTATTGATCCTTAAATTTATTAACAGTTTTTTTAACTGTTCAGAATAGTTCTCAGGTAGTCCAGGATCGTTTCTTATATCAGTCATATGAACTTCATATTCTAAAGCTCCTGAATTACTACTTGGTGCAGACATATCCATTATACGTAAGAAGCCTTGGCGTTTCAGGTATTACTGTGTTTGTGGATTGTCTGGTAGTAATATCCTGAAAGAATGTTTATTATTTTTTTGATGCCGTATGTAAAGCCCAAGATAAACTAATGCAAATTGAGTAAAGAAATTAACCTCAGTTAAGTCAACAAGAAGCTCTTGGTTAGATAAATCAATTTCACCACAGAAAGTATCAATATTAGAAAATGTTAGATAACCGCTACTCACTATACGTCACCTCCTTTCAACCCCTCTTCTGCTGCCTTCTGTTCTGCTTCTTTCTTGGTTCTTCCAATACCTGTTCCAATCACCTCACCATTGAGGCGCACTTCAACGAAGAATCGTTTATTATGATCAGGACCGGTTTCTTCCAGCACACGATAAGCGGGCGGATTGCCACCCCTGCTCTGCGCGTGCTCCTGTAGAAGGCTCTTATAATTCTTATGAGATTTTTCAGCTAAGATGGATCCGGTGTCTTCGAGTAGAAAGCGTTCTACGAATTTACGGGCAGGCAGCAAACCTCCATCTATGTAGATGGCGCCGATCAACGCTTCAAAAGCGTCTTCTAAAATTGAATCGCGGTCTCTTCCTCCTGACCTCTCTTCATTTTCACTGAGAAGCAGGTATTCTCCAAGGCTGAGCTTTTTAGCTTGTTCTGCTAAGACAGAACCGCTCACAATTGTAGATTTCGCCACCGTAAGAGTTCCTTCATCTTCGGTGGATTGAGACTGGAAGAAATGCTCCGAAACGATCAGGTTCAGGGCTGCGTCACCTAAAAATTCAAGTCTCTCATTAGACAGAAGTCGATTCTCGCCCGTTATGTCGAGGTAGGAGCGGTGCTTAAGAGCGTTCAACAGCAACGTCGGTTTCCGGAATCTATAGCGGATACTCTTTTCGAGCTTTTTTAACGAAGCGTGGCAGTCTCTTGGAATATCAGAATATTTCCACTTAAACCATTTCAATCAGAAATCCCGGGGCTTATCCTTCAAAAGCGCTGATCAGCAGCGATGCGTTATGTCCTCCGAATCCAAAGGCATTGTTCAGCGCGTGTCGAATTTTCTTCTCTTTTGGTTCATTTGGCGTGATGTCGAGATCGCATTCGGGATCGGGCGTGTGGTAGTTGATCGTCGGCGGAACAATCCCGTTTTTAATTGCTAAAGTGCATACGATAGATTCGACTGCGCCGGCAGCGCCCAGCAGGTGACCGGTCATCGACTTCGTAGAACTCACTGATATTTTATGGGCGTTGTCGCCGAAGACGGTTTTGATCGCTTCCGTTTCAGTCTTATCGTTATAGAGCGTCGAAGTTCCATGAGCGTTGACATAATCGATGTCTTCGGGATTGAGACCTGCGGTTTCCAGCGCCCGGTGGATAGCACGAACTGCTCCCTCGCCCCCCGGAGCAGGTGCGGTGATATGATGCGCGTCGGCTGAAAATCCCATACCCGTTATCTCGCCGAAGATTTCAACGCCGCGCTTCCGGGCGTGTTCAAGGGTTTCGAGAACCAGCATGCCGGATCCCTCACCCATAATGAAACCATCGCGGTCAAGATCAAAGGGACGGCTGGCTCCCGCCGGGTCATCATTCCGTGTGGAGATTGCCTTCATGGCATTAAACCCCGCCACACCCAAAGCGGTAATAGCGCCTTCGGTGCCTCCTGCCAGCATCACGTCAGCATCGCCGAATTGCAGATGCCGAATGGCAGCGCCGATAGCGTGGCTGCCCGTCGCACAGGCTGACGTTGTGGCGTAATTAGGTCCTCTGAGTTGGTGTATTATCGAGATATGACCGGCGGCGATATCAGCGATCATTGTAGGGATAAAGAACGGGCTGATACGACGTGGACCATTTTCGACCAATTCCCTGGTTTGGTTCTCAAAAATGAGAATTCCACCAATCCCTGATCCGACAATCACCCCTACTCGATCTTTATCACAGGATTCTTGATTGACGCCAGCCTGCTGCAACGCCTCATTAGCCGCGGCAACAGCATAGTGACAGAAAGGATCCATCCTTTTCGCATCACGGGGGTGAATGAAGTCCTTGATATCGAAATTCTTGACTTCACAGGCGAATTTGGTGGTGTGATCACACGGATCAAAGTGAGTAATCGGAGCGCCGCCGCTGCGCCCCTTAGTTATTCCATCCCAGAATTCGGAGACGTTATTGCCAATTGGAGTAACGGCTCCCAGTCCCGTTATAACGACCCTGTGGTTCATGATGATTCCAGATTAAATGACGTTTTGCTTTACCCGATGCGTTCTTTCAAGTAGTTGATCGCATCGCCGACGGAGGTCATCTTCTCAGCATCTTCCTCGGGAATTTCAATGCCGAATTCCTTCTCGAATGCCAGAACCAATTCAACAGTGCCCAGCGAATCAGCGCCCAGATCATTGATAAAGGATGCTTCCGGGACTACCTCAGCCATATCGACGCCAAGTTCATTCACGATAATTTCTTTTACTTTGTCATCAAGTGCCATGTTTTCCTCCAAGATTTTTTCTTATTTTATTCTGAATTCTTTCTACTCTAAGAGCCCTGAAAGGTTATCCAGTGCGTCCGCCGTACCGACTGCGGCGCTTTGAACGCTTCTATCTATACGTTTCGATAAACCGGTTAAGACCTGCCCAGGACCGATTTCCAGGAAGGTGTCTCCACCATCTGCAACCATCGCCTGTATTGTATGCATCCACAAGACGGGAGCGAGGAGCTGTTCTTTCAGCGCCTGTCTGATATCGTCAGGATCAGTTAACGGTTTAGCGTGGACATTGGCATAGACCGGGCAGTTCGGAGTTCTGATATGCAGATTATCCAGAGCATTGAAGAGGGAATCACGCGCCGGCTCCATCAACGGTGAATGAAAAGCTCCCGAAACGACGAGCTGTTTTACCAACTTAGCTCCCGCCTCCTTCGCTAATTCCATGCCGCGTTGTACTCCAGCCACACTGCCGGATATGACTACTTGACCTGGAGAATTGAAGTTGGCGGGTTGAACGATGCCAGCGCTGGATGCTTTCTCGCAAACCTCCCGCACCTGCTGTTCCTCTAACCCTATTATGGCAGCCATCGTTCCCGGGTTAGTCTCACCCGAAAATTGCATCCCTTCACCGCGCACTTTCACAACTTCAAGCGCGGCATCGAAATCTACCGCTCCAGCAGCATACAGCGCTGAATATTCGCCCAGGCTATGCCCTGCGGTCATAGCAGGCGATATGCCTTTACCTGTTAAAATATCTGCCGCAATGGCGCTGTGTACGAATAGCGCCGGTTGAGTATACTTAGTCTGCTTAAGGGTCTCTTCAGGACCTTCAAAGCAGATCTGCGATAGCGGAGCGCCCATTATCTCATCAGCCTGCTGGAAACGCTCTCTGGCTTCAGGGAAAGCATCGAACAGGTCTTTACCCATCCCGACAACCTGCGAAGCCTGTCCCGGACAGAGGAAAGCGATGACGGACATATTCTCTCTTCTCCTTAAAACTTTACAATAGCCGACGCCCAGGTGAATCCACCGCCAAAGACAACCATGAGGCAATTCATACCGGATTTCAACCGTCCACTTTTACGGGCTTCGTTTAAAGCGATCGGGATCGAAGCTGACGAAGTGTTCCCGTAACGGTCGATGTTAATCATAACTCTTTCCAGAGGGATGCCGAAACGCTTGGCAGTACCCTCAATGATCCTGATATTCGCCTGGTGAGGAATCAGCATATCGATGTCTTCAGCAGTCAAACCGGATCGATCCAGCGCCTTTTGAGCGGATTTACTCATTGCTTTTATCGCGTGCAGAAATACCTCCGGACCAGCCATCTTAAGGTAATGATCTCTATTGTCAACCGTTTCGTGTGTTGCCGGAGCTACCGTCCCGCCGCCTGCGCTATAGAGCAGGTGCGCCAGGCGTCCATCCGAACCCAGGTAAGTCGATAATATGCCTCTTTCACCATCCGAGGGAATCACTACTGCCGCTCCAGCGCCGTCACCGAATAGAACGCAGGAATTACGATCTTCCCAATCCGTCATATGGGTCATCGATTCCGCTCCAATTACAAGAATGTTGCGATATTGCCCCGTTGCAATCATGGCATCTGCGAGGGTGAGACCATATACGAAGCCTGAACAGGCGGCTGCAATATCGAACACCGCCGCATTATGAGCGCCCAGTTTAGCCTGAACAAAAATCGCTGTGGATGGGAATCGCATGTCCCCGGATACGGTCCCGATAATGATAAGATCAATATCGGCTGCAGCCATACCCGCTTCTTCAAGCGCCTGCCGCGCCGCTTCTGTGCAAAAATCAGAAGTATTCTCTTCGGGAGATTTTATCCTTCTCTCACGAATGCCGGTGCGTTCGATAATCCATTCATTCGTGGTATCCACTATCTTTTCAAGGTCGAAGTTTGTGAGGACTTTCTCCGGAGCGGAATGTCCAGTGCCAACGATCATGGAAACAGGCTTCAATTCTTTTCTCCTGAAGTGCGGCGACGGAAGCGGTCAATGAGAGCTTTTGTCTTGATGATAGCAGACCAATGCCCAATGGTGGTTAATCTTTCAGCGATTTTTTCATTCACACGGGCGTTGACCATTTTAATAGCTTCCCCGATGGCATTGGATATTGCTTTTGGTGTGGAACGACCGTGACAAATCATAGAGACCCCATTCACACCAAGAAGAGGAACGCCTCCAAATTCCTGGTAATCAAAAGAGCGTATCAGGTCATTCAGCCAGGCGGGATCATCCTTCATGTTTGTGCGTTGTTGTTGGCAGCAGTGCAACAGCATATTAGGAATTGATTCTGCAAATTTTAAAAGGACGTTACCTATAAAACCGTCACATACGATGACGTCCGCTTCTCCCTCGAAAATGTCGCGACCTTCAATATTGCCGATGAAATTAAGATCCGGGATGATCTCCAGAAGATCATAGGCATCCCGAGTTGTTTCAGTGCCCTTGCTGCTCTCTTCTCCGTTAGCGAGAAGCGCGATCTTAGGTCGCTCAATCCCTTCCAGATGTTCCCTGAAAATTGCTCCCATAGCCGCAAACTGCAACAGATGGATAGGACGACATGACGTGTTAGCGCCGACGTCAAGCAGAAATGTTTTGCCATCAGCAGTAGGGAAATAACTGCCAATGGCTGGACGCAGCACACCCTCTAATAAACCCAACTGTTTGATGGAAGCCACCATCTGAGCGCCGGTGTTGCCGGCGGAAACCACAGCATCCACCTTATGCTGCTGATGTGCTTTCACTGCTTGTAGGATTGAAGCACCAGGTTTGGATTCCAGAGCTTCCACCGGGCTCTCTTTTTCCTCGATCAGCTTCAAACCTTTTCGGTAATCGAACAGTTTTGAATCACCCTCGAACTTATCAACGAGAGCGGGGAGAATATTTGGATCTCCCACCAGAAGAATCCTTAAATTCTCCCAGCGACGGGAAGCTATAATAGCTCCTTCGACAATAGCTTCCGGAGCATTTTCACCTCCCAGTGTGTCCAGGGCAATTCGTATTTCCATTGTCTTAGCGACAACGTCCTCCCTTTGGATCCTGAGTTAGATTCACTATATGGAATAAAAACAGGAAGATGGATGGGTGGATAACTATTCTTTAGGTGTAATCACCTTGCGATCGCGATAGAAACCGCAACTGGGACAAACGCGGTGGGGAAGCTTCAGTTCACCACAACTCGGACATTTGGCAAGTGTAGGCGCAGTTGCCTTGAAATGCGTCCGACGTTTATCCCGCCTTGATTTTGATAATCTTCTTTTTGGTACAGCCACTTTTTACTCCGTATATTGAGGCAGAATCTGGTGACTCTGCCGTTCAGCTTTTTTCGTTTTTCAACTTCTGCAACGCCTTCCATCTGGGATCGATCACCTCAGTTTGGCAAGCGCATTCATCTTTATTTAGATTCACTCCGCAATGCGGGCAAAGCCCGCGGCAATCGTTACTGCAGAGGATTTTTGCAGGCAGCCCCAGGAGGATCATGTCTCTGATTTCCTGACTGATGTCTAATGAAACCGCCCCTTTCGGGATTATTGAAAACTCCCGGTCAGTAGATAAACCTCCACCTTCATCAGAGATGAAGAAATATTCGCCTTTGAAGCAATGTGTTCGGGTGAATGAATCGCCGCAGCGATGACAAATGAACTGTCCTGGTAGTTCAGCTTCCAGGTTAAGCCTTAATGAATTACCTTCTCGGTGGATGATAGCTTGTATGTATATATCGCCGGAAAACGTATCCCGGTCATTTATGTATTCATCCGCTGCGCCGCGATGTTCAAAAGTCTGCGGTTCGAGGGGCAATCCTGATAACTGAATCCGCATAAGACCGCAATATAGGAAAGAACCTCATTTAAATCAAGGCTTTTTTCTACCAATAGAGCTTTTAACGGCAGAATTCAGCTCAAATGACTGATATTGAGGTCATGTTTGTGTTATTTTTTCTTCTTAGATTTGGAAGACTCTTCTTCCAGCGCTGGTTCAGGCTCTGGAATGCCCATCATGTAACGGTGCATTGCCGCAGCCGCTATTTTCCCTGCGCCCATCGCTAAAATCACCGTGGCAGCGCCAATCACTATATCGCCGCCCGCGTAAACGCCAGGCTTTGACGTCGCAGCAGTGTTATCATCAGCTAAGATATTGCCCCACTTGTTGGTGTCCAGTCCGGGTGTCGTCTGGGGAACTAACGGATTAGCCCCATTACCTATGGAGACGACGACCGTATCGACTTCAATATCGAATTCTGATCCCTCTATCGGCACCGGTCTTCGTCTGCCGGAGGCGTCTGGTTCACCAAGTTCCATGCGGAGGCATTTCATCCCCGTTACCCAACCATCTTCATCGCCGTAGATCTCAATTGGATTGGTGAGAAGCTCAAGAATAATCCCCTCTTCCTCGGCGTGGTGAACTTCTTCGATTCTGGCGGGCATCTCTTTACGGCTTCGACGATAGATGATGCTGACCTCTTCAGCTCCGAGGCGCATGGCGGTTCTAGCCGAGTCCATCGCCACGTTGCCGCCTCCCAGAACGGCAACCTTTTTCGATTTAATAATCGGAGTATCGTATTCCGGGAAGCGATAAGCTTTCATCAGGTTAGAGCGGGTCAGATATTCGTTTGCCGAATAGACGCCGTTCAGGTTCTCGCCGGGAATGTTCATAAAGTAGGGCAGACCCGCGCCGGTTCCCAAGAAGACCGAATCGTAATCCTGCAGCAGATCATCGACAGCCATATATCTGCCGATTACGGCGTTATAAACTATCTTGACGCCGAGTTTTTTAACGTACTCGACCTCGGAATTCACAATAGCTTTAGGCAGACGGAATTCCGGGATGCCGTACATCAATACGCCGCCGGGTTGGTGAAGCGCTTCATAAATGGTTACTTCATGCCCGAGTTTGGCAAGTTCACCCGCCACCGTTAAGCCAGCAGGACCCGCGCCTACGATAGCGGCTTTTTTCCCTGTTGCCGGAGCTTTATCAGGAATCTCAATCAGATTATTTTCGCGTTCGTAATCAGCCGCAAACCGCTCCAGTCTGCCGATGGCTACAGGTGTATCTTTTATACCGGTTACGCATACGATCTCACATTGTTCTTCCTGCGGGCAGACTCTTCCGCAGATAGCGGGAAGGGTGTTCTCTTCCTTTATCTTACGGGCAGCGCCGGAAAAGTCTCCGTCCTTGATCAGGCGGATGAAAGCCGGGATGTCGATGTTGACAGGGCAGCCCTCGATACACTTTGGCTTTTTACAGAAAAGACATCTTTCGGCTTCAAGTTGTGCCAATTCAGGGGTATAACCGAAAGGGACTTCTTCGAAATTGTGGCGCCGTATATCCGGATCCTGTTCCGGCATTGCCTGGCGTGGGATTTTTTTTCTTGGCATTGATTAATGACGTTAGGTTAACGAACTATTGGATGACTTACTTGTGACAGCAGCCGCCTTCATGAATAAATCTGTCTTTGGATTCTCTCTCCTGAGGCAGATAGGCTCTGGACCGTTTGACCATCTCGGTGAAATCCACCTCATGTCCATCGAACTCGGGCCCATCGACGCAGACGAATTTTGTTTTGCCGCCAACGGTTACACGGCAGGCGCCGCACATGCCGGTGCCATCGACCATGATCGGGTTCAAGCTGACCACAGTGTGTAAGTCGTATTTTTTTGTCAACCGGCACGCTGCCGCCATCATGGGAATGGGTCCGATGGCAAAACAGAGGTTGATCTTTTCACCCTTATCGATCAGCGATTGCAGAATGTCCGTGACGAAACCATGCACCCCGAATGAGCCGTCGTCAGTTGAAATAAGCAGCTCGGTAGATGCTTCCTTCATTCGCTTCTGCATGATCAGCAGATCTTCGGTGCGTGCTCCGATGATGGAGATGACGCGGTTGCCAGCTTCTTTTAATGCTTTAGCAATGGGATGCAGAGGAGCGATCCCGGCTCCGCCGCCCATACAGACTACTGTGCCGAAGTTCTCGATATGAGTCGGTTTCCCCAGTGGTCCGACAACGTCCAGTATGGAATCGCCTTCTTCGAAGCAGCCCAGCAGCATGGTCGATTTGCCGACCTCCTGAAAAATCAGGGTGATCGTTCCTGCTTCAGCGTCCGCATCGGCTATCGTCAAGGGGATGCGCTCACCGGTTTCGTTGGCTCGCACGATGACGAACTGTCCGGCTTTCCTGACCTTGGCGATCTGCGGACTTTCGACAACCAACTCTTTCATGTCATCAGCGAGTATTCTCTTCTTTAAGATATTGTTCATATTAAAATGTATCTGTTTATTAGTTGATCAGATCCATTATTTGGCAACCTTTTGCACCATCTTCTCTGTGTCCAGCGCAATGACCAGTTCCTCATTGGTCGGTATTATAATAATTGCGGTTTTAGAGTTTTCAGAGTGAATGGCACGCTCAGACTGGCTGCTTCTGTTATTAAGACCGGAATCGAGTTCAATCCCGATAAACTCTAACCCTGCCAGCGATTTCTCTCTGACCTGCGGCGCATTTTCACCGATGCCTCCGGTGAACACGACTGCGTCCAAGCCGCCCAGCGCCGCCGCATAAGCGCCGATGTATTTTTTTATACGGTAACAAAAGATGTTAAAGGCGGTTTCAGAGCGTTGGTTGCCGTCTTCCATCTCTTCGATGATTTCGCGCATATCACTGGAAGAGCCGCTAATTCCGTATAAACCGGAGTGCTTGTTCATCATGGCGTTTGTTTCACCTGACGTCAACTCCTCTCTGACCATGACATGGAGAATAGCCGCAGGATCGACGTCGCCGCAGCGCGTGCCCATCAACAATCCCTCCACAGGTGTGAAACCCATAGTCGTGTCTATTGATTTCCCGCCTGATATCGCCGCCATCGAAGATCCATTGCCTAAATGACAGGTTATCATCTTCAACTTCGTGATGGGAGTGTCCATCAGCACGGCTGCCCGCTGACTGACGTAAAGGTGCGAAGATCCATGGAATCCGTATCGTCTTATTCCATGCCGTTTATAGACGATATAAGGCAGCCCGTAGAGATAGGCATAATCCGGCAGAGTATGGTGAAAAGCAGTATCGAAGACTCCCACCATGGGAACGTTCGGCATCAATCGCTGGCACGCCTGAATACCCTTGATATTAGGCGGATTATGAAGCGGCGCCAGGTCGATACATTCGGTCAATCCCGCCATTACGTCCGCATCGATCATTACAGAACCGGTGAATTTTTCGCCGCCGTGCACCACGCGGTGTCCCACCGCTTCTATTTCCGATTTATTCTCGATTACCCCGTGGTTTTTGGACAGCAGGATAGCCAGGATATATTCGACGCCCACTTGATGATCGACTACTTCGCCGGTGATCTTGACTTTATCGCCATCGTGACGTTCCTGGTTCAGAATGGCGGCGCGCATCCCTATACGCTCGACAGAACCTTTTGCCAGCACGATGCGGGTACGCGTCTCAATAAACTGGTATTTAATCGAAGATGAGCCGCAATTGAGAATCAGGGTCTTCATTTTGAAGCCTCCTCGCGGATGATACGACCGTTATCGTCATATCTGTAAAATCCCTTACGTGTCTTCTTTCCTAATCTGCCTGCGCGCACAAGTTTTCGCAGAAGTGGACAGGGTCGGTATTTCAGGTCTCCGAGTTCCCTGAAGAGTGATTCCATCCAGGTCATTACTTCGTCTAATCCCATCGAATCCGCCAGTTCCAACGGACCCATCTCCATGTTATATCCGAGCTTCAATGCAGTGTCGATGCCCTCCTCGGAAGCGACTCCTTCCATGAGAACGTACATCGCTTCATTGATCATGGGTAGTATGACACGGGTCGTAACGTAACCGGGGTATTCATAAACTTCTATCGGTGTTTTCTTAAGCTGAGTGGCGAAATGCCGGGTGCGGTTAAAGGTATAATCTGATGTTTTTAATCCGCGGACAACTTCCACCACCGGAGTTCTGGGAACCGGGTAGAGGAAGTGCATTCCGATGACCTGTGTCTGTCGATCGGTGGCAGCGGCGATTTCAGTGATGGACAATGTCGAAGTATTGGTAATAAAGACCGCATCCGGATTGCAGATTTTATCCAGTTTAGCGAATACTTCTTGTTTAATCGGCAGTTTATCGGGAAGCGCTTCTATAACGACCGGTCTGTCTGCAATGTCTTCCGGATTGACAGTGCCCTCGATCCGAGATAGAATCGCTTTTTTATCTGATTCGGTCTTCGCCCAACGGCTGATTTCATAATCAAGCCGGTCCTCGATTCCGTGCAAGGATGCTTTCAGGGACGTATCTTCCTTCTCAAGTAACAGAACTTCGATTCCTGCCTGTGAAGCAGTCTGGGATATCCCTTGTCCCATAGTGCCGGCGCCGACAACCGCGACCTTAAGCACATCGGACGCAGTACTATTCAAATTGGAATCGTCAAATTGTGACTCCAGATCTTCGATACTGTCATCGAGGAGCGATTTTAAATCTTTGTCGTCTGCCATTTCAATTCCCCATTACCACATTTTGGAAGTAGTGAATTAAAATTCCAGTTCACCGAAAAAGAAAGCGGTCTCTATCTTGCCATTTTCAATCGAATCAGAACCATGAGATGCGTTTCTTTCCAGCGAGGTTCCATAAAGTGCCCGGATCGTGCCCGGCGCCGCCTTGGTTGAGTCGGTTTCACCCAGGATATCACGCAGCTTAACAACCGCATTTTCGCGCTCCAGTGCAACCGGCACGATTTTCCCGGACATCATAAAAGTGCAAAGATCGTCGAAGAAGGGACGCTCCTTGTGTACTGCATAAAATCTGCCGGCTTGGTCACGCGTCAAATGCGTCATGCGCATCGTCTTGACGGTAAAACCGTTATCGATGACGATTTTTAGAATATTTCCAATGTTGCCCGCTTCGACTGCGTCGGGCTTGATAATAAGCAGGGTGCGCTCCATTGTTGATAGACTCCTATGCTACACTGAGGCTTGATTCAGAGAAATCAAGCCTCAGCTGACTTAATGCTAAATTGATATAAAGTAGTTAATTAACTCTTTGATGCTCACTTATTCAGCAACCGCTTTGCTTCTTCAAATCCAAGGTGCAGCGCTTTTAAATTGAGTTCTTCGGTGCCCTTGGGTGCCTTATCCAGAAGCGCTTTTTCGATGGATTCTTTTTTTACCAATCCCGTAAGTTCGACCATGATTCCCAATGACAGGACAGACGACATAATCATCTTACCGATCTTGGCTTTGGTCATTTCGATTACAGGAACCCGGTATGTCTTGTACTTATCATTCCATCTTGACACCAGGTTTGGATCTATAACGACAATAGCGTCATCTTTCAAATCATAAAGGAATGCGTCGTAAGATCCCTGCGCCAGCGATAAGAAGAAATCGATCTCCGTAGTTTTAGGATACGTTATCGGTTCATCATCAATGATAACATCAATCTTTGTCGGACCGCCGCGAACCTGTGCAGTGTACGTTGGACTTTGAACGGAATACTTGCCCTCGTACTGCTGTGCCGCCAGCGCAAGTATGTCACCAGCCATAAGGACTCCCTGCCCGCCTACGGCTGAGAAACGGGTCTCGAATCGGTTACCCATTAGGTCATCTCTCCTTATTTCGCCTTTTTTGACTGTACCCATTCGACGAGGTGCGCGTATTCATCACAATACTCAGGACGTTCAGTATCCGTGTGCATCACCCCGGTAAGAATCTTTCCTTTGAGTTCCTCGGGCGTCATCTTTTTCGCTTTAGTGTTTGAGACGACTCTCGATGAAATCCATTCGATCATTTTTATCGGATCCGCCATCTTGTTGCGGCGTCCGAACTGTGTGTGGCAATTGGTTAGAGCTTCGATTACGGAAAAGCCGTGATGGTTCAGTCCACCCCTGACAAATTTCTGCAGCATTCTGCCGTTATCGACGGAACCTCTGGCGACGTAAGTCGCGCCGGCTCCTTTTGCCAGCTCAACCAGGTCAAAGGCTGGGTCGATATTGCCATAAGGCGTCGTAGCGGCGCGTGCCCCATAAGGTGTTGTAGGACTGAACTGCCCTCCGGTCATACCGTATATATTGTTATTATTAACGATCAAGGTAATGTCGATGTTGCGCCGGCAAGCGTGAATAAAATGATTGCCGCCAATAGCAGTGGCGTCGCCGTCACCTGAAATCACAATGACATGTTTTGTCGGTTGCGCCATTTTGATGCCGGTAGCGAAGGTTAAGGCTCTACCGTGAGTTGTGTGCAGAGTATTCATGTCCATATAACCCGGCGCTCGAGACGTACACCCGATACCGGAAACGAAAGCGATGTCGTTTTTATCCCATCCCATATCATCGATTGCGGCAATAATGGCTTTCACCAGGACGCCGACACCACAGCCTGGACACCACATATGCGGGAGCTTTTCAGCCCGCATATAATACAGATAGTCAACTGGAGCTTTAGCCATTTTTGTTAACCTCCTTGATCTTGTCCAGTATTTCAAAGGGCGAGATAGGCACACCGCCCGCTTTGTTCACACCGACAATCGGCATCTCGCGCTTAGCAACGCGTTCCACTTCGAGGATCATCTGTCCGAGGTTGACTTCGGGAACAACGAAGGCTTTTGCGCGCTGCGACAATTCATAGACCTGCTTCTCGGGGAAGGGCCAAATGGTCAACGCCCGAAACAGTCCGGCTCTGATTCCTTCTTTACGAGCCTTGTCAACCGCCATTTTCGCGCTGCGCGCGGTCGAACCATAAGCGAAAATTACTATTTCAGCATCGTTAAGGTGATATTCTTCGAATTCAGCGAGCTTATCCGCATCCTTCATCACCTTGCGGACCATCCGTATTTCCTCACTGTTGCAGTATTCCGGATTAGTCGTGGGAAAACCGTTGGCGCCGTGGTTCAAGCCGGTAACATGGAAACGGTAGCCTTCAAAGTAACTCGCCATAGGAGGAACGTCACCATAAGCTGTGTCATAGGGGAGATATTCTTCCGGGGGCACTGTAGCTTTGACGCGATCGACAATTTCATATTCCGACGGGTCAGGAATCGTCATCCCCTCACTCATATGTCCCAGCACTTCATCAATAAGCAGCATTACCGGCAGGCGGTATTTTTCCGCATAATTAAAGCATTTAATGGTGCTTAAGTAGATTTCACGATGGTACGCGGGAGCCAGAGCGATGGTCGCGTGATCCCCGTGTGTTCCCCAGCGGGCTTGCATAACGTCAGACTGTCCCAGCGCTGTCGGCAGACCGGTTGAAGGACCGCCACGCATTACATTGACTACCACGCACGGCACTTCTGCCATGCAGGCATAGCCGATATGCTCCATCTTCAGCGAGAAACCGGGACCTGATGTGGCGGTGCACGATTTTACGCCTGCCAGCGATGCTCCGATAATGGCGCCCATAGCGGCAATTTCATCTTCCATCTGCATGAACGTCCCGCCGACTTGTGGCATCATTTCGGACATGACCGAAGCAACTTCTGAAGAAGGGGTTATGGGATATCCGCCGAAAAAGCGGCATCCCGCAGCGACAGCAGCCTGGGCAACGACTTCGTTACCCTGCCAAAATACAATCTTGGGCTTTTCCGATTGTTCGGATGGCATGTTGAACCTCAGTGATTCCTATTTTCAAAGTTATTAAATTTGCAACAACAGATTGTAAATTCCTATTGTTCAGCAGCAGTTTTTTGCGCTCCGCCTATGGTAATTTTGTCCTCGTCTTCTTTACGAAGCACACGGATGGCAAAATCTGGGCATTGTAATTCGCAGAGGCGGCAGAAAGTACACTCATCAGGGTTGGTTATTTCGACTATGGCGCCTTCCCATTTATCCGGAGCGTCAACGAGTCTGAGTATTTCCGGTTTGCAGACCTTCACGCAGATATCGCAGCCTTTGCATAAATCGCGATCTATGATGATGACGATATCTTTTTCTTTTGCCTCATAGCGGACAATGTCGCTCATGGTAAGCCTCTTTAGTCCAGTAGTTCTTTCATTTTCTTTCCGATTTCAGCCGGTGATTTGCAGACTGTGATGCCAGCCGCTTGAAGAGCAGCCATCTTATCGGCGGCAGTTCCTTTGCCTCCCGAGATGATTGCTCCGGCGTGCCCCATTCTGCGTCCCGGAGGAGCTGTCTGACCGGCGATAAAGGTAACCACCGGTTTCTTGAAGTTCTCTTTGATATAAGCGGCGGCAGTTTCTTCTGCCGATCCACCGATCTCGCCGATCATAACCACCGCGTCTGTGTCGGGATCGTCATTGAAGAGCTTCAGTAAATCAGTGAAAGTCGAGCCGATGATAGGATCTCCGCCTATGCCTATTGCCGTTGACTGCCCTAATCCTAAAGCGGTCAACTGTCCCACTGCTTCATAGGTCAGCGTGCCTGACCGAGAAATCAAACCGACTCGTCCCGGCTGGTGGATAAATCCGGGCATGATGCCGACTTTCGCTTCGCCGGGCGTGATGACGCCGGGGCAGTTAGGTCCGACCAGGCGGGTATTCGTGTTTTTCAGGAAGTGATGCACTGTCAGCATATCCTTGGTGGGAATGCCTTCGGTAATACAAACCACTAAATCAACGCCCGCATCCGCCGCTTCCATGATCGCATCTGCCGCAAAAGGTGGTGGAACGAAGATCAGCGAGACATTGGCGCCTTCCTGTTCAACCGCTTCGGCAACGGTGTTGAATACGGGGCGGTCGAGGTGTTTCTGTCCGCCTTTACCGGGCGTAACGCCGCCCACGACAGTGGTGCCGTACTCGATCATCTGACCGGCATGAAAAGTGCCCTCACTGCCGGTGAATCCCTGCACGACGACTCGGGAATTTTTATTGACTAAAATGCTCATGATTTCTTTATTATTAGGTTTTGATCTGATTGATTGGAATTATTTTGCTACCGCTTCAGTGACCTTCTTAGCTGCATCCTCGAAGTCTTTTGCCACCAGGAAGTTCAACCCGGAAGCCTGTAGGATTTCTCCCGCCTTTTCAGCATTGGTGCCGGCTAAGCGGACGATGACCGGTATGTTGACTCCGTCCAGCGCATTGACTGCTTCGACGACGCCTTCAGCCACACGGTCACAGCGCACGATGCCGCCAAAGATGTTAATCAGGATAGCCTTGACGTTGGGATCGGTCAGGATAATACGGAAACCGTTCTCGACAGTTTCAGCAGAGGCAGCGCCGCCCACGTCTAAGAAGTTTGCCGGTTCGCCGCCAGCTAACTTGACCAGATCCATGGTTGCCATCGCCAGCCCGGCTCCGTTGACCATACAACCGACGTTACCGTCCAGCTTGATATAGTTTAAGTTAAATTTGGATGCTTCGATTTCAGCGGTATCCTCTTCATCCAGGTCACGATATTCCAGAATATCTTTATGGCGGAAAAGGGCGTTATCGTCGAAGTTGATCTTGGCATCCAGCGCTATTACATCGCCGTCTTCGGTGATGACCAGCGGATTGATCTCAGCCAAAGAGGCGTCTGTTTCGCGGTAGGCGCGGTAGAGCGCCACAAAAAACTTCACAGCTGATTTGTGCTGTTTGCCTTCCAGCCCTAAAGCGAATGCCAGCTTCGATGCCTGGAACGGTCGCAGTCCGGTGCCCGGATCGATGTGCGCTTTGACGATCCTTTCAGGGGTCTCAGCCGCTACTTTTTCGATCTCCATGCCGCCTTCAGTGGATACCATAAAAGCGTCCATGCTGCGTTCACGGTCGAGGACGATACCGGCATAGAGTTCACGGGCGATCTTACATCCCTGTTCAATCAAAATGCGTTTGACGACTCTGCCTTCAGCTCCTGTCTGGTGAGTCACCAGCAGGTTGCCTAAAATGTTGCCTGCAAATTCTTTGACTTCAGCTTCGTTTTTAGCGATTTTTACGCCGCCTTCCATTACAACACTGGAAGGATTTTCGGGATCGTAGAGAGTACCTTTGCCGCGTCCGCCGGCGTGAATCTGCGCTTTGACCGCGCAGACGCCGCCGCCGAGTTCGTTATAAGCTGCAACCGCTTCATCGACGGTGAAAGCAACTTTGCCCTCGGGAACTGGCACCTGATACTTTCTAAGTACTTCCTTGCCCTGGTATTCGTGAATCTTCATAGTGGTAGATTAGTGATATAGTTGTTGTATTATGACAATTTATTTCGTGATCCAAGTGCCATTCTCTTTATAAACAGCATCGATGACGTTTTCTACCGATGCGATCAGCGCTCTTTCACCACCTTCTTCCAGAAATTGGATTGCAGCTTCGATTTTTGGACCCATATTGCCGGGCGGGAAGTGTCCTGCCTTTAGGTATTTCTTGGCATCCTTCACGCTTAGATGATCTAAGTCCTGTTGTTCATCGGTATCGAAGTTCAGGGCAACTTTATCCACTTCAGTCAGGATAATCAGATCCTGCGCGCCAATATCGTTTGCCAGAACAGCCGCAGCACGATCCTTATCGATAACCGCGTCGATTCCCTCGTAGAAGTTGTTTTTCATCTGAAAGACCGGAACTCCGCCGCCGCCAGCACAGATGACGACATGTCCGGCATCTAATAAAAGGCGGATGACATCCTTGTTGATAATCGTCAGCGGCTTCGGTGATCCCACCACTCGGCGGAAACCTCGCCCTTTATCCTCTTTAACGACCCAACCGTGAGCCTTAGCCAGCATTTTTGCTTCCTCTTCGGAGTATGCTGTGCCGATGAACTTGGTTGGCTTCTTCAATTTAGGATCATTACGGTCCACGACGACTTGTGTGACCAGGGTAGCCACCGGTTTCTCGATTTCGATCCATTTCAGACCGTTAATCAAGGTCTGCTCTATCATATATCCGATGCCTCCCTGGGTATCCGCAACCAGGATACCCAGAGGTCTCGGAATGGAAACGCTAAGTGAATATTCCATACGCAGGAGCGCTTCACCGACCTGGGGACCGTTGCCATGAGTTATCACAATCTTATAACCCTTGCGGATCAACTCAATGATGCCCGCCATGGATCGCCGCGTTTGCAGGAACTGGTTTTCTATGAAGTTTCTGCCAGTCGATGTGGAGATGGCGTTGCCGCCCAACGCCACCACAGCTTTGCGCTTTTCTGCCGCCTTCTTACCCATTCAGGAACCGATCGAGAACCGATTGTAGATCCGGTTTACCAATCTCCTGCAGATCGTAAGTGACGCGAACTGACGGCTTGTCAATTTTAATCACACGACGTAAGTCGATAGGGGTACCGATAATAACAACGTCACAGTCGGTTTTGGCAATGGTTTCTTCGAGGTCCTTCATCTGCTCTTCGCCATAACCCATAGCTGGCAGCAGCAGACCGATTTCAGGATATTTTTCAAAGGTATCGGTGATCGTCCCGACGGTGAACTCGCGCGGATCGACCACATCGACCGCTCCGAATTTCTCAGCCGCTACGATACCGGCGCCGTATGTCATTTCGCCGTGAGTAAGCGTCGGTCCATCTTCAATGACCAAGGCTTTTTTGCCGCGAATCAGTTCAGGATCTTCAACGGCAATAGGACTGGCTGCTTCGATGATGATAGCGTTGGGATTGCGTTCACGGATGCTGTCGCGCAGATCGGTGACGTCATCAGGATCGGCTGAATCGATCTTATTGATGACCACGACGTCAGCCAGTAACAGGTTGGTTTCGCCCGGATGATAGGTCGTTTCATGACCGGCGCGCAGTGGATCTGCGACCACGATCAGCAGGTCTGCCTTGTAAAACGGTAAGTCGTTATTGCCGCCGTCCCAGAGAATAACGTCTGCTTCCTCTTCCGCCTGCCTGAGAATCGCTTCGTAATCGACGCCTGCGTAGATGATGTTACCGGCGTTGATGTGAGGCTCATATTCTTCCATCTCCTCGATGGTGCAGTCGTGCTTTTTCAGGTCTTCGAGGCTGGCGAAGCGCTGCACTTTCTGAGCGACCAGATCGCCGTAGGGCATGGGGTGGCGGATAGCAGCGATCTTCTTGCCCGCAGCTTTCAGGATTTCACTGACGCGGCGGGTTGTCTGACTTTTGCCGCTGCCGGTGCGCACGGCGCAGATGGCAACGACCGGAAGTTTAGATTTAACCATCGTATCCGGGCCGCTGAGCATTACGAAATTGGCTCCCAATGCTATGACCTCTGAAGCACGATGCATGACGTACTCGTGAGGCACGTCTGAATATGAGAAGACGACGTCGTCGATATTATTCTCTTTGATCAGTGCAGGCAGATCCGCTTCCGCATGGATAGGAATGCCATTCGGGTAAAGCTTCCCTGCCAATTCCGCAGGATATTTTCTCCCATCAATATCGGGGATCTGGGTGGCTGTAAAGGCTACCACCTCGTAATCTTCGTTGTCGCGATAGATCACGTTGAAGTTGTGGAAATCGCGCCCCGCGGCGCCCATGATTACCACACGTCTCTTTGCCATGATTTTACCTTCTACTTTCGCATGTTATTAGGTGTTTTTTTGTTTTTTGAGCTAAAAAGCCGTAAAATATTGCCTTCTCGCAGTATTTAAATGAGAAATATTTCACGGAAAATTTATATTAAAAAAAAGGAACTCCCCGGGGCCTGGCGGGGGCTCCTCGTTAATTCATAAGAATTAAGCTGTTAGGAAAATAATGACGGTTAAGTCTTGGTAGCAGATAAATGTAATAAAATTAAAATGTCATGTCAATAGGTTTCTCTGCATTTTTTCCATTTTCTATATAGAAAGCTCTTAGTTTTTCGATAAGAAAAAGGAGGCTGTCCCAAAAGCATAGAATCTCGTCATTGCGAGGAATCCGTCAGCCGACGGATGACGTGGCAATCTCCTGTTTTACAAAACCTTAAGGATCGCCACACTTCGTTCGCGATGACAATAAATAGACTTTTGGGACAGCCTCTTTGCTATGGTGAAGACAAAAGCTATTTAGCCAGAAGCAGTTTCTGTACCGAGTGATATTCTCCAGCCTGAATCTGCGCGAAATAGGTGCCGTATGTCGAGCAGAATATTATTGCGTCATTCCCGAAGGTATGATAAATAGCTTATATCTTGTTGCGTGTTATTTTGTCGGTTCTTATCTTGAGTGGACTGTCACTCAGGAGAATTCACTTATATCAGCTTGTCTATTTGGAATTCATGCGTTATATTTTAGAAAAGATACAATGATTTTATCAAGCAGCAAAACTGCCGCTTGTCTCTGAAAGCATGAGTAGTTCCCGTTTGGACAATTCAAAATCAATCCTGGAGGCAGAGCAAAATAGCGCCATAGACACAGTTGAGTCGGATGAAGTCCACCGTCTCCCCGGTCTGCCGACGTCACATCTGCCCGACTTTGCCACCGGATCGATATTCCGTCCTATTCTCCGCATGGGCTGGCCCTCGATCATCGGGTTTCTCGCAGTCAACCTCTATGATCTCGCCGATCTTTTCTGGGTGGCGAAATTGGGCGCGGGGCATGTTGCTGCTATCGCTCTTTTTGAAGGATTTTATTGGGTCTTGATTGCAACCAACGACGTTGCCGGTCTCGGTTCGGTGGCGATCATCAGCAGGCGGTACGGCGAAGGAAATTTCGATGCCGCGGCTGCCTCTATAAAGGAAACTTTCATCCTCAAATGGATATGCGCGCTGTTTTCCGGTATCATTGGCTGGATCTTCATGGAAGATCTGATGATATTGATGGGAGCCAAAGGCGAAGTAGTTGAGTTAGGCGTCATCTACGGACGCATCCACATGCTCGCTCTCGGTTTCTACTTTTGCGCCTATTCCGTTTTTACTTCATTGCGGAGCATTGAAGCGCCCAAAAAAGCCATGGTATTGATGCTGGCAGGCGCGATATTCAATATGATACTGGACCCTCTGTTGATTTTCGGTGTGGGTCCTTTCCCTGAGCTTGGCATTGCGGGCGCAGCTTACGCTTCCGCTATCGCTTATGTGGTGACCTTGACGGTCGGCTTGATCCTGTTCTTTACCAGATTTTCACCCATCAGACTGCAATGGAAGGGGAAAGTCCCCGTCAGTTTGAACTCCACGATCAATATGGTCAAGGTGGGTCTGCCCGGCGGCGTTAATACCATCAGTTTCAGCCTCGCGAGAGCGGTCATCACTCCCCTGATTGCCATCTTCGGCACTACTGTTGTCGCAGCTTACGGAGTCATTATGCGCGTAACGCTGCTGCCGATATTTGTCATTTTCGGTTTGGGATTGGGAGTTTCTCCGTTGATCGGAAATCTGCTTGGCGCCGGGTTGAAAGAGAGGGTGTGGAAAACCGCGCGTCAATCCATCTTCTTCGGAGCGGGGATCACGCTGACGCTTTCAACATTTATGTATATTTTCTCTCCACAGATTCTCGGCGTTTTCTTTAAGGACGATGAGATCATCAGCATCGGCGTTGAACTGCTTAGAATCTGGGTATTGGGTATGCCTTTCGTGGCAGTATGGATTATGGTTGAAAGCGTTTTTCACGGTGCCGGAGACAACATACCTCCGATGGTTATTTCTCTAATAGCATCGTGGTTAATTGAAATCCCGGCGGTACTGCTGGTCATTTATTGGCTCGACCTGGGTGCGGTAGCTGTCTGGTGGGCGAGGTTCTTCTATTTCGGCGTAGGCGCGCTGATAGCGGCTATTTGGTTGAGCCGCGGCAGGTGGATCCAGAAGAAGGTCTAAATAAACGTGTAGTTTAGCAAGAAATAAGTTTCTGTGCTGTCGATAAACACTGATTCTCAGGAGATGAATAATGAAAGAGGTTACTATTATAACCCTGCTCATCCTAACAGCTCTGCCCTTAACGTTAACCGCCATGGAACTGGACGCAACCGTCGCCATCTCCGGACATGCCAACGACCTGCTTCTCGACGGAAACCTCTTGTACTGCGCAGATCGTTATGGGCTGTGTGTCCTAGATGTCACAGATCCGCAAAATATCCTGACGCGGGGACACTGGGGTTCGACTGGGCTTTCAGAAGGAATTACCGTAAGCGGCACGACTGGATATCTCTCAGATGGAGTTGACGGGCTGCATATTTTAGACCTGACAAATCCCGATGAACCGGTGGGAATTGGCAGTGTGGATGACGTAGATCAATCCTTCTTGACATTAGTTGCAGGCGGTTATCTATACGTGTCCGCCGGTGAAGACGGCTTGGTTATTCTCGATAATACCAATCCTGAAGATCCCTATGAAATCGGCTCCTACGACCCAGATGGATGGGTTCATTTTATGGATGTCAACGATGATATGATAGCCTTAGCGGCTGGAACTCAGGGGATCGTTCTGCTGGATAGCGCTATTCCGTCTTCCCCGCAATATATCAGCGAAATAGCGCTGCCGGGAACTGCCGTCAGAGTCGTTCTCGATGATGATTACCTGATTGCTTTGCAGAGTGAATACGGGATCAGCGTATGGAATATCACCACCCCGGCGTCTCCGGTTCAGTTGACTTCCGAGCCGACTGGAGGTTGGTCCACGGATATGATTCGCGAAGGTGATTATCTCTACGTCTGCGATTGGTTTAACGGCGTCTCCATCTTCGATATTACCACGCCTAATCACCCCAACCTGACCGCCTATTTCATGCCGGACGGCTTCACAGAAGCAATAAGTATTCAGGATAATATGCTGGCACTCGCGGTCGGCGATGAAGGCGTTGAATTGTGGGACGTAACAACTGTCACCGCTCCTGAGCGAATCAATACGGACGATCCCAAAGGTTCTTCGCTCGACGTAGTTACTACACAGGACGCGCTGATTTACGAAGCAGCCGGCGACATTGGTCTGCGAGTCTGGAATTACGATTTAAATCCGGCAGAACCATTGGCAACAGTGGATACACCCGGCTGGGCGAATGCGCTGGCATTCAGTGATCACTACCTATATTTATCCGATGGCTTTGAAGGTCTTAAAATTCTGACACGCGGCAGTAATCCCGGGATTGAATGGAGCATCCCCACGGTCGATTATGCAGGATCAGTCACCACAACCTGGACAACGGTGTGGGATATTTATGTGAGTCAGGGAGCCTCGGGATTCCTGGGATTATCACATGAAGAATTCAATGATCCCATCGTGCACGGATTAACGCCCACTGCAGGATTCGTATATGATATCTCAGCAGCTGGTAATATACTGCTCACCTGTGAGGGTGCTGACGGTTTCGAGATCTTCAATGTCAGTGATCCAGCAGCACCTGCCTTTCTGTCAAATACTCAGCCAACCGGTGGAGCTTGGGCTGGTGTAAATGTTGGCGCAAGCGTCTACATAGGAACGGGTAATAATGTTGAAGTTTATGATATTACTACGCCGCAGAGTCCCGTCTTATCTGCCACCATAGAAGATATTGGCTGGGCTCAGAAGATAGATATACTGGGCAGTCAGAAATTAGCTGTTTCCTGTGGAGTAGACGGCGTTTATATCATTGATTATTCACAGACTTCACCTGTGATCTGGGATCATGCCAATACCTCGGGGATCGCACTAGGAGCCGCTGGTTTTGTTAGTTCACTTATCCTGGCGGATGAAATGGCTTTAGAAGCATACAACCTGCCAAATGGTGTGAACCATCAAACGATGCTGCAGCCTCTTACATATTCATTGCAGGGACCTTATCCCAATCCCTTCAATCCCAGTACAAACATAGCTTTCACGTTAAATAGAGCAGAGAGAGTTGAACTGGCAATATACGACCTGATGGGCAGGCAGATTACCTCTCTTTGTAACGGCAGTCTTCTTCCCGGCGAGCACAGGTTATCCTGGCATCCAGATCCTGCCGTCTCTTCGGGAACGTATTTCGTAACTCTTAAAGTCGGAAACAATAAGGACGTTCGTCAACTTATTTACCTGAAATAAACAGAATGGAATCAATTACGAACATCATGAAAATAATAGACCTGCGATCCGATACCATAACCAAACCCACACCGCAAATGCGCGCAGTCATCGCCAGCGCTGAAGTCGGCGATGACGTTTTCGGCGATGATCCAACCGTCAATAAATTGCAGGATAGAGTCGCTGAACTGCTCGGCAAAGAAGCGGCTCTCTACGTCCCCTCAGGGACCATGGCGAACCAGATTGCCATCAAATCGCACACCGTTCCCGGCGATGAAGTCATCGTCGAAGCGAACTGCCATATTTTCAACTACGAAAGCGGCGCTCCGGCGTTGCTATCAGGTGTGACTCTGCATCTGCTGCAGGGGCATTACGGCGTCTTCACTGCTGAACAGGTGGAAGCGGTCATCCGCCCGCCCGATCACCATTTCGCCCCGAGCCGTTTGGTTTGCATTGAAAATACTCACAACAGAGCGGGGGGGACCATCTTTCCTGTTGAAGAGATGAAGCGTATCCGTGAGGTTGCTGAGGCGCATGGTATGAAAATTCACCTCGATGGAGCCCGCTTATGGAATGCTTCCGCGGCAACTGGAACTGACCTGCGCGCCTGGGCTGATCTGGCTGATTCGGTATCTGTTTGTTTATCCAAGGGGATGGGCTGCCCGGTAGGGTCGCTAATCGCGGGCAGTGAGGATTTTATAGATAAAGCACATCGGTACAGGAAGGTCTTCGGCGGCGGAATGAGACAGGCGGGATTATTAGCTGCCGCGGGGCTGTACGCCATCGAGCATAATCGGGATCGTCTGGTCGAAGATCATAAGAATGCAAAACTTATCGCAGAAACGTTCGCCGGTCTGCCCGGCACGAAGATCGATCTCGATTACGTGCATACCAACCTCGTCATCGTGAAATTGACCGAAAATGCCCCTTATGACGCCGCGGATTTATCTGCGGCTGGCGAAGCCGCCGGTGTGCGTTTCCTGCCGACAGCGCCGAACAAAGTTCGTTTGGTCGCTAACCTGAACGTCAGCCGGGAAGACACTGAAGAGGCATGTGCGAGGATACGCAAGCTGTGGATAGTGTGAAAGTTGTTGCACGCTCCGGGGACATGATTTGGGAGGATAGACATTCTCCATAGGAGTCCTTCGGACTTGTCTGTCGAAGAAAAACCTGAACCACTGATTATCACTGATGATACTGATTGGTACGGTGCAGTTTGAAGGTCGGATTCCCCTGAATCCGACGCTCTGGAATCACTGATTTTCACTGATTAGTACAGTGTCATTCCGCACTTGATGCGGAATCCAGGAAAACCTGAACCACTGAAAAAGGCTGATGATCACTGATGACGCTGATTATTGCCTTTGAGGAAACTGCTAGGGGTGCGGGGCGTTGGGATAAAAACAAACCGGAACCACAGATTTTTGCTGATTATACTGATTTCACTGATTATTACCTTTGGAGAAAATTGGCAGGCGTACGGAGGAAATGAATTGCTGTTGGATTAGCCGCTTCGCGGCATTAACCCAACCTGCAAGCTGGAGAAGGGCGAAGCCACCAGAATGAATTCTGGTGCCCAGCTTTTAGCCCAAGTCGTTAAAACGACTGGTGTTGTACTTAGACTGTGAATGTAAAACGTTCTTTAAATAAAATCGTTATAAAACAAATACTAACCACAAACAGCTAACGGCTAACAGCTAAAGGCAAAAAAATGCCACAACCAACCACAGATAAACTGCTGCGCGAACTGGAGAAGGGCGAGAAGTTTGTCGGTTTTGTCGCCGTTCGAGCGATCAATATTCGACAGCGCAGGGACGGCGAACCGTTCCTGGTCGTCGATTTCTCAGATAAATCGGGCAGGCTGTCCGGTAAACTCTGGGATCAGGTGGACGAGTGGCAGGACACTCTTGAAGTCGGACAGATTGTCAAACTCGCCGGTGCGATCACCACTTATCAGGATCAGAAAGAGATCACGGTTGAACGGCTTCGACCGGTTACCAAAGATGATCCCGTCGAACGCAGCAAACTGATCCCATCCAGCGAACATCCGGTTGATGAGATGCGCCGCCATCTGCGCCGCCTGATAGAAGGAATTGAGCAGCCCGAACTGCGCAGCTTCCTGCGCCGCTTCTTCGACGATCCGGAGATATCGGAAGCATACTTTGAGGCTCCGGCAGGAAAGCTCTGGCATCACGCATATCTGGGCGGATTGGCTGAACATTCCCTGACCCTTGCCGAGATTCTGTTGAAGATTGCGGAAATCTATCCTGCCGCGAACAGGGACCTGCTCGTTGCCGGAGCTCTGCTCCACGACATCGGTAAAATCGAAGAGTACAAGTGGGATGTGACCATCGATTTTACCGACCGTGGACGGCTGATCGGACATATCGTCATCGGGCAGAGCATACTGGAGCGATTTCGCGAAAAGAACCGTGAGGTTCCGCAGGATATATGGGATCAGGTGATTCATCTGGTGCTCTCTCACCAGGGCACAAAAGAGCAGGGATCACCCGTGGAACCGATGACTTTAGAAGCGATTCTCCTCTACACCGCCGACGAGATGGATTCCAAAGCGAACGCCTTCAACCGCATCATCAAGCGCAGCCGCGAACAGGGCGACCGCTGGACTGAATACGTCAAGATCATGAACCGCTATCTCTTCGCCGGTAAAAAGACGGAAACCGAAGAACCGCCCGAAGAAGGGAAGTTGTTTTAGCTTCACCCGGGAATTAATTCCCAGGCTGATTTGGCGCTGTCCTACTGAAGTAGGACGCTAAAAAACCTGTAAATTCCGCCTCTGGGGGGCTGTTCTGGAGTTCCATACAGGCAAGCGGGAATAGCGTTAATAGAACGATCATAATTTATCGAAATGGCATAAAAATTTAATAGACAAAGGACTTATAATGGACTTAAAAGAGTTGCTAAAAACGTTATGTGAAGCGTTTGGACCTCCAGGATTCGAGGATGACGTTCGTGCGATTATAAGGGAGCAGATCACACCGCTGGTGGACAGCATTGAGGAAGACGCTATCGGTAATATGACCGGCTGGATAAAGGGTAAGAGCGAAGATGTTGTCATGTTGGACGCTCATACCGACGAAGTCGGATTCATGATCTCGCATATCGACGATAAAGGATTCCTGCGTTTTGCGCCTCTGGGCGGATGGGACGCACGACAGTTCCCCAGCGCCCGTGTGACCATTCGGGGCAAAGACGGTTACCTTCACGGTACCATAGGGTTTACGCCGCCGCATATAACCAAACCTGAGGAGCGTACCAAAGCGATCCCGCCTGAAAAACTGGCTATCGACATCGGTGTAAAATCTAAAACTGAAGCGGAAGATATGGGGATTCGTCCGGGTACGCCGGGAATTTTGGATGGGAATATTGTGGAGCTCGCCAATAACCGCCTACTGGGCAAGGCATTCGATGACCGCGCTGGCTGCGCGGCATTGATTTATATCCTTGAGCAGATAAAGGGACAGAAGCTCCCCTTCACTCTGGCGTTTAATTTCGCCACATCTGAGGAGTTGGGACTGCGAGGCGCGAAAGTCTCGGCATTTCGCATCGCACCGAAGATAGCGTTGGTTCTTGAGACGACGACAACCGGCGATTTCCCGGGAGTGCCGGCTGATCAATCGCCCTGCGAGATGGGCAAAGGTGTGGCGATTACCGTAGCGGATAGGACGATGGTTACTTCACCGCGCATGGTGCGCTTCCTCCAGGAAGTTGCCACTGAACGCAACATTCCACACCAGCTTAAACAGCCTCTGTTCGGCGGGACCAACGCCGGGGAGATCCACCTGTCCCGATCCGGCGTGCTGACCGGTGTTCTCGCCAATCCGAGCCGCTATATCCACGGTCCGTCATCCATCCTGGATTTCGGCGACTTTGAAGCGAAAATCCAGTTAGCGCTGGCGGCTCTTGAAGAGATCCCCAAACGGCTTATGTAAAAAACGAGCTGGCTGAATATAACAAAAAAGGCTGTCCCAAAAGCATAGAATCGCGTCATTGTCCCATAGGGATGCCTACGGCACGAGGAATCCGTCAGCCGACAGATGACGTGGCAATCTCTTGTTTTACAAAATCTTAGGGATCGCCACACTTCGTTCGCGATGACAATAGATGGACTTTTAGGACAGCCCCTTTTTATTTATCTATCAAGCTCAAGATGGTTCTACTTTGCGTCTTTGCTCTTTTCTCAAGGAGCGACGCTTCTTGTCAGCAAGCCTCTGCTCTCTAATTCTGGCAGGCACTCTGGTTCGCAGCCGTGGCTTGGCTGGACGGCGTCTTTTATTGAGCTTATCCAGCAGCCTTTCCAAGGCAATTTTCCGGTTGCGGTATTGAGATCGTCTCTCGCGCGCAATCGCCGTCAGTCCCGTGGCGACATGAATCGCCTTTACACCGGATGAAGTGCGATTGGCATGCTGCCCACCAGGTCCACCCGAAGTGAAAGTTTCAAACCGAATGTCTTCCGCGTACTTTTCCGGATCTAATCCGGGCATAATGAACCTGCTCCGGCATAACCTGCATAAACCGCTTTAAGTGATAGCGTCCAGTGTTAAAATCAGTACTGCTTGATCGTATCGATCAATGGCATATCCAGAACAATACGTTCATCAGCTTCGCGTTCTAAGTCCAACCCTCTCGGCATTTTTGGACAATACGCCAGATGAACAACCACCGATTCATTTTTCGCAATTCTTATCGCAGGGCTGAAATCATCATCAGCCGCCAGAACGACAGCGTGCTGAATATCCTTACGAACCGCCAGTGTGATCAAGTCGATAGAAAGTTGTACGTCCACTGCTTTCTGGACATATCCAACGTTACCTTGATCATCATAAATCCGGAGAACCTTTCCTTTGCGGACTTCAAATCGGGGGTGAAATTCGAGAGCCTTTAAAAACCGGTGCTTGTTATCGTATCTCTCTCGGTCTTGAGGTGTGGGAGTCATTGGAAGGTAGGGAAGAGCGCCATAGTAATAGGTTCGCAGTAATGCAATGTTTTCTGAGGATACTTCCCGAACTTTCCGCCACAGGAAATCCGATAACTTGTTAAAATCAATCCTCACATTCGACAAACGCAATTCGCGAACTTTTTCAAGGTACTCACCATCAATGAAGATAGCACAACGCATGATATACCTCTTAATAGTTAATATATCCCGGCAGTAACGCTTAAGCAATATACAATAGTGACCGGGTTTGTTTCACTAATCGATTTTTTTATAGTTATTAACTCGTTCAGTTACGATGTGTCGGGGCGACTGGATTTGAACCAGCGACTCCATGCTCCCGAAGCATGTGCGCTACCAGGCTGCGCTACGCCCCGATGATTACAAGCTACAAGCTACAAGCTAAAAGCTAAAAGCTAAAAGCTAAAAGCTAAAAGCTAAAAGCTAAAAGCTAAAAGCTAAAAGCTAAAAGCTAAAAAGGAAGTCCATCTAACAATTCAAACTTTATAATATATATTAGAAACTAACTGAATGCAAGAGAGATTCAAAGTAATACTCAAACGGCTGCCTAAAGAGCGAAAATTGCCCTTACTGCTGTTGAACCGCCCAGCACTATGCTGGTGACCAGAATCCCCGCAATGATAACGCCGATAATAATCGCTGGCAGCGCTAAACGAAAACGCACGCCGAATACAAACGCGGCCAGAGCTCCAGTCCAGGCGCCGGTTCCCGGCAGAGGAATGGCAACCAATAAAATCAAGCCGATAAACTCGAATCTCTCTACAATCTTCCCTTTCCGCCGTGTTCTGGCAAAGAGCCACTCGAAGAAGCGATCCATCAACTTCCAGCGGCGCAGCCAGTTCGATACTGGTTCGAGCAATAGCAACAAGGGTATAATCGGCACAAAATTACCGAGCAGCGCCCAGGTGAGCGCGCTCTGCCAGCTCATGCCGCCTGCCAGCATAGCCCAGGGGATGGCTCCGCGTAACTCCAGCACCGGCAGCATAGCCAGGAAAAATGTAATCCAGCTTGAAGGGATACCTGATAGTAGCGTTGCAACATGCTCAGCCATTTTGCCATCCTTCACGTCCGATCAGGGGAACGAAAACGCATCCGCCGCCGTTGCGCGTCTCAACACCTGAAGCAGTTTTAGTAATTACCATAAGTTCCTGTTGAAAACGTTCTCCGGCGGGAATGACCATAATGCCGCCTTCAGCAAGCTGGTTGACGAGCGTTTCTGGAACAGACGGCGCGCCAGCCGTCACAATGATCCTGTCATAGGGTGCGAATTCAGCCCAGCCTATCGTTCCGTCGCCAACTCGGGTTAATACGTTATCGAACCCTTCGTTTTCAAGAATCTGCCTTGCTCGTCTGGATAGATTGTGACTGCGCTCAATTGTAAAAACTTTCGCTGCTAATTCTGCCAGTATCGCAGTCTGGTATCCTGAACCAGTCCCGATTTCAAGCACTTTTTCATCACCATTTAAACGAAGCAGCTCCGTCATTAGTGCTACCATGAAAGGTTGACTGATGGTCTGTTCTTCACCGATGGGGAGGGGTGTGTCTTCATAAGCGCGGTTCCGCAAGCCTTCTCCTACGAAAATCTCGCGAGGAATGCGGTTCATAACCTGCAACACTCGTTCATCGATGATGTCTCGGGCTATCAGTTGTTCGCGTACCATGCTCTGTCTGGCGCGCCACATCCCCTGTCTTTTGTTATCAGCTTTATTCATATAATGAGCGCAGCAGCGCCTTTAAAAAACGAATTGTTTCCGGGAATTTACGCAGAAAGCTGCGTTCTCCTCTGTAGATTGTCGGTATTGCCACCCAGCCGATCCTGCCGTTTAAACGCCGGGTCTTGAAGATCATTTCAACTTCGATATCGTAGCTTTTCGATTGAATCTTCAAGCGGCGCAGAAAAGCAGTTTTTATGGCGCGATATCCACACTGAACGTCAGGCATCTTCTGACCTGTCCGCAGACTTATAAGCGCCGAACTGAAGCTGTTCGAGAATCGCCGCGCCATGGGCATGGTCGAAAAATCACCGCGCCTGTTTCCTATTATTAGATCGAAATTATTTCTATTTGCGGCTTGTTGGAAATCGGGTATCTTTACAGGATCATGCTGGCCGTCGGCGTCAAGACAGATTATCCAGTCAACATCCCAATGGAGGACCTCACTGAAACCGTCCTGAAGAGCCAATCCCTTACCGCCGTTTTCATTCCGTTGTAATAACTGAACTCCTCGACTAACGACGATATCAGCGGTTTTATCCGTCGATCCATCATCCACGATGAGAATACGCTCCTGCGGGATATGTTTTTCAATCCCTTCTATAACAGCGCCGATAGCGTCGGCGGCGTTATATGCAGGAATAACCACTGCCCAGGAAAGTTCACTCATAATATAAACCGAAAAGGTAAAAAAATAACGGAATTATGCCGTTAACAAACCCACGTAAATAATCGTATTACTACAAGCCTCCGTACTTGCACTTTATTTCTTACCCGACTAATTAACCGTCGGTTTTTATGCATGAATGGATGGAGAGCATTGTCCGCCGAACTATTTCATCAGCACCATCTTTCTGTTGTATACTTACTTGAATGCTTTGAGTTCTTGACCTACCAGTGCCAAGCTATTAATCCAGCCTGTTCCAATCTGTTTTTTCCTTTGATCAAATGCGATTACTTTATACCACGGATAATATTCATCATTCTTTGCTACCTCAAGAACTTTAAATATACCCCCTTCAGGAATCTGCTTCACATGTTGCAGTGCTGCTAGGGGATCGGCGGGGTTATGCGAAGGCATGAGAGACGTTTGTTCTGAAACGATGTATTCTTGACCAATGTCAAGTTTTACAGGGTCCAAACTAGGATATGACGGCCTCCCCACAGTAGATGAATCCAGTGGATAGTATACCTCAATTTCAGCCTCGACGGTACGATAAGCGTTTATTGCTTTATGAGACTTTACTTTCTCACCACCGAGCTTCAGGTTTCTTTCACCAAACCGAGGATTTGATTGATTAATAGGAGTTCCCATCCCTACTGTAATCTTATCGCTGATGGAGGCAACATCAAAGCCTATTCCAAGCCTAGACATTTCTTCCTGCTTCTTTTCCAGCGCAGATTCCCATTTTTTATCGGCAATGGATATACTATGCTTTGATCTCCATTTTCCGACGGTGCTGAATCCTGAGAAGTAGTCTATGGAGTACTCATCGGGATTACCCTTTTCAAAATAGGACCGCGATACGCTAACCCAGACCTTGGTATCGTCAGGTAGATCAGTATCAACCGAAAGATCGAGTACCGATCCCGTAACCATAATGATCAACTCAAATTGATTACATGCAACTTGCGCCGATGCCGATGTACAGATCAGCACCGCTGTTAATATGAAACAATTACGAAACTTCATTTTCTTCTCCTGTTATGCAATCAGCATACATCCGCGTACTCCTATAAAGCGGAGTGAATTGCCAGCTATATTGCGTTCTCCATAAACTATATTCGCTTTTCAATACCTCGATATTCCCTTGTCCTTCAGCCGCTCCTCCACCGTCTCTGGATCTGCCTCGAACATCTTCTTGATGGCCTCTTCGGGTTTCAGGGGATGCAACGATAACGGCTTCTCGTACTTGGGCTCTGGAGTCTCTTTTTTCATTTTCATAACATATACTTCTACTTTTTGTTTTTTCTCTATGAACACTGTATTATATTAGAGCTGGGGTCAACCTACCGAGACCCCTTCGCGTAGTATCCGCGTAGGCGATCGTGATGAGGGGAAGCGCCAGCTCCACCGACCTCTTAATCCCAGCCCCATTAACTAGGAGTACGACCTATGGGAAACTCAAGATTCTTAGATTGGATGATTAACTTCGGCTACCCAGCAGCACCCGATTCATATCTACTCCAATTACATAGCGGGATCAAGGATGCTTTAGCTGAAGATGATGCCATCCCACAAGGAAAACCGAAAAAGTACGGCGTTAGAGGATTTAGAGATTTCAAAGATCAGACTGATGCTCTCGAAGTTGAACTGGACAAGAGACCCGTCAAGTACAATAAGATAGAATGGTTATCCATGCAATTAATATGTCGAAATTTGCGATTCCTCCGAGACAATATCCCGGAGGCCCAATCCGGAGGATTACGCAATGCAGGAATATCTGATTTCGATGCTGAAAAGCATGAATCAGACCCCGAAGCCTGTACTAATGAAGTACTTGAACGTTATTGCTATTTCTATAGTAACAACACCGGTGTTGTACCGGACGTATTTGGTCGTCTCTGGCCTGATCGGTTGCGTACCGAGGATTTAACTCAGCAATGGAAAGATACCTTTGGGAAACCCGGTGGCCATTATGGCAACCCACCCTACCGGAAGCCCTGATGTTTATTTCAAGGAACTAACCATTAAGGAACTGATTATGAAAGAACAGCCTGACAATCAGATAACTCGAAATGATATACTCACAGCCAGCATTATCACCGCAGAGTTGATAGCCAACAGACAGGTTTATCTAACAGAAGACGGTGACCTCAATTACTATAAGATTGACGAGGCCTACGACTGGATACGCGCTAGTTTAATAGGCATCAAACAGAAGCAGCGACGCCCTCCCACAGGTTTAACCCGCGGCTGATCCCCGTAGTGTTTTTAAGGAATTCTATCACCTGCATAGATTGCTTCGATAATCTGCTGGTTGCGCAAACCTTCTTCTCCGGGAATTGGAATCGGCGCATTGTCCCGCACCGCCTTAGAGAAATGTGTGATAACTTCTCCGTATGTATTCCCACTATTTACTGTTAAAATCTGTCGTCCTTCGTTTGTGTCAACCAATAGATCGACTGATTTATTAGAAGCCGCGAACATCTCAGTGTAAGCTCTACCCCTGGTGCCGATAACCTCGAGACTGTTCCAGTAAGGCGATTCATAAGAGCAGAATATCTGCCCCATCACACCTGAATCGAACGTCAAGTTGACATTGGCAGTTTCTTCGACGTCTGGATGTTCTTGGGTGTATTTTAGATCAGCCTGTACCTCAGCGATTTCCCCGAGCAAATATCTAAGTGTGTCAATGCAGTGCACACCGAGATCGGTAGCGGCTCCCCCGCCTGCCAGTTTTCGGTTATAGATCCACTTTCGCAGTGATTCGCTGCCAGTATAAGTGAAGCGCATGGTGACTAATACAGGTTTGCCAATCATGTCTTCTGACAACAGTTGCTTTAGTTGTTGGATGACTCCTGAAAACCTGAGATTTTGCGCGACCATTAAATGAACGGACGCTTTCCTGCACGCTTCGATAATTCGGCTGCACTCCTCGGAAGTGATGGCAAGGGGTTTCTCACAGAGGACATGCTTGCCGGCATGTGCGGCTGCAATAGCCTGTTCGGTATGCACCGAATTAGCGCTGGTGATGTACACCGCTTCGACGTCTGCATCGCGGAGCATTGTATTAAGGTCTCCGTATCCCGCCGGGATGCTGAAGGTTTCTGCTTCACGCTCAGCTTCTTCTGTGCTGCGTTTCTGTATTGCGGCAATTTCAGAACCCTGAATTTTCTCGAACGCCGGGACCAGCCTCTGTCGGCAGAACCGCCCGAAACCGACTAAACAATACTTAACAGGATTGATACCAGAAGAAGACGTTTTCATAAGTAGATTAAAGTAGAACGATCTGTTGGAGATAGTAAAAGCATCTGCTCGATGCGGAAGATTGAATGCGAATTGTGTTTTCCCCCTGCCTAAGAAAGGAGTTCACGGGGAAAATATCGAGACCAGATGCAGCGTCTCCGGTGAGGAGATTTGACGGCTGGAAATCATCCTTTGCTTTCCGGGAATTGATTAGAATGTCTATTCCGGTTTTCCCGGATAGAGCGAAGGGGTATTTATTCTCCGAGGCGTATCCATATAAATGTAGATCCAGGGATTTGTTACCGTCCCAGTTCTCCGGCAGGTCGAATTGCAACTCCACGAAATCCTGTCCTGCGGGATTTCGATTTGAAAAGGCGTAGCCGATCTCCCAAACGAACGTGCCGATTTCATCAATCTGTTTTATCCCCGGTCCGGCGACAGGATCGGATATCTTTTCGGTATCACCGATGATATAACCCTGATTAACCTCGCATTTATTGGCAATAACTCGTCCCGCCTGATCCAAATATGTCGCTATATAAATCAGCGGAAGATAGACGCCTTCGATGCTCGCATAGGGCCAGGAAGTTGTTAGAAACGCTTTCTGCGGCTCTGGATTACGGTATCCTTCTATTTCACCGAATCGTATGACGATCTCACCCAGTTTAACGTCCGTAATTGTAATCTTTCCAATGCCTTTGAAAACGTCATCGATAAAGATACCGCCTTGCACTGGAGTCGTTATTACTTTCAACGTCCCTTTCAGTTTCTTATCCGCTTCACGTTCACCTCCGGAGAGACGATCTTCTCCACTATGCGGTTGTACAGGTTTTTTGCGCGGCGTTTCCGCCCTTTGCTGCAGGGCAAGATTTATATTATCCTGACTCTCTTCAGTAGTCGGTTCATTGGGCGGTTCTTCAGGGATAGGGGTCAATTTAAATGATACTTCGACTTTCGCGCCAGATTCAATTCTCACAATCTCCATGGACGGTTCAGGCTGATACCCAGGAAGATCCACAGAAACGCTGTATATATCAGGACGCAGCCGTTTGATAGGATCACCTGTTTCGATGGTGGTAAGTGAGCCGTTAAGCACGACGCAAGCGCCTTCCCGGTCTGCATGAACTAACAGCGTGCCGCGGCGCTCATAAAGCAAAAAAGCGGACACTGCCAGCGTCAGGGTGAAACCTGCGAGGATAATCAGGATGCCTATCTTCGTCTTGCGGCGCAGAGTTATCCGGCTTTCATCTTGACCTAAACCGGATGGTTGGGTTAAAAACATACTTCAGTTCTGCTCATAAGAGCGATTAGAAATTAATACAGAGAGCTAAGCCATTATTTGTCGGGATCAATCGCACCGCGTTCTGTAGAGGAACCTTCTCGAAACGCGGCGTCAATCCCACAACTAAACAGGCAACAGCTCCGACTAAGCAGATTTGCCCTATGTTCTTCTGCTTCTGTGCACGATCATCTGTTTCACTGAACTCATACCCTTCTTCTTTGAGTCTATCCGCTTCATCGTATGTATCAGCGCTTTTGTTCAGTTGGGAAATTCCGAAATAACCCAGGATAGCCGTGCCTCCTAAAAGGGGCCAGAGTGGAAAACGAACGACTCTGCGGTATTCGACCTGTGGATTCTGTTCAAGTGGCATTGGGTCCATTCCGGATTCCACTTCCATTTCTGGAGCAGGCTGCGGCTGCGGCAGAACGGGTTGCAGTGAACCATCATACAACAGCATGCCGTCATCATCAGTGGCGCGAAAGACTTCGCTGAGTTGAAACGATACTCTTTGACCATCTGACAGTTCAATCTCAATGCCGGAAGCGTCTAAGACAGTAATTCTTCCAGCATAGACGTCACCCTTCTTGAGGTAAACGATATCTGCATAGACCGATTGCAAGGCGATGAGGCTGGCGATGATAATAATTAGCCCCCTCATGATGACCCCCAAATTGTTATACTTTCATGCTGAATCGACCAATGAATTGCATGCTCAATTATTCTACTATGACCTAAAGTGTTAAATTAGAGATTACAGTGAATAAAGTCAAGTAAAATTCTAAACTTCCGCGGGGGAAGTGTCAAATAATTAGATACCGCTTTGGGAGATAATTTCAGGTTGTGAAAATTGGTGATATGATAGGCAGGATCAACTTGATCGGGGAGGTTCGATATCGAATTTTTTCATCTTAAGATAAAAATTCTGGCGCGGGATGCCGGTTTGCTTCGCAGCGTCAGCCACATTCTGGTTGTTTTCATTTAAAGCAGATTGGATAAACTGCCGCTCAAATTCTGTTTTTGCAAGATGGTATGCCTTGATCTTCTGTGGTGGAGAATATCTCCTCTCGCATTCGACGATCTCCTGCGGCAGGTCATTGATCGTGAGGGTCTCATCTGTTGAAAGGGCAACCGCTCGCTCAAGAATGTTCTGCAGTTCACGAATATTGCCCGGGTAATCGTAATTCTTCAGGTATGTCAATGCCTCTGTGTCGATCTGATGTATCGGCTTATCCATCTTTGCAGATGATAGACGTACCAGGTGATTGGCTAAAGCCGGGATGTCATCCTGTCGTTCCCGAAGAGGTGGAATGGCGATATTTATCACGTTTAATCGGTAGAAGAGATCTTCGCGAAACTTTTCACTCGAGACCATTTGCTGCAGGTTTCGGTGTGTTGCTGCTATCACTCGACAGTCAACGTCGATGTCTCCCTCGCTTCCGATACGGCGAAAATTCTTTTCCTGCAGTACTCTCAGCAATTTTGCTTGAAGATCAAGGGGCATATCGCCTATCTCGTCAAGCAGAATCGTGCCGCCGTGGGCTTTCTCAAAATATCCGGTTGTCTGCTTAACAGCGCCGGTAAATGCGCCGCGTTCATGACCGAACAGGAGTGATTCGAGCAGCCCATGAGGCAAACCACCGCAATTGATCGCAACGAACGGCTTCTGGTGACGCAGTGAAAGAGCGTGAATTCTCCTCGCTATGACCTCTTTCCCGGTTCCCGTTTCGCCCGTGATTAATACGGTTGTTTCGAGCGGAGCGATGCGTTCGACCATTCTGAGTACTTCCGAAAAAGCATCGCCGCCTATTAATACGGGCTCTTCTTTCAGTTTCTTCAACTCGCGTCTGAGTTCTCGGTTCTCGTTTTCGAGGCGGCGCGCTTTTAAAGCCCGGTTAACCGCGAGAAGCAGCACTTCGGGATCAGGGATCGGCTTCTCTATGAAATCTTCTGCGCCAAGTTTGATAGCTCTGACTGCCGTTGATATCGAGCCTTTTCCACTCATAAGAACGACAGCGGTTTCACTGCGTTCTGCTTTTATTCGTTCTAATAATTCCAAGCCGGTTAGACCCGGCATAATCATATCGGTTAAAACAAGATCATAATGATCACGACCGATCTCTTCCAACGCATTATCGGCGTTTTCGCATAACGTGATAGCCCGCCCTGGTTCTTCCAACGTTACTCTGCATAGTTCCCGGCTTGACGCTTCATCATCGACTATTAGAATTCGATCCATCAGATCTGCACCCTGGCGTTATGCTCTACTTCTGCTTTTATAGTTCTCGTATTTTTTAACGGAATATGAAGAACCATGAGTGTTCCTTCTCCAACGTTTGAGTGAATCTCGAAACTGACGTTGTAGGGCTCCAGCACTTTACGCGTTATTGCTAAACCCAAACCTGCACCTGTTAAAATACCGTCCTTACTGTCTCTCCGTTTAGTGCTGAAAAATGGAAGAAATATCTTTTTCTGAATTTCTTCAGGTATGCCGACACCGCTGTCTTCGATCTCGAGCCGTATCTCTTTATCTGTGTAGTCGGTTGTAATAGTTATTTTATGTATCGGGCTGTCTTGAAGAGCCTCAAGCGAATTGATGATAATATTTATTAGAGCATGACTGAAATCTCCATAAGACCCGTAAATACCCGGTAAATTCGGATTTAATTTGAACTGCTTCTCGACGTTGTGCTTATAGAACAGATCAGCTTCTAAAAATTTCAACTCATCCCGGATAATCTCATTCAGATTCAGCAGTTCCTCTTTACGGGTTCCGGTTCGGTGCCATCTTCTACCAAGAACTGATACCTGCTCAGTGATCCGCATTGCTTCAGTATGGATGCGTTGCGGTATTTCAGCGTTCTCATTTTTCTTGCAGAGCAAGGAGGAAAAGCCAAGTATGCTGTTGATCGGATTGGATATATTGTGAAGAACTCCCTGCGAAAACAACCCGAGGAAAGCCATTCGGGAAGCCTCAATAAGTTCTATTTCCAATTCATTGCGTTCCGTTACGTCAACGAAAGTTGAGAGTATCTGATAGTTACTCTTTTCTTCTTCTTCGATTCTACCAGTGGTTTTTATTGCCTGGATTCTTCTGCCGTTCGGTTTAATCCATTCCACCTCATCGGTAAAAAAACCTCTATCGTCTGTTATTCGCTGACCTTTTGTGGTTATCATCCGGTCAAGCTCTAATTCACTCTCCTGATATCCCTCGTCGCCGCTGATGCCGAGCATCTCTTCCATGCGGGGATTCATATAGATGATCTTATGATTGGCATCCTCTATCAGAACGCCTTCCTTCATTGTCAGAATCATCGTCTGGAAGGTCATTAGTTCTTCGTGCTGCTTTTTTAGCTGCTCCAACATCTGATTAAATGTATTAGACATCGTCGATATTTCGCCTCCGCCTACCGTGGGAGCTCGACGCGATAGATTACCCGTGCGCCGAATGGCTTCCATCGTTTGTGATAATGCGCGGATAGGTTTTTCAATCCACAACCCTAAAATCAGTGCAGCCAGTAAGACGAGAACGAGTAGAGGTATGCCGAAATTATATAGAATATCCTGAACTGCCTCCTGGATGAACATTGCCGGCGATTGGTTAGCGGAAACACCAAGGGTGGCAATCTCCGTTCCCGCGAGGTTCTTCAGGTTGCGAAATCCGACGATACGATTTTGGTCAGGAACCTCGAATGAGTAGTGCCCATTGCGCGAAACCATTTCTGCGAAAATCGTGGAAGGATCGACCATTGGCAGGGAAGTTACAGTGTCTGTGGTTGCCAACAGCCTTCCGCCATAATAGATTAATAGATTGGAGTCGTTATCGGTTTTAACGTCTAAGAGAAAGCGATGAGTCAGTCTTCTCCCGAAGACCAGCGTGCCCAATTGCCGCTCACCATCCAGAATGTCGTTTTTAGCCAGAAGGAAAAGGTCTTTTGGTGTGGATAACCAGCCGGACTGTTTCTCGTTACTTTGATCGAACAACGGATCGGACAATCCCTCATAAGACTCTCCTGTAGCAGACCACCTGTGAAGGACTTCACCTTGCGGCGAGCATAACGCAAAGTAATCTAAATTATAGTTTTGCGGCACCCAATTTTCGAGGTTGGCGCGTATCCAATCTGGATCGCCAGTCCTGAAATAGTTGCTCAGGTCATCCCAATGTGCCACGCCGCTGACTTCAGATTGAAGTCGCTCTTCGAATATTGAAAAAGATCTCTCAACCTGATCCAATCCATCTCGAACCTGCAGGTCGAGTAACTGCCTGAAACTGCTCCCTCCCAGCCTGTTTATGACATGCGAGGATAATAATAACGGCGCCAGACTGACAACGCAGAGAAATATGAGCAATTTGGTTCGTACGGAAAGGTGGCGATCTAAACTTATCATAGACAATACTAATCCAAATAATAGCCGTCTATGATAATACGCCCGCGAGGAGTGAAAGTCAAGGGAATTACTGAAACGGATAGGGGGAGAGCTTCAAATGCGAGAAAAACGGCTTTTTTGCCCCCCTTAAGCAAGTGTCAGGGCTGGCAGCGAACCTGGAAGAACTGGTGTTCTTCGGTGGTTAGAATAATAACCGGAGGAGCCGTTGTTGTGGTCAATGAATCACCGATCATCCGGTTGATGAAAGGCTGATCGGATCCATAAATACAATACGAAGCTACTGTGATAGGACGGTTAAATACGTCCAATGTAACCGGAGACCAGTCAATTTGAACTTGATCCTGGTTAATCCATGTAATGGTGATCTCAGGCTGAAGCGGAGGACCCCACGCATCCATCTCGGCTAAGGCATCCGCAGCGATTCCATTTTGAAAACTGGCTATTTCAGAAGCTGAAGGCATCCCCTGTGTCCGCCAGACAGCCAGCGCTGAGTCGCCGGTGTCTGCATAGCGGGCTTCCAGAGAATTAAGGAAAGGAAGTAGTCCTTCGCCACGATCATCGATCATTCGCCAGGTGTCGATAGCGTCTTCTGCCCAATTACGCTGGTATAAGTAATCCCTGAATTCCTGAGCTTTTAAATTAAGCGCAGAAAACTCGGGTCCATCAAATTCAACGGGAGTGCTGCCCGCTTTTGCCCATAAGGGCAGCGAAATCGTTGCGGTCGGTTCGCCAACAATAGCCCAGAGTGTGGATAAGAGAGGATCCTCGCCGGGGATAATACCTTGAATGACGCCGCCTGAACGAGTGATGTCTCTGTTTATCGCATCGTGCGTATGCAGCAGTCCATAGGGCAGAGGACGTTCCCGTCCGTCAAAAGGAAGGGGGTAAGGATCGGTTTCTTCGTTGACAATGTCTTGCTGGATGATCATCGACACATAGTCGTGCGTTATGATCCCTGCGGCGTACCCGGAATCCAGCAGCGCAGTGACGCGGTCGTGGCGGTGTTGTCCTAGATGGTATGATCCGCCTTCATAAGCGAAGTTCGCTCTGACCATATAACCGTTCGGCGCTGCAGCAGGATCGTCGAGATCGAATCGCCAGTGGTTGTGATCATCAACCTCAAAGAACGCGCCCGCGCCGGTTGCATCTATCACCCCGTAGGTCGTGGGCAGAGTTCTGCCCGAAATGTCAGTCGAGTCGATGATCGCCTGGAAATCCTCTACAGTCTGACATATACGCAAGGCGAGATCCATGATGTCGCCATCGTCATCAGGTCCCGGTATGGATGAAGTCAGGTTCCAGGCGTCGGCGTTATTAATTGCAAATCCCAACTCGTTCACGCCAAACCATGCCTGATCTATTACGCCGGCATAAGTTACGGCGATGTACGAATAGGGTCCAACATCGTTGAAATAATATTCCTGGTTGGCGTTAGCTGAGTTATCCCTGTTCTTAATGAGCAGAGGTCTCCCATCTACTGTGGCGCTTCCTCCGACCATGGCGACGGTAGATGAGAAAACGTAACAGGGAAGGACAGTCAGTAAAATTAAGACTGCCAATAATTCGATTAAAAAGCTTTTCCTGGGGTGATGCATGATAGCTGCCAATCATTTAATATGCCGCGCATCCTTTAATATATGTATTTTTTATCGATTTGTCAAGCAAAACATATAAATTGAGTGAAATATTTGACAATTGCCGATACGACTGTTTTATTCTTTAGCAGATCAGCCCTTTATCTCGATATAATAACGGGATTTAAGCTTGTCCAGCCACTGCTGAAAGGCTTTCTCGCGTTTCGCGCTTAAGACGTATTGAGAAATCTGTTCCCAATCCTGTTCGAGATTTACAGGTCTGGCCTCACGCTTATTTAACAGCTTGCTGATATGATAACCATACTGTGTCTTAAATGGTGTGCTTACTTCACCGATCTCCAGTTCTTCGATATGATTGCGGAATTCTTCAGGCATATCCTCCAGGGAAAACCACCCTAAGTATCCGTCCCGATTTGCGCTTTCAAGATCAGAGGAGTACTCCTTTGCTGCCTCACCGAAAGACAGCCCCTCCTCGATTTCTACTCTAAGATCATTTAGTAATTCGACGACCGGCAGTTCATCGTCATCTGTAATATTCGGAATTACGAGAATATGCGAGGAAAGAATCTTGTTTTCGCGCCGCTCATCTAATCTTATGATGTGATAACCGAAACGCGTTCTCACCGGGCGAGATATCTCCCCCGGTTCCAGCACATAAGCAGCGTCTTCATAACTCGACAGCAGGTCGCCTTTTTCAGTCCAGCCGATGCTGCCATACTTTCCCGCAGTGCTTTTATCTTCAGACAAATTCAAGGCTAAACTGTCAAAGGATGCTCCAGCCTTAAGCGCATTGTAAATGGAATCTGCAGTTGTATAAGCTCTGGAGTCCGCTAAATCCGAGCTGCCGGTTTCCCGCAAAATATGCGCTATTTCAACAGCATCCGTCATCTCAGGGAAATTTTCGGGATGCTCTTGGAAGAACTTCTCGATTTCTGTGCGTGATACTCTGATGTCCTGGAGGTATGAATGTTTTACCCGTTCGACCATGAGGTTCTCTTCGACACTCGTCCGGAAGTCGCGCCGGATGCGTCGTATGGAGTACCCGTACATCTCCTCGAGTTTCTCCTCGGAACCGACATTTTGAATGATCATCTGCAGGCGATTCTCAAGCTCTCGATCAACGTCACGCGGCTCAACTATGACTGAATCTTCCTTTGCTTTGGCGAGCAAGATCTTCTGGCTGATCATTTCGCGGAGTACCTGTTCGCGAAGCTGTTGAAATTTCTGCGGATCCCGCATGACGTCCGAGCCCTGCTGCAGAGCGATGGACTGGGCGTTCTGAAAAACTTCACTCTCCAGAATAATCTCACTGCCCACTACAGCAATCAGCCGATCTACAACGTCCTCCTCGGATTGAGCCCTGACTGACGTATTCAAAGCAGCAAAGGTTAAGATGAGTAAAGCACATATTATTCCCTCAATGAAAGAGGGTCGGCTTTGTCTCCGGGGAGTTCTAATTAATAAACCCATTATTATCGTGTTTTTTTGGTGATATAATCTAAATTTGTGTAGTTAATTTTCCTGGAAATTGTATATTTCAGGATTCACTGCGATCCAGAGGCTGTCTCGAAGACTCTTTTCAATTTTCAATTTCTTACTCAAGAATA
>JALGVT010000013.1 GCA_025774555.1 candidate division LCP-89 bacterium
GTTCATCGCCGGTACCGCCGCGCCTGTCAGATCGAAGGCGTCAACGGTGTAGTCGTCGGAACCGTACAGGTAGGTGCCGTCATAAGCCAGGTCACGCCAGCCCCAGCCAGCGGAGGACCACTGGTCGAACTGGGTGTTAAGCGTACCATCGGCGTTTAAGATGTACACCTGATTCGGTTCGCCGGCGCTGTTGCCGCCCGTGACGTAGAATTTGTCAACCGCAAATTCGCCGCCTAATAACTGATTGTCACCAGTCGCTACGCCAGCTTCACTGCTGAACAGCAGATCCCACAGATCGTCCGACGGCGGAATTTGTGCGTTCGGATTTAAATCCGGTGAAATGTCTGCGTCCAGTGCGAATGCTGGGACAATGAGCATTAAAGTACAGAGAATGCTAATCAAGTTTCTCATTTTACCTCCGTAAGGTGTGCTTATTATTTAACTTTAAGCCATCTACCCAGTATCATATAGTGGCTAATTGTGGTGTCATGATACCGGGGAACTATAACTGATTTTTCCGTCCACCTCCCTTCTTGTGAACAATTATTGCGCTATAATCAGGATTATTGGGATGTCCCATTAAAGTAAGGACTTATAACTTAATAAATATTTTGTTATTTGTCAAGCACTTTTTTTGTAGTTATTAAATAATTTTTCAATTGCCTATGGAGGTACTAAATTTATTCCCTTTATGATTACTCTGGATATTACTATCCATATAATCTCTGTCAGGTCACATCCCGTCCAAAAGGTACAAGACCTGACAGAACAATCAATCAGAGAATGACTATAATTTGGGCATCTTCTATGGATTATTATGCGGTAGCTGATCAGTAAAAATTGGTTTGGCTGCATAGAAATCCGAGTGCTTTCATACAGCAGGGATAATGCGAGTGTGAAATTACTTCAGTTGAAGATAATTACTGGAAGGTTCTGATTTGGGTGTATTATTTGAACTTATCCAACAGAACGTCAACGATTCGTTTGGCAGCATGACCGTCCCAGAGCGGCGGGATTCCACCCTTTTTCTCCTGTCCGTCGAGGATTTTATTCGCTTCTTCTGATATTTTGTTCATATCCAATCCGACGAGAATGTTGGTTCCCTTTGTGATCGTATCCGGTCGTTCAGTATTTTCTCGCAGGGTCAGACAAGGGATTCCGAGTACCGTGGTTTCTTCCTGCAGTCCGCCGCTGTCTGTCATTACAAATTTCGACTGGTCAATAAGAGATAAAAAATCGAGATAGCCTTGCGGGGATACTATCATAAGGTTTTTCATAGCCCGTACTTTATCTGCAAGTTTGAATTGTTCAATGTTTTTTACTGTGCGGGGATGCGCTGGAAAAACCAGTTTTATTCGTTTCTGAATTTTATCGAAGACATTAATAAGCTGGCTTAGAATAAGAGAATTATCTACATTTGAGGGACGGTGAAGCGTAATCAGAGCAAATTCTTTCTCTTTAAGATTCAGTTTTTTTAGAATAGGACGCTGGCGAGATTGCTTAAGATGACCGTTTAAAGAATCGATCATGACATTGCCGACGAAAAATACCTTTTCAGGGGGTATACCGAGGTCTTTCAAGTTAGCATTTGCACCTTCGGAAGTCGTGAAAAGGAAATCGGAGAGGACATCGGTTACTTCGCGATTGATCTCTTCCGGCATCGTTTTATCGAAACTGCGCAGCCCTGATTCCACGTGCGCGACTCTAATGTCGAGTTTTGATGCGACCAGGCTGCATGCCAGCGTAGAATTGACATCACCCACGACAAGGACGAGTTGCGGAGAAAGCTCCAACAGGGGATATCCTGTCGGGATATTTCGCCATCTCCTTTAAGATCGGCGCTATCTTGATAAAATTAGGTCTGGCGCCGACCACGTTGATAATGCGCAGCATCAGTGCTAAAGCCTAACGATATTGTTATCAGAGGATTGGATACCCTTAGTGGCGTTGCGCGTATCAATTACGAGCGCCGCACTCTGGACAATCCAGCTATAATCTACGTCGGAATGATTGGTCGTTATTACTATGCAGTCCTTATCTGCAACGGCTTCTTTTGTCAATTCAGTTGACTGCATGCAGATGTCGTCATAGCAGAAGTTGGGCGCGAAGGAGTCGTGGTACACCAGATCGGCGCCCTTCCGCTTGAGCAGCCTGATGACGTCCAAGGCAGGTGATTCGCGAATATCGTCAATGTCGCGTTTGTAGGCTATGCCGAGAATGAGGATTTTCGCGTCTTTGATACATTTTTTGCGATCGTTCAACGCATCGGCAATTCTTTTTACCACGTAACCTGGCATGCCCTGGTTGATTTCGACTGCGAGGTCGATGAAGCGCGTTCTATAGTTCAGCGCCCTCATCTTCCACGAAAGATACGAGGGATCGATGGGGATGCAGTGTCCGCCGAGACCTGGACCGGGATAGAAAGGCATGTAACCAAAAGGTTTGGTTGCGGCAGCGTCGATTACTTCCCAGATATCGACTTTTAGCAGATCACACATAATCGCCAGTTCATTAACCAAGCCGATATTTATCGAGCGGAAAGTGTTTTCGAGGAGTTTTACCATTTCGGCGGAGCGCGTCGAGTTGACCGTAATGACTTTTTCTATTGTCTGCGAATATAGCGCAGCACAGACCTCTGTGCAAGCTGGATTGACGCCGCCGATCACCTTGGGAGTATTATGTGCTCCGTATTTTTCATTACCGGGATCGATTCGTTCAGGTGAGAATGCCAGGAAGAAATCCTTTCCGGCTTTAAGTCCGCTCTCTTCGAGTTCCGGCAGCAGTACTTCTTCGGTAGTGCCGGGATAGGTCGTCGATTCAAGCACGACAATATGACCCTTGCGGAGGTATTTCTTTACCTCTTTTAAGACCGTTAAAATATAGGAGAGGTCGGGATCGCCTGTTTTACTGAGTGGAGTTGGCACGCATATACTTATCGCATCGTGTTCTGGAAGCACTGAAAATTCGGTGGTTGCTGTCAGCATTCCTTTATCAACCAGTTCAGTCAGCAGTTGGTCAGACACGTCGTCGATGTAATTTTTACCGGCTATGATTGAGGCGACTTTCTCTTCGCTTACATCCAGTCCACACACTTTAAATCCCGCGTTGGCAAATTCAACTGCCAGCGGGAGTCCCACGTATCCCAGCCCAATAATTGCAACCGAACTCTTTCTGGTCTCAATTTTGTCTATTACATGCTTCAGCTCCGGATTGTTGGGCATTCCCGACTCCCTATGGTTTCTATTGAATTCTTCAAATGGTCACAAAACCTTTGAAGAATTACTCATGCATCGATTTAATTTTCACTTATCTTCAAGTTCAGTAGAAACTCTTCTTTATTCACTGGACTTATCTCTGCATATTTCATTCAGTTTCGCTGCCAGGCTTTTAAAGTAATCGTTTTTACGCAGTGAGATATGCTTCGCTGGGTGACCTTCCGCTAAATTATCGCATGCGTTCTGCATCTTTTTAACTGGACCTGCAATACGATGTGAGAACAGGACGGAAAAAACGAGAATTACGAAACCGACCGGCAGTACACGCAGCAGAAAAGAGAGAACAAAACCCTCTCCCATGAAACCCTGAAGTCCATCACCGTTCATCCAACCTGAAAACTGCAGGAAAGCAATTACAAACAGACAACTGGATATCATAGGAACTAAGATCGCGATCAAGACTTTAGCGCTAAAGTCAGTTTGAAACCGTCTATGAACGATGTACTTTCTCCTGATATACATCTCAGTTCTCCTTATTCAAGTAACGGTTGAGATCAGCTTCAAATTCGTGGAAATAATCGTCTTTTCTTGTATGTACGGGCGAGAATCTTTCCCCGCAGATTTCAGCATCCAGCGCCTTCTCAAAACGGTACATCTGCCCCGCTATTCTATGTGTGATTTTAAGCAAAATCAACGAGACGATGAAGATACACAGGAGCATACAGCCAGCCCAGCCAATCCAAAGCCCCGGTTGATAAAGCATTTCAACCTGAGTAAGATTACCCTGACTAATTGAGCTTTTCCACAGGAAATAGAAACTAAACCAACCAAATAACGCCGACACGACAATGGTGAACAAGGTGATCTTTAACACAATCGACCACTGGAAAGCCGGCGATACTATGAGGCGTCGTTTTTTCCAGATATCTTTTTCTTTCATCAAATGTCCTCCAGCCTTTAGCACCTTTACTTGGCGAATACTACCATCCGCGTATTACTATAATCCCCTGCTTTTAAAAGGCAGATGTAAGTGCCTGTGCTGATGACCGCGCCCTGATCGTTTTGTGCATCCCAAGCCGCGCGATATTGCCCCGGTAAGCGGACGTCATCGACGAGAGTGCGAACCTGCTGCCCAAGGGTATTATATATTTTAAGTGATACAAATAATGACCGTCCTGTTTCTGAGGCAATATTATACGGAATAGTCGTCGTTGAGTTGAAGGGGTTTGGATAAGCTGGTCCAAGAGTCGTCCGTCCCGGGAGTGCTGCTGAAATATTGGAATTACCTCCCTCATCGCCCGAACCTCCCATGCAGAGATATGTCGGACTCGAATTGGACATTTCAGACGAGTTTCCCGCTTCAGATAGCGCCTGCACCCGCATGTTATAAGCCAGCCCCGGCTCGACTTCAATCTCCAACTCGTTTTCCTGCGAATAGAAAGAGCTATCGACGTCAACAGGCTGCGGGGAGGTCATATCTTTCGTTGTGAGCAATATTCTATAGTGGTGTGCGTCGGCGTCATCCTCCCATGAAAATTCCAATGTATCACCGAAGAATTGCACGATACTGCCAAAATCAGATATCTCCGCGATAGTCATCCCGAAAAGACCTAAGATAAATACCCACGATAATACTGTGGCAAGCTTCCAGCCAGCCAACCAGGGCGGTATTCTCATCTTCTCCTCCCAACTGGTGTCCTATTCATATTCTAATACCCTCGGAATCCCTGGTGTTTCGATTTTCACAGAAGATAATTCGCATCGTATCTCATCCGAAAATCCTCTGGCATAGAGTTGCTGATCAGCATTCAGGACATCCACGCGAATACGATAACTCGATCCGGACAGCGCGTTTTCGACGATATAGTGATTCACTTCTGTCACCGCTTTCAACAGATCATCACCCTGATCCATGGAAAGATATACTTTATATAATAAGTCACCAGTTAAAGATAATTCCCAGGAGAATTCTATCGAATTGTCATTATCAAGGGTGCGGTCAACGAAAGGATCATCCTCGTAAAAGTCCTGGTCAGCATGCTGGATATTGAATGCAATGAGCTTTATTCCGGGCTCTTGCTCACCAGATCCCGCATCTAAAGCAATAACCAACGGACCGCTGCAAATCGAGGCATTGCCAAACAGATCCACGGAGGATATCCAATAATAATAAGTCCCTCCCGTTTCAACATCAGAATCAATGTAATAAGCGGCTTGAATTGTGGCGATTTGATCTGATGGTATGTCGGGCAGCGCTTTCGGCGCAACGCTTCTATACACGAAATAATGGTCGAAATCAGCCTCCTGGTTAGGATTCCATTCGATCCAAATCTGATCTGAGGCAGAAGCGAGAAGAGGCAGCGCTGCAAATATAAGAGTGAGGCGTTTGAAAATCAACTTTAATTTCATCCGATCTCCACGGCTATTCTTTGTCTAAACTAAAAACGATTTGCAGGTAATGATTTTGAGCAAGTTCCTGATGGCATTACTCTTTATTTGCAACCTGTTAGAAGCAAACATGCTCTTATTGTAATATGAGTATGCCAATACTAAAGTTACTTACGTTTTTTTCTTGAGTCAATAAAAAAGTAATTTAAGATGACTCTACTGAGAGTCGGCGGGTGCATGAGGATATTTGAGTACCACTGATTTGCCAGTGGACAATAACATCCTCTTTTACGGATAAATCTCAGCGTTTGTTTCGCCTGACGACTGCGAATTGCCTTCTGAACGTCATAGCCGGTCTCTCTCAGATCAGCCAAGGGGCGCTCGTATGCCAACACACAACAGGGCCAGAGTTGACCATCAAAATTTAGATGAAGGTTAGTGATTCCACCATAGCAGGGGATGACCTGCTTCTGTAATTTCAATACTTTTACTGCAAGGTCGTAATAAACCAGCCTTAGAGATTCTGTCAGTTTAGTTAAAGATTTCTTCTCCGGCAGATGGCGAATTATCTCAGCGGAGAACCGCGCCATTACCTTTTCGTACATCTCCGCTGATGGTGTTATTCCCTTGCCCTTGTTAAAGAATTCTGCTCTCTCTTCTGCTATTTCATTGCGATAGCTTTGAACGCCGAGATTATGAACGTAATCTTCGATTTCGTCCAGGTCACCAAGATTGAATTTCGATATAACAGTACCCAATTCAAGGTGAAATTCGGGATAATCCTCCTCGACCGTTTTCAGGCGGATGATGGTCTCTTCAAGTTTATTGAAATTGCCCGGCACGCCGCGTATATCATCGTGTTTCTTGCCTATGCCATCTATCGATGGTTTCACCGTGAAGGGCACAATATATTCCTTCCCGCGATTGTTCTCCAATATCTCTCTGCACGCTTCTTCGATGCGCTTCGGGAGCAGAGCATTTGTCGGTATATGAATGATTGCTGGTTTTAGATATTTGACCGCGAGATGGATGATCTCCGGCAGATCCTTCCGTAAGAAAGGCTCTCCGCCGCTGACATTGAAGAAGTAGATTTTCCCCAAAGAACGAAATATTTTCTCGATCTCATCAAGTTTCAGATCGGGTTTATCGGCGAATTTGCCAGCATGCCAGTAGTCTCCGATTTCGCAGGTTTTGCATCTCGACTGGCAGCGTCCGGTTACCGAGAAAGTCAAAGTAACTGGATGAGTTGTAGAAATCATCCTGTAATATTGTCCGTAGGCATGCAGGATATGTCCCAGGATTCTCGAATATTTCGTTTTAAATTCCATAAGTTTATTTACCGATTCGCTTAATACTCCCGGAGAGCTGTTGTGCGATTTGTCGTAGTTGGGATATGCTTATTTCACCGGTCAACCGCAATATAATTAAATATAGCATTCCGCAGAGGATAATTTTCAGTATCAGGGGAACTCCTATGCTATTCATCCCCAGATCGGACGCCAATATAAACAGCGCCGCGAAAAATATACGCAAAGTCGATATTATTGGGAATCCTGCCTTGAATTTAATAAGCACGATAGAGGTAGAAGCGATAACGCCGATTCCGAAAGAAAAAGCGGCAGCGAGAGCAGCGCCCTCCAGTCCCATTACAGGGATAAAAATCAATTGTAAAGTAATACTTATCGGCAAGAGCATTAAAGTAATTATACTCGATATATTTGGAAAGCCGCATCCTGTAATGATTGTCTTATGGATTAAAAAGACAGCCAGCATACAGAATCCCAATATCAGCCACCTCAAAGCCGGTGCGGCGCTGAGATATTCAGTTCCATACACCAGTTTCAGGATACCTTCACTGTTCTGATTTACGATAATAAAGACAGGCAAAACGACGAGAAGCAGCAGACGGTTCGCCTTGCGGATGTACCCCTTAAGATTATCAAAATCGCCCATTGAATAGGCGCTCGAAACCGCTGGAAACAGCGCTGACGAGAGCGCATAAAACAGAAGTGGAGTGGCGTTCGCCAGAGCTTTTGCCGAAGTATAATAGCCGGCAGATGCAGCGCCGGGGACCAGACGCTTTACGAACATCATGTCTAAATCGACTAAGAAAGCATGAGCTATTGAGGCTATAATCAAAGGGATCGAAAAGCTGATCATCGTCTTAGCAGGAAAAGGTTCGCCTCTTATATCATGCTTGCGAGTAACGAGAATCAGGATACAGGAAATAGCAATTGCTACAACAAGACCGATTACTGCGCCGTAAACGCGGTATCCTATAAGAGCCAGCCCTATAGTCAGACCGGCTCGCAACAGATAGGAAACTGCCAGCCATAGCGATTGCGCAGCATAATTACGCTTACCGTTATAGTATTGAATAGTGAGAAAGAACACACCGAAAAAAGCTATAACTGGAGCCACTATCCGAAACAGCGGAGCCAGCGTCTCATCGCCCAGCAGACGAGCAATCCAAGAGGCAGTTAGAAAGAACAGCAGGCTGATGGTAACCGCAAATATGAGTTGTATCTGCAGACCTCTGCGAAAAACAGATTCTGCGTTTTGCGGCTGTGCAGAGACATAGCGCGAAACAGCAATAGGTAATCCGGATGATGAGAAAGTTCGAACCATAGTTGCCGCATAGAGCACTACACCGAAAAGCCCGTATTCAACAGGACCTAAATAACGTCCGAGAACGATGTGCATGGCATAGGCGCTGCCGAGAAAAACAAATTGAGCCGCCGATAAATAAGCCGTTCCTGTCCGTACTTTAGGCTGACTCAAGCATCCTCCCCATAATCAGTCTCGCTCTGCATGCCGTTCTGATCTGGCAGCCGGCAGATAACCGCTCGGATTTTCCCTGATTTGTCGCACTCCAGCTTGCTTAGAACTTCCGGCACTACTTTCAATTCACCGCGCGCCAGTTCGGAGGTTCTCGCTACCAATGCGTCCAACTCAACCGGGTTCAATGAAGCTTTAGGCACGACCTGGAGCTTGATAGAGGTGGTATCCTCTTGAATTATACGAAATGCGGACACCCAGGGAGCAGTACGCAGTTCCTGAAAGACAAGCCCTGAAATCCATTTGCCAGAAGGTAGCTTTATCCTGGCGTCGCTGCGTCCGGTTATGTTTTTAAGTCTATTAAATGAGCTTCCGCAGGGGCAGTTTCCACCCATTCTAACGGCTCGATCTCCCAGTCGATACCGTATGAAAGGGAATTCTATCGCGTCCAGATAGGTTACAACGATTTCCCCCTCCTCACCTGCGGAGACTTCATTGCCGTTTTCATCTAGAAGTTCGAGGATTATAGCATCGTCATTGATGTGCATCCCTTCATGAGCAGAACATTCCCAGGCAATGTTCCCGACTTCGCGAACTCCATACAGGTCAAAAATCTCCGCTCTGAAAGCCTCGGATATCTCCCTCCGCACCGTTGGACCCAAAACTTCGGCTCCAGTGCAGATAACCGGGATAGAAAATGTCTGTTTGTGCTCCAGCAGCAGTTCTGCGATGGAAAGAAGACCGCTCGGATAACCATGCAAATGCTGCGGGCGTATCTCCTGCAGTCTCCTCAGGTTATATCCGGGAGGATCGGTAACCGACAGCCAGTATTTTCTAAGGATGCCAAACCTTTCAAACCAGTGTCTGCCTGTCAGGCTTTCGGTCGATGATTTTAGCACCGCCTGACGGTCGTAAAAATGGAAACCGGTCTGTCTGAAGGCGCGTATGATCTTTGCTTTGATATAATACAGGTCCCGCCAGGTGCGGTAGATGGTGAGTGGCTCTCCGGTAGATCCGCTGGTAACTTCGATGCGCCAGTCAGGCCTCCGGTCGTCATCTTCGTCGGCAGGGTTGGTGACAATCTCTAACGGGTCGTTCTCCTGAAGATGTTTTTTCTCGAGGATCGGCAGCAATTTCAGATCCGCTTCGGATTTAATCTGATCAGGATGAACGCTGTGCTGATCGTAGAAACGGCGGTAGAACGGGCTGTTAAAGTAAGTGTATTCAAGCAGGTTCTTCAGTTTCCACAATCTATACCTGGCTATTTCTTCGGGCGACCATTGCAGCCTCTCGGTCATCGTCGTCAACAGCCTGTAGGTATTCCACCAGCGCATATTTCTATCTGCCTAATCTGATCCGTATGGATGTTTTAACTCTGATATTACCGTTCGTATCTTTCCTGAACTTTCGCGAGGAATTTCATTCACTTTGCTGAATTTCAGGTCAACGCTCTCTCCCAGCCTATCTTTCAGAATCCTGCTAATGCCGTTCTCCGGGTTATGGTTATCAGCAGCAGGGCGATACTCAACCATCACCTGATTAAATTGTTTCTGAATCAGGCGAAACTGCTTTATTCCCTTAACTGCTTTCAGCAGCAACGAGATTTCGAGCGCGGAATATATCTTCCCATTCTCGCCGACGATAAAACCGTCCGATCTTCCGGCAACGTTTCCCATGATGGGGAAATTGCAGCCGCAGGAGCAGCCTCCCGCTATTTTCTCAGCGACGTCTCCAACTCGGTAGCGGATGATCGGCATGGCGCGCAGGTCAAAGTTGGTCACGACGACCTCTCCCCTTTCGCCGTCTGCAACCTGCTTGCCATCTTTGATTATCTCGACGTGCACGGAATCAGCGTTGATATGATATCCGTTACGCTGGCTGCATTGAAAGGCGATATGCCCGACCTCGTTAGCGCCGTACATATCAATTGGTTCGATTCCCCAGCAGCGTTTCAGGTTCTCACGGTAAGATTGTGTCAAGACTTCGGCGAGCGTGAAGAGCAGCCGGGGACGCCAGCTCAGCCGCCCGGTATTTTGAAGCTGCTCGCCGATTAAAAGCAGCACCGATGGAAATCCGATCAGCAATTCAGGCTGAATCTCTGCCAGTCTATCGAGATTTAACTCCGTGTTGTCATAAACAGAGAGAAATCGTTCCTTCATCAAGCCGAGGCGATGATACCAGCGGTTCTTGGGTGATGAATGGCGCGGTTCGGTAACGTTGACTATGCTGTGCCACGGTTTATGCCCGTTAAAGAGCAACTCTCGCGTTACCGTGAATCCCATTCTCAACCTCTCAGAGGGGTGATACCATAAATCGAGAGGGATACCCGTTGAACCTGAAGATCTATAGTGAATCAACTTAGCGCGATTGGTTTGCGGATTTAAGAACTCCTCGCTTCGTTCGCGCAGAGTTTCCTTTTCAAGGATCGGAAAACGGCTTAAATCTTCGAAATCGTTGAAATCACCTGGTTGAGCGGCAATGGTTTTAAATTGTTCTCGGTAATAAGGGATGTTTTCATAGCAATATGTTAGAAGAGCGGCAAGTTTCACATGTCGCAGCTCTTCCAACCTCTCTACAGACCAATAGAGACGTTTTTCCAATTTAATAAGGTGAAAAAGAGAATTTATCGCGCCCATATCATTCAGGGGTTAATACTTCAGCTAATGTCTGCACTAAGGCTTCTCCTGTTTCCCGCAATGATTGGATGGTCACTTCCGATCCATCCGCTCCGCGGCTGTAATTGCTCTCAAGGTAGAGACAATACACACCGTAATCCCTGCTCAGTGCGTTTCCTGTGATTCCCGGCAGATCCAGTAGAGTTACAGGTGAATGTGCCTGCATTTGTGGATGCTTGCCCTTAGCCGCGTCGAAGATATTATCCTGTAACGCCACATTTTCCGGACTTAATACATCTTCACGTACTTTAAGGAAAAAGTGTCCCTTGGTGGGGTCGTTGGATGAATGGAGATTTATCAACAGCCATATTTCATTCGTCTGCATGTCCTGAGATATGGCATCTCGCAGTATCCTCGTTTCCTTTGCGCTGAAGTCAACCCAATCCCTGGCGAGATTGATTCCCGACGCGTTATGGTAATAATGACCCAGAGCGACGCCATCGACGTTCAGTATCGGCACGATATTGAAATGACAGTTTGCGAGCAGCCGCTGTCCGGTAGGATCATTCAGCAACTCTTCAATCATGCCTTCGCAGACAAACGATAGCGGCGTTTCGCCGGGGTGTTCCCTGCCGATAATCCAGATACTTTTACACGTCGAATCGCTCTTTTCGGGTAATTCTATTTTCAATAAGTGGATATCTCTACCCTGCTTGCTCAGACCGAGGCTGGATATTGACACCTCATCTCTGCTCTTAATCTTCTCGATGAAAGAGATCAACATCTCATTCGTATAGGGCTGGAAATAGGCAACATGAAGGGTTTCAGCGGCGATTGGAGATTTGAACCTAAAAACCGGATCTTCCAACAGGTGAGTTAATCCTTTCTCTTTACCATAATGCGTTTTCGATGCACGCTGCCATTGTTTTCCATCGCTTGAGAAAAATGGTCTAGTGATATTCCAGCGTTTGCCGGTCTGGTGGGCTCCGGCGGCATTTTTAAGGACAAATTCAAGCGGCTCGACCGAATTGCTATAGATTTTAAAATAGAACCAGAGATATTCTTCACCACCCGGCGCTTTTTCAATTGAAAAACCTACGGCCCCATCATCACGAAGGTGGACATCTTTTGCATTTCCCTGCTCAAAATCGGTTGACCAGGTAAATTCGGTCTCAATGTCTCTGGCAATAACCGGTTTAAAGCTACAAACACAGAGGGATAACAGCATTGCGAAGAAGATGAAGGTGACTCTTTTTGCCTGCATTATCCTTACGATTTATGGTTGATTTCTGAAATGACGCGCCGCATCTTTCCGGCTTGCTGTGATATGGAATCTACTTTGACCGCTTCTACACGGATACCAGGACCCATTACTTCAACTACATGATCTACTGCTCTCTTCAAGGTTTCTTCAGCGAAACCAGGACCAGGCAGTATCTCGACAATTAACAGGTCTAAAGCTTTTTGAATCATTCTGTACTGCTGCACTCCGGGAATAGAAGCTATGACGAAGATCAATGGTGATATTCGTTTCCCGTCAGCGGAATAGAGCCAGTCGTCCGCTCTGCCCTGTAATACGTCTATTCTGGGAAATGTACATCCGCAGGGGCAGGGTTCTTCATGCGGGGCAGTTAATACGTCTTCCACATCAAAACGTATAAAGGGCATGGCGCGTGAATGAAGATTGGTGATACACAACCGCCCCGGCTGTCCCGCTTTCACAGGCTCGCCGTTATCGAGAAACTCCGTCAGGAAACTATCGATGTTTAGGTGATAGCCGTTGATTTCCGGACACTGCCAGGCAACGTCCCCCATTTCGACCAAGCCGTAAATATCTCTAAGCTTCACGCAAAACGCTTGATTGATCAATTCCCGGTCATCCGGATTCAGGAGTTCGCCGGTCGTGATAACCAGTTTTGGATGGATCGGACAGTTGCCGAATTTCTCTATTTCCGAAGATAGCAGCACCATACTCGATGCGTAACTGTAGATAATCGCCGGCTTGATTCTGGCGAGCTGTACCAACTGTTGATCCCCAGGATCTGCGGCGTAGATAAAATCCTTGGGTAGGAAACCTATCTTCTGGAAAGCGTAACGGAAGCTCGGGACGTTACGACTATCGCTGATGTGCACCATTTTATCCCGGAAAGTCATTCCGTTGTGAAATAGAATGCGCAGATGAATTAAGGTGCGGTAAATGCGATCTTCGGCTGTATAATAGACATTTAAAGGCGATCCTGAGGAACCAGACGTGCGTTTGCGGTGCAGTTTGCTCAGCTTGAAATCAACGGCAATAAGCTCTTCAGGGTCCGCTTCCTGAAATAGCGCTTTATTGGTTCGCGGCACCAAGCGCAGGTCGGATAGCTCTCGGAGCTGATCCGGTGAAAAGCCCGCCTCATCGTACAGTTTCCGGTAAAAGGGCACGCGCTGGTAGGCATAGGAAACCATGTTTTTAAAGGTGCGCCACTGCTCGGCTTTCAACTCGTCAAGCGGACGAGTCAGGTTGTTTTTTAAGTTAAGATAGGTTTTTATTCCAGTAAGGTACATTCCTGATAATCCCTGTTAACAACTTAAAGAAATCTAACTAAAAGAATTGAGACATGATCTAAGTAGATCGCAGTTTTGCCGGGCAATTGATCTGAGTTCTTCCCCGTGCCGCCGCAGATTATTACGCAGCCCTTCTCCATCTTCCAATGCTTCGGCAGCGAGGTTATAAAACCGGTCTTTGTCAAAATCAGCATCCTTTATGACGAATTTGCCCACACCGATTCGGTCTGCGAGCCGCGGTATCTTTCCATCGGAATCGATGCCGATAAACGGCAGTCCGTAGCGCAGCCCTAAAATGATGCCGTGCAGCCTGGCGCTGACCAGAAGGTCGAGTTCTGACAAGCGGCGCACAAATTCCTCTAATGGTGGATCATCATCCAGGACTTCTGCTTTATCCGCGTGTATCATCTGCCCTCGTATGTGGCTGCATACCAGATCATCTCGGGGGTTGAGTCCGATATCCATGGGAATCAGTCTGATTCGAGCGTTTAGTTTTTCGACGCAAATATCCAGCCCGGCAGCAGCCTCTTCGATGAATTGTTCGAAGCGTGAATTCGTCAATCGCGGTGATGCAAGCTGCATGCTGACAGGCAATACACTCCCTTTACGATAGAACAGCTTGCGGGGCGCAAACCCGATCATCGGCGCATCTGTACTTTTATGTTTTACTTCATCATGTCGTGTACTGAGGCTGAATACCGGATCTGCCGTGCGTTGTATCTCGCCCTTGACGCCTATCTCCCGCAACAGGTTTTGAGATCCTTCGTCTCGAACGATAATTACTGCCGATCCCTCGATCGCCAGGCGCGAAATGCTCCTACCAAACTGGTTGACAACCGGTCCCAATCCGGGAGCGTAAATAAATCTGGGAACGCCAACGATTTTTGCTGACAACAGGGTCTTGGTCACATAGGGAATATAGAGCTGGCTCGACCTGTCCTGCAGCATGTGCCCTCCGCCCCAGATCAGCAGGTCGTACTTCTTGACATTTAGCGGAAGCGCCGCCCATTTTATTGGATCATCCGCTATCACATTTATTGCCGCGCCATGACGCTGCCGCGTTCTTTCAGGTTGATTGCTCAGGACGGAGATGTTTTTCACGCCACAGGCATTCAAATCCTGTAGAAGTGATGCGAGGATCGCTTCTTCGCCTATGTTCCCTTCTGCGTAGGGAATCCGGTCGATCAAAACGCGGATTTCATCTACCGGCTTCATGATCGACCTCTCCAACAATATAGTAAAGATGCGAATATGGTAATTTCATCCAGGCAGGGATGGGAAAACGTTCTCCTATATAGACCCATTTCATCCAAAGAGGGAACTGGCTGTTTTTCACGTAATCTGCATAGGGACATATCCATTTCTTAGGTTTATCACCGAGCCGATGCAGGCGCAGATCGCGAAATCCTGGTGAATCGGGCCAGGGCGGGGAATCGACAACTCCCCAGCGGATATTCTTCAGATTATTCTCTTTTAAGAAAATTTTTGTCTTAAACGGTGAAAAAAAGTTTATATCACCGTGTGACCAGGGGATATTCCAGAGCCGGTGCACTGTGCGGTGCATATTAAAACCGACATTGAAACGATTGACGTTAATCATCATCAGGTATTTGCTGCTGCAACAAATCATTCTCCTGATAAGATCACGCGGATTGTCTTGTGTCGGAATAACCATGAAGTTCCAGCAGAGATCCCACCTGCGTCCTTCATCCAGCGTGGAATCAAGCTGATTCATATCAATCGTAGTCAGCTTATCACCCAGCCCGAGATCATTCCATATCTTCAGCCCTTCCGGGTCGGCATCAACCAAGGTCACATCACAGCCTGCGAGAGCGGCTCCCAGCGAATAAAGCGAGGGCATCGCCTTGGCGCCGGAGGCGGGAAGTTCGATAACCGATTGCAAGTTCAGCCTCTTTTTCATTCGGGCGAAAAGCTTTCCAAGGGCGTATCGCTCGTAGTTGACGCCGAAGACTTCTACTTCTGTTGGGATTTCTCCGTTCACAGCCACCCCTGTTCTCGATACCAGTTAACAGTTCTGTGTAGTCCATCCGCGAGTTCCACCCGCGGTTCAAATCCCAATTCGGCGCGGGCTTTAGAGATGGAATAACCCCAATTACGCGCCAGCGCTAAAACTCTCGAACGTGTTAAAGGAGGATTGAATTTAAATACAGTTGAGCTAAGTTCAAAAGTTCTGGCAATAACATTTGCAGCAAATGCAGGGATTTTCATCGTGGGTCGGCGAACTTTTAGCGCATCGGCGATACCGTAAGCAAGTTCTCGTTTGGTTATCGGTTCAGTTCCACCGATGATGATGCTTTCTTGCTTTAAATTCGATTTTAGACTGAGATCGATGCCGGCAATTAAATCATCGATATAGACGGGGTGAACCGTTGATAGACCGTCTCCGATGAAAGCATAACGTCCACTTTTCACTGCCTTGAAAAGAGCGAGTTTATGAGGATCGCCGGGTCCGTAAGTAAAAGTCGGACGGACCGTAAGAAGGCTCATATCCTTCTTTACGGCAAATTCCATAACACTGACTTCGCCCTCCCACTTGGTCCTTTCATAGGGAGTAACAGGAGCAGGTTTATAGCTTTCATCAGCAGGTTCCACTCCGACCGGTCCGGTTACTCCGCCAGCGCTTAAATGGATGAAGCGTTTGACGCTCGCTTCGTGCGCAGCTCTGACAAGATTCATACTGCCTTGAACATTTACATCATGGAGCTGTTTTAAAGTAGTGCCCCAGTGCCCCAATTTGCCGGCGGCATGAATGACAGCATTAACGCCTCGGACTGCATTGTCGAGCGTTGCCGGACGACAGAGGTCACCTATGACTATCTGGCATTTGTTCTTCAATTCCGCTGTCAATCCTGCAGGGTCCCGCACCAGCAGGCGGACTTCATAGCCGCTATGGATATAGTATTCCGCTAATTTTGCGCCGATGTAGCCCGTCGCTCCTGTGATCAGCAGACTATTCACCTTCGATCAGCTCCTCGACAGCGTCAACTATAGCATTCCAGGTGAACTGTTGCTTTACATTCGCAATTCCCGCGGAAAACCGACCGGGACCTTCACCGGAGTAGAACTCTAAAATGGCGTTCGCCAAGCCGTTTATATCACCTGGTTCGCATAGGATACCGCTCGAACCGTGCTTAACCATCTCTTTAAAACAGCCACAGCGCGTTGCTATTACCGGCTTATCAAGCGCATAAGCGTTGGCTAAAACGCCGCTGCCCGTCGCTGACTTATATGGAAGTATAACACCATCGGCAGCCGAGATCCGCAAAGCGAGTTCCTCATCGGACATGTAGCCCGATTCTATCTTCACTCTGTCATTCAAATTATATTTATTTATCAGGCTCAGGTATCTATCTTTATTCTCCCAAAATTCGCCCGCTATCCATAAGGTCAGATCATTAAACTCCGGGCTAAGAGCAGCTAATGCTTCAATCGCCGTATCCAGTCCTTTATAAGGTCTAATGAATCCGAAAAACAAGAGCATCCTGCCGGTGATTCCCAGCCTATCGCGAGCCTCTTCATTGGATACTGCGAAGGTGGAATCAGAGAAGTATACAGGATGTTCGCGGCGAATTACACGGTTTCCGGGGAACCATTTCAAAAGTTGATTTCTGTCTTCCTCGCTATGAACGATGAATCCATTTCCGGGCTTTAGCGCCCACTTGGTCAGAGCTGGATCGTAGAAACGCGCTTCGTGCGGGGAAACATTATGACAGAGAAAATATACGGGGCATTTGCCAGCTATCTTTCTTGCTAACCAGCCCATATGGGGAGCCCAAAAAGAGACCCACCATGTAATAACAACCGCTGATGGGGCAAATTCATCTATCACGCGTGCGGTACGCCACCAGTCTCCAGGGCGACCGTAATGCAGTTGCGCCTCACCTCTGGCTCCGTCAGGAGGCATTTCCCCTAACTCTAATTGACCCTTTCCGGGGAAAAACCAGGCGGGATAAAGCTTTCTGAAGCCGATCCCTAAGCACTGATGCCGCTTCTTCATAGCGCCCAGAAGGTGCGTTCCGTAGCGCGCTATACCGCCTCTATGCGGATAAGTCGGTCCAATAAAAACTAATCTCAATTCTTACTCTCAATCCCGTCATCGAGTTCTTCGTGAGTACCAAACTGCAATTCAAGACGCTTCAACCTTAATACCGCATCTTCGATTAACCGGCGATTAGCCGAAATCAAATCGGACAATAAACCCATAACCAACATTAAAAAACCGAGGAACAGCAGAACCATCATGAAAATCAACGATTGGATATGCCCGGTTTGTCCGCTGATTGTAAAATAAAAATAGAGAAACCGGATTCCAAGGATGACGCCGGATATAAGGAACAAGGAGCCGATGTAGAAGAACACCCGCAGCGGCTCATAAGTTATGAAAATACGCAGTATAGTAGCCAGAGAACGCTTCATGTAAATGGGCGTGCTTTTAAAGAGCCGAGATTTACGCTGTCTCTTGTTGACCTGAACCGGCACGTGGTCAATCGCGAGGTTTTTCTTACCCGCCTGAATGATCGTTTCCAGCGTATATGAAAATAGCGAGATAACGTTAAGTTTCAGCGCGGCGCGGCGATTATAAGCTCTGAATCCGGAGGTAGAGTCTGGAACGGAGGTCTGGCTGACGAAGCGCATCACCGCCGAACCCAGTTTCTGGAGAATTTTTTTGGTAGTTGAGAAATCTTTCATCTCTGTAATCGGGCGCGTGCCTATTACCATATCAGCTTTACCGTTTAAGATCGGCTGAATAAGCGCGGGTATGTCGCTTCCCCGGTATTGATTATCAGCGTCAGTATTGACGATGATATCAGCGCCCATTGAGAGGGAGACGTCGAGACCGGTTTTAAAGGCGGTCGCCAAACCCTGCCTGCGCCGAAAACGGACAATACGTTTTACACCGCTCCGTCTGGCTACTCCGGAGGTGTTATCATTGCTGCCATCATCTATGACGAGAATTTCGATTTTGTCTATGCCCGGGATTTCGCGGGGAAGATCATCGATGGTAGCCGCCAAGTACCCTTCTTCATTCAAGCAGGGAATTTGAATAACTAATTTCATAGGAAATATCCTTTAATCGTTTCCAACAGACTTTTGCGGTATCTCTTCCTCTTCACGCCGCATGCTCAATCCTGAAGGCGGCGCAGGAGGAGTAGAATCTTCAATTACAATGATACTCTTTGATTCACTGTATTGTAAATTTTCATATTGAACTCTGAGCTGAAGGAGGTTTTGTTCGTTAGCAACTAATGGAAAAATAAATACTTCTGTTCCCGCTGCATTCAGCCAATCCACAATTTGTCCGCCTTTTTGCTGGAACGATACAAATTCAGGTTCCAGGATTAAATTTGCGACGTGAAGGTTAAAATTTTCAGCATGCACTGTCTGATCGGGTTCAACAATATACCAATCTTGTACAACATCTGGTTCCGGCAGGTTGGAACCTGCCTGAACATGCGATAGAGTAACTTTCAGCGTGTCTTCATCAGAAAAACCGAACGTATCTTCGATACGCACCGCGACAAGATTGCTTCCCTGCCAATCCGGCGCGGGAGCCTCAATATGCAGATAAGCCTCTTCGATATAAACAATCAACAGAGGGTTGCCGCTTCCGGGGATGGCGGCATCCCAGACCGATGGAGTGAATATCAGCTCAGGGAATGGAGTCGTTCCCAAAGCGACATAATCAGCCAGATTGAGGGGCTCAACGATGGAACCCTGCGGCTCGTATATATCCTCCAATCCGCTGATACCTGGCGGAGTCGGCGAACCGCTGCCGAACAGATCGAAAGTGACGTCCTGACTGGCAGGCGCATCTTTTGTATCAATAACGGTAAGGATTACTACGTCGCTTCCTGCTGTGCCTACGACCGGGTGCATGGTCAACAGCTTAGTCACTGGATCGATGTCCGCGCTGAAGAGAGCCGGATCAACGTTCGATATTTCCCAATTGAGACTATCGACTGGATCTTCAATGTCGTTCCCATAATTCAACAGCGAGAGCGTATATGGAAAGTAGCTCTGCACTGACTGGTTGGCGATAGGCGGCGCTATCCAGGGGGTGTCGTTCACAGCGACAACATTTACAATCCAGTCCTGCATATCCGTTTCTCCGCCGCTGTCATGAAGAATCAACAGCAGTGTGTCTGCGCCGCTGAGGTTCAGCGCTGGGGTTATTCTTAGAGTATCTGTGACAGGATCCACTTCTACGGTAATCAAACCGGTATTGACTCCTTCAAAAGTCCAGTAGAGTCCCTGTAGAGTATCTTCTACGTCGTTTTCGTATTCAGTTAAATCAATGACGAATGGTTCGTCCTCTTTCATCTCACATTCTGGGATCAGTGGATCGATTTCCGGTGGATCGTTGACCTCTCCAACAGTCAGCACCACGGATTGACTGTCGAGTCCGCCGACTGCATCTGAAAGAAATAGGGTGAATACGTCATCGCCTGATGCATTCAGTAAGGGAGTTATGGTAATCAGATCAGTGAGCGGATCAATCGCCACTTCCGCCAGCAACGGATCTAAATCGGCATGCGTCCAGCTTAGCTGATCTGGAAGCTGTTCTATATCATTCTCGTGCTGTGATAGATCGTAGATCAGTATATTATCCTCTTCGGTAATCAAATCCGGCACTGCCGGATCAATCCAGGGGGGGTCGTTGACCGGATTAACTGTCAGCATAACAACCTGCGTATCCTGTCCACCTCGACCGTCAGACAATGTCAGGGTGAAATCATCAGACCCTGACTGATTGGCGATGGGTGTGATGGTCAACAAATCCGTTAAAAGATCGATAGAAGCTGAAGCAAGGAGCGGGTCGAGATCACTTATCGTCCATACCAGTTGTTCATGCGACTGCTCGAGATCGTTCTCATGCGGCGTCAGGTCATAGGTGAAAACAACGTCCTCATCAGTAATAATATCCTGTACGGTCGGATCGATCCACGGTATGTCGTTAACCTCGTTGATTATCAAATTCACAACCTGATTGGCAATGCCGCCCTGACCATCTGATAAAGTCAGTGTAACAGAGTCAGAACCGTACTGGTTGGCAACGGGCGTTATAGTCAACCTGTCCGTCGCTCGTTCGATACTGCCGGTTGCAAGTGACGGATCCAGACCGCTGATTGTCCAGGTCAATTCTGACCCGGACTGTTCTGCATCGTTCTCGTGCGGCGTCAGATCATAGACAAATTGCGTGTCTTCTTCGGTGATGAAATCCAGGAGCGGTGGATCGATCCAGGGAGGGGTGTTGCCTTCATCGATTTCATACCTGCCCATTTCTGGCGCCGTGCCGCTGTAAGGAAATCCGACGTTTATTCCGGCATTCACCGCGGGGCTCCCCATCAAGAGTGATAGTATTGAATCCGGCAGGGAGACAAATTCGGGATCACCCCAGAGGCTGTTCACTTCCTGATCGGGCCAGGTTGAACGCAATTCATCGAAGGTCTTGTATGAGCTTTCTGGAGCGTAGTAGAGTAGGAAGGGTTTGCTCTTCCACGGTTCGCCTGGAGGCGCCGTTGCATTGGGCGCCCAATATAAATTGTTACTCCATATCTGTTCTGTGTACCGGCTATAGTTCTCTGCCACGATCAGATAATGGTGTCCTATCTCTGAACAATAGTTGACGATGATGTTATTCCTGTATTCGTTGCCGGAACCGTTGTTAGCATACATCAGGATAGTTGCTGCATACGGCGATCCGGGAACCGTGTTGTAGTAGTGATCTTTAATGAAGGTATTATTGTAAAAAATGTTATTATAACCACGTGGGTCAAGCTCATTACGTCCTGAGGATTTGATAACGTTAAACGCGACCATATTTCCTGAAGCGTTGTTGTTCAGCGCCATTCCTTTGTCTCCCCATTCGCCGCCTTCCGTATCGCGCGTTCCATTAAGAGACATATAATTATAGCGAATGAATGAGTTATCCCCCCACCAGTCTATGCCTGATTCGTAATTATCGATGATGTGATTAGAATCGACGATGGAGCTGTCTGTCTGCCAGTCGGCTTCGGAGCCATGCGATATACCTTTCGCCCAGTTGAGGGCGATCCAGTTGCGTCGCGCCCAGATCTTGCCGGTGACGCCGTACATACAGATCCCGGTCCCTTCAGACCATTGCGGCACTCCATTGACTTCACCATTCCTTTCGATGACGCAGTCTTCAATTGTAACGCCTCCGAAATCCGGACCGATCAGGCAGACACCATTCTCCTTATGATACGATATTTCGCAGTTTGTCACTGTCAACCACCCCACTGGATGGGTCCCAGACGGACAATACACGCCGTTATCGGTTGACCTCAGAATATGCAGTCCATCCAGTTTCCAGTAATTGACGCCAGGATTGAAACGGAATCTACCCGGATCCATATTTACCGTTTCACCGGGATAGTTCATGATCACAATCGGTTGTACCGCCGACCCGGAAATACTGGGTGATACTGCTTCGGGATAGTTCCCAGCGCGAATCATGATAGTATCCCCCACGCTGACGCCTGATGAAGAACTGGCGGCATACGTTATATTGCGCCAGGGAGATGCTTCAGATCCGATGTTGCCGTTATCGCCGTTTGTGCTCACGTAGAACACATCCGCCTCAGCAACCAACATTCCCCCTCCCAAGAGAATGCAGATCACGATACTCAAGGTATGTTTTAACATAGTATTACCAATGTTGGGCTGAGTTATTGCGTTATCTTCCTATAGAAAGATCGATATCATACACCTATAAGCTCTCTCCTTAACAATTACCAGGCTACGCCCTGCTTTTGATTTGAGTTAATTTCTTCTTTTGGTTTGGTCAATTCGATGATCTCTTTCCCCGATAGGTCCAGGGCAAGGAGTTCAGCGCTGCTCTGACCAACCACCAGCACATCAGCAAAACTGACCAGATCGTTCAGATCGTCGGTCATCAGCTTATCTATATGCGGAATTTCGTTTTCGATGAAGGCTTTGTTTGCTCCAAAAAGCCGTGATATCTGAACGTTAGTGTCGTATATCATGACCGGGAAACCCCGTCCGATCAACTGTTCAACCATAGATACAATTGGGCTTTCGCGCAGATCGTCCGTTCCCTGCTTGAACGCCAGACCATACACGCCCACCGGACGTCTGCCGCCTCGAGTAATCAACCTCAGAGTGAAATCGAGGTGTGACTGATTGCTGGGAATCACAGCGCTCAACACCGGCACCTCCTGATCGACGGTGCGGGCGAAGTAATTCAGGGCGCGCACGTCTTTGGGCAGACATGATCCGCCAAAGGCGAAGCCGGGCTTCAGATAAGCCGCCGACGTATTCAGTTTGTCATCTTGACAGAAAATATCCATCAACAGATGTGAATTAACGCCGGCTTCTTTGCAGAGTCTCCCTATCTCGTTAGCGAAGCAGACTTTTAGAGCATGATAAGAATTCGAGGCGTACTTGATCATCTCTGCCGCTTCGATCGGAACTTTCAACACAGGGGAATCAATTCCGCTGTATATCTTCTCAAGTTTCTCCGCTGAGCGATCATCGAAAGCACCTATTACCGTATAAGGCGGATGATGGAAATCATAGACTGAAGTCCCTTCCCTCAAGAATTCCGGATTGATGCACAGACCGAAATCCTGTCCGGCTCTCTTGCCTGAATGCTCCTCAAGAGTAGGGATAACCGTTGTTCTGATAGACCGGGGCAGCATGGTGGAACGCATTACTACGACATGGTAGTTCGATTTCTTCTTCAGAGCAATACCTATGTCCGCGCAGCAATCTTCAATGTATTTAAGGTTAAGGCTGCCGTTCTCGTTAGACGGTGTGCCAACGCAGATTAAGCTGACTTCTGTCGCTCTGATCGCCTCTTCTGTCATATCAGTCGCTGAAAGAGCGCCCTGCTTAACGGCTGCGGCAACAATGTCGCCTATTTCATCTTCGACTATTGTCGATTTGCCTGAACTGATAAGTTTAACTTTATCAGGCGCAACGTCTACTCCCACTACTGTATGTCCCAAGCGAGCGAGACAAGCCGCTGACACACACCCAACGTATCCCAGACCGAAGACCGATATATCCATGCCCTTATCCCTCATTGGTGTCATTAAGCATTTTCTGCTATGTAATCGTTGAGATTAGAAATGGTATTATCCCACATTTCGCGGCGTTCCCGCCGCAATTCTGAAACTTCACTTTTATATTCTTCAAGGTTATTGAAAATCTCATCCACTGCACGCGCAATATCATCAGGAGAATTATCCACGAACAGTGCGCCGCGGTAGAAATTTTCCCTCAGGACTGCCCAATCCGACGTGATGATGGGCACCGCCCAGGACATCGCTTCATAAGCTCCCATCTGCATGACGTCGTCGTTTTTCACTAGGATCATGGCTGCGTCCATTGACTGCACCAAACCAACGTATTTCGGACGCGGCTGGAAATCGGTGAAGGTAATATTATCGGGCGCTGATTGAACCATTTCCGTTGGGGCATTCTTCAAAGCGCCAGTGATATAGAACCTGACATGCGGTAATTTTCTGCCTGCATCAATGATCTCTTCTGTAGGTTCATCCGCCGCGAAGGTGCCGATCACAACGACACTCGGTTCATCCGGTCTGTTAAAAGCATCGACCGACTCTTCTCCGACTGATAAGGCTCCGAGCACCTCAATTTTAGCGCCCCATGATTCAGCCAATTTCCTATGTGACTGGTTGGTGACTATGGAAAACAGCGAATGCCGATAGGCATATTTCATTATGGGCAGAGACCATTTCCATTGCGGCTTGTTGAACAGCCCTGAATGCGAATCTATGACGTAATGGACGCCAGTGATCTGTGACAGTATAAATAAAGTCAGCGGCAGAAAAATCGGTTGATTCATGACAAAAACGACCTTCGGGCGTTTCAGCAGCACGTATGCTATAGTGTGAAACGTCATCAGGATATATCGCAGAATCGCCTTAGGAACATTGTGTTTTCCCGCCAGATACTTGAAAAAGACCGGTTTGGCGTGAAAATTCTCCGCCAGTGTCTGACTGCGTCTCGAATAGGGCAGCCAGGTGATGAATATCCTGTCGGAATCGGCGGTTACAGCGCTTTTGCCGCCACTGCCAGTTTGTACCCGCAGGTCTGGTTTTTCGAGTGTTGTTCGCTCCATGCACTCACAGGATAGCTAATTGGATACAACAGGTACGCCAGTTTAGGTGACCTTAAAGCATTGACGTATAGAGACGCCGAGATTGGAGTCCTCAACATATACGACCACTGCTCCACTTCAAAGCCTGCCTGCTGAAGTTTTTCTGTCAAATCTTCGATCTTGTAATGATGCACGACGGAAAACTTTTTCGCGTGTCGCGCCATCTCGTCGTCTGACATACCGGGATATGAAAAAGAATCCACTGTTAAGGCAAGCCTGCCGCCTGGCTTCAACACGCGCCGCAGTTCGGTCATCGCTTTGACGTCATCTTGAAAATGTTCAAGAACACAGATTCCAATGCTGCAATCAAAGGTGCCTTCTTTGAAAGGTAATATATGCGCATCACAGCGAATTCCACCTTTCATGCCGCTGGCAAGTTTCTTTGCCTGCAACAGTCTTTGGAAATTATAGTCGAATCCTACAACTCCCGCGACATGCGGAGACATTTTATTCGTCCAATATCCGTCACCGCAGGCAACGTCTAACAGAAGTTCATCGCCCTTAAAATCGAGATATTTCATTAAAAGGTTGAACTCCAGACGCCTTGAGACGTTCAATCCGTTCAGTGGAATATGTATTGTTTTACCGAATAGTTTGCATTCCATAAATCGTTAAATCTTAATAATCAGATTTAGAGATTTTCACGCATCTTAAAATCAACCTATTCTACTACGGCTGCTAAGCGATCACCTTCCCAATTCCAGTTTAATTTCTGATCTTTTCCAATCGTCACACTGCAGTTATCAGCATCGAGAACAGTTATCGGGGATAAATCATCGGTTGCAACAAACAGGTTCACGATATCTACAGGGAGATCCGCATGACACTTTTCTACCAAAACAGGCGCTTCCACATATTCGCCATACCTGGGTGCTATCCAGCCCTGCCACTGTGGTTCATGTTCACCCTTATGGATACTGATCTCCATCTCTCTGCTTCCCCACGCTGAATGAATGATCCGGCATGATTCAGATGACCATCTGATCTGGTTATGTTCTTTCTGACTTACCTGCCAGATTTTGTCCGCGTGAAAGAAAGCTTCGATAAGATGCGCGCCTTTCCCCTCCACCCGGTCTATTACCAGCATAAAGAAAGGCAATCTGGTTAACCAGACAATAGCTCTACGGTGAAAAACAGGCAGCTTTAACCTTTTATATCCATCATGTTCGGCACAGAGGACAAAACCATCCTTGATTTCATAACTATCGATCAATCTGGCATTCGCTCCCTTTCCGAATTCAAACGATCCCAGGATTTCGGAACTGTTCAACTCGTCTATCCGAACAGTATTATGCGCCGCCGTTGAGCGTGCAAAAGCGCGGGCTTTTTCATCGACGTAGCTGAATCCACCGGGATCGATTAGAAACCGACAGTCAGGCATATGCGCTTCGATTGAGAGCGTATCCGCGTGGGCGTGATGTGACGCGCCTGACAAGCCAAACGGTCCCGTATCAAAGATCATCGAATTCCCGTTTTTATCGCGCAGGATTTGATAGCCGCCCGCGTTGATGATGCTTTTTTGTGAGGCGTAATCATATTCTGCGTTGGATCCAGAGTCCAATCCAGCGAGCAGGTACTCTATTCCGAGAGCAGATCGTCCAGCATCTCCCGAATGGGCAATCATTTTGCCCAGATTTGCCAGCGAACGAGCTTCACGTTCCTCTCTGCTCGGTCCCTCCATACGATCGCTGTCCCCCAGAGCGAAGAATCCGCCGTCACCCGCCCTGAGTTTATTCGCAATCATTACCATCTGCGCTAAACGCAGATTAAAAGCCCCGTGGAAGTTGCGCTTGACTTTTCTGCCCAGCGCCCACGCTTTTAAAAAATTCGTGGCTGTAATCAGATGATAACTGGTGCACAGCTCGGCGTTCATCCCGTCCGTGAATACCTGAACACGCATGGCGTTCTCGAGTATTTCTGCGCCGAGATCACGCCACACCTTCGCCTGATAATAACTCTTCAGGCAATTTCCTGCGTAATACAGCGCCAATCCCTCGTAGATCAGATGGTTGCCGGTGCGTGCTCTGTTTGCGTGTATAGTCCAGACAGCGTCGAGGATGTTCTTCAGCGCAGATCTAAAGACTTCTTTTTTCAGATCATCCTTTAAGAGAGCAAGCGCTTCAAGTATGTTTAAAACGCGAATCGACTCATCGACAGAATCCCATTTCGCCTCTTTTGAGTGAATCTCCTGCCAATTAATAAGGTGTTTTTCAACTGCCTCAATGAATGCTAAGTTATCTTTAGCCAGCAGGCTTGCCCATACTAAGGGGCGTAGAAAATCGAGACGACAGAGCAGCCTGTATGCGTATTTATCCTTAAAACCCGAAGTATCAGGATAGTCCAGATTTATTCTGCGTCTGCCAAAACCCGGCACATCAGTCCAGCCTTCAAGAATATCTTCGGCTTCTGCGAAGATAGCGGTATGGTCTTCCGGGTGGTTGGACAGGATGTTGTGCGCTTCAGCTCTCGAAAGGACAAAACCGACCGAATTGGTCTTCTCTATCCAATCTTTTTCCTGCTTGAGGCGCTTCTTGCGCAATTTTGTCAGCGAACAATCTCGTGCCAGGAGATTTATCCGCCAGAATAAAGCGTCTATCACCTGTCCGGGGGATTTCCCCCTGATAAAGCTCCGGATCAAAATTCGATCCTCAACCCTAAATTAATGCGTCAGTATGGTTTGAACGTGCCGTAATCAGATCACTATGTAGTGTCATCAGTCTTCCGGTGATCTCATCCCAGGAATTCTGAAACGCATATTCTATCATATACTGTCTATCCCACTCTTTACCGAGAGCGGATTGTATTTCTGTACTTAAATCTTCGGCTGATATGTCCGCTGAAACAGTCCTGCCCAACCGGTCATCTTCGATGGCTTCAGGGATGCCTCCCACCGCAGTCGCCAGCACCGGAGTACCGCAGGCTAACGATTCGAAGATCACCGTGGGCCATCCTTCTTTTCTGCTGACCAGACACATCAACGATGCGCTGGCGAGAAATCCGGGAATCTGTTCACGCATGATCCTGCCGCAGAAATGGACTCGCCTCTCAAGCCCGAAACGCTTCGCCAACGCTTCATATTCGCGCCGCTTGGCGCCATCACCGGCAATTTCAAGAGTGATATTCTCAGGGCAATGGGATAACGCTCGAATCAACAAATCGACTCGTTTTACATCGTCCAATCTGCCTAAGAATACAACTCTTCCCGCTTTACGGTTTGAGTCGTCCACTCCCCTGAACTGCTCCGCTGTGAAGCCGTTCGGAATCGGGTGAATTCTCTCCCGATCTGCGCCGTAGTCAATTAGGCATTCCCCGAGGAATGTGCTTACTGGCACCAGCGCATCCGCTCGTTTAAATAGCGGTTTCAGAGCATTCCTGACGCCAGAAGAAGCTGAATGGACGTCGCTGCCATGTCCAGTTACAACCAACGGAACAGGTCTGTCTTGAAGCCAGAGAGCACACGCCAGACCGTCAGGAAAGACGGTATGCGCGTGCACTATGTCAAATTTATATTCCTGCAGTTGCTGCAATGAATTGCTAAGGTTTATTGCCGCAGCAGCAGCAAACTGATTCCTCAGTGGTTTGCTCCTGAAGGGGAGCGCTAAAGGAACAATATCTTCAACGGGCAGCAGGTCAGGATTTATGCGTCGTTTATGCCCGGGAAGACCGGCGAATATCTCTTTGATAGTAAGCTCATCACGGCGTATCGTCCGGTCAACCGGAACAACTACGGTAACGTCACATCTCTTCTTCAGCGCTGCAACCTGTTCGGAAACGAATACACCCAGATGCTGCCAGTCAGTTCGGGGCCAGAGATGGGATACAATCAGAATCCGCAATGAGTAACCTCAAGTTAGATCGCGGCTCGCGCTAAACATAATATGGACTATTGAATCCGCTTTAATCGCTCTTAAGCGGATATCCGCCCTCTTTCCACACCAGAAAAGGTCCGATTGCGAGCACGTCCACGCACCCTTTTCCCAGAGATTGCAGGGCATGCTCGGGAGTCATAACAATTGGCTCTTCATGCGTGTTAAAACTTGTATTTACAAGCAGGGGCAGTCCGGTCTGCCGCTCGAATTCCTTCAGTATTTTATAATAGGACGAATTGGTTGATTCTTTCACGACCTGCGGGCGTGCCGTACCATCGACGTGTGACACAGCCTGCGCTTTATCGATCCATTCATTTTCGACGTCGAAGGTGATGGTCATGAAGTAGGACGCATATTCGCCCGACTTGTAATTCTTATACAGTTTCGGCGCGGCCTCATGCAGGACACTGGGCGCAAATGGCATAAACTCAGTCCTCTGCAGGCGGTCGTTCAACCAGTCATTGATCGCCGGATCTGTCGGATCTGCCAGAATAGAGCGATTACCCAACGCTCTCGGTCCGTATTCCATTCTGCCGTTAAACCTGCCAACGACCTTCTTCTTTGCGACAAGCTGTCCTGCTTCCGTTTCAATGTCATTGCTCCTGCGCATCTGGTAGGAATGCTTCAACAGCGCTTTCTGAATATCCGACTCGCTGTACTCGGGACCGTAATATACGTCTTCAATGAATTCGGGCTCATAGACCTTGTTCTGCTCTTTTAAGTGATCTGACCAGACCAACATAGCGGCTCCGGTGGCGGTGCCTCCATCACCCATGTTCGGATGAATAAATACTGAATCCACACCGTCTATTTCAACGACGCGCTGGTTGACCTTCACATTGGCAAAAATGCCTCCCGCGAGAACAACGTCCCTGATGCCTGTCTCTTTAACCCATGCCTCCGTGAACAGATTGACGTTTTCTTCCAGCAGTGCCTGTGCAGCGGCAGCGATATCTTCCTTATGATAGGTATTTCCACTAAGCCCGGGCGGCGAACTGATCGGTTTCCCTTTATGGAAACGATATTTGAACGTATCATGCAGGTAATCCAATTGCAGGTTGGAATAATGGCTGCCATAGTAGTCGCCGCGCAGGAAATGGATCAGATTCGTTCTCCGTATGTGCATGGGCGACAGTTTTTCAGCTATCGGTGTGCGGAAATCGTGCAGATCATCTGCGATATCAACCATTTGCCGCAATTCAGGTTTTAGTTTATCAGGATCTCCATAGGCTGCAAGCCCGGTAATTTTACCTTCGTGACGGTTTCGTTTAAAGCCGAGGTATTTTGTTATGCTGCTGTAAAATTTGCCGAGGGAATGCCTGTCAAGAACTGAATGCAGACGCTTCAGTTCACCACCTTCGCCTACAAATACAGCCATAGACTGCCCATCGCCGGATCCGTCTCCGGTTATGATCAGCGTCCGGTCTTTGCCACCCTGATAGTATGCCGAAGCGGCATGAGCCAGATGATGATCCCGAGTTGAAATATCTTCGGTTGTAATGCCGCATTCGGCAAGCGCTCTACGATATTTCTTAAGGGCATATTCCCTTCCATCTTGCCAGGGGTCCCCCCCCCTGAAGCGCCGCATGATCTGATCCCTGATCATCCTCGTGCGGAAGGCAACGTCCTTTTCGTTTGCGGTGTCAAAATCGCCACTGCGGTCTACCACGTAGTCGGTATAATACCGCGGCATTTTGCTGAGATTTGAGTTAAAGCTAAAAACGACCTTATCGACATGCTGCGGCGATACACCAGCAATGCGTAATACTTCGGTGATTGACTTGTACGGAAAGCCGCAGTGGTACTTAATACGCGACAACCTCTCTTCAGCGATGGACGCGGCTATTTTTCCATTGACCAGCAAAGTTGCCGTCGCATCATGCAGTATATTCAACCCCAGAATGACCATGTTTTCCCCCAATAGTCTGCTTTCGCAAGTTTATTCCGGCATTCTATCTTCAAAACGATTTTACCGTTACTACAGTATCTGCTCAGGTTTAAATGTGAAACCTATACGGTGAAAATTCCGCGTATAACACCCATGCGGTATATTGCCGCTGCCAATACCCAGAATGTGAACGGCAGCGGATAATATATCCAGGAATCGATGTAAAACGTCGAAATAACGTATATAAATGTGGAACCGCAGAATCCGAGCGCGACAGATTCCCAGAATTTGTCGTCAATCAATATTAAAAACCTGCGCACAAAACGATAGACCTGGAGATATAATAGCAAGAACAGTACCATCCCTATAAACCCCAATTCGAGTGTTGTATAAGCATAACCTGAGACACTTCCGAAGAGTTTGGGATTCTCAGCAATTAATGAATTAGGGTTCTCAGTGATAGACGTTGGAGTCAGCATCCCCGGTCCCCTGCCGACCAGTTTTTCGAGCGGCGTCCGTAGTTGTGATGAGACAACTTCAAACGCTTGCAGCCTCCCCATGCCGGAATCAGCCTGCTTGATGCTGTATTCATAGGCATAATCCGGGTTAAATATCGCTTGAAACGATGGTCCCAACAGACCGGTAGCAGCAATAAATATGATTGCTGCAAACAGAAAGAAAGCGAGCATAATACGTTTGATAAGTGAACCGTGCCTTGATAGCGGTGCAAAGATTAACATAAACGGGATAGCTGCGCCAAAAAGGTACACCCCGGCTCGCGCTGAAGCGAAATAGATCGGCGCTAACAGAGAGATTGCCGCTAAGCCTAGGTACCATCGAAATCCCTGTACGATAGCAAATCCCATGATAAGGCAGAAAACCATCGCCATCAGAGTGGCAGTATAACCACCACATGAAAAACCGAGCAGACCACCGGAGAGGTCAGATCTCATTCCCGATGGTTTCGGCGCAACGGTTGAATACCATATAAACTGACAGGTTGAAGCCACCACCTGAACGAAAGCGACAGCTATGACGGCGTAGATTATTTTTTTTGTCAGTTTCTCATCAGGCTCAGCCATAACTATCAGTACAAAGAGCAGCGGGAAGCCGATATGCCTCAGCAGACCCTTGAACGAAGGGTAAACTCCTGAATTACCGGCGGCGATGGATAAAAATCCCAGTGCGATTATGAAAATGAGCACGGCATTGACTGGAGTACGAACTGGCAGCATGTTCGCGGTGAAAAAGTACTCCCTGATTAATACCATAAGAATCAAAACGTAACCCAGGTTGATAAGAGGACCCGGGAGATTGAAATAGTAGATAGCGTAAGAAAGAAAGTAACTGGTAAGACCGATAAAAATAAGAGAATATTGGAATTTAGTCAGCACTGTAAAGAAGATAATTGCAGCGAATACCAATAGGAAAATATAATTACTCGTTCCAGTCGCCGCAGTCGAGAGCAAAATTGCCAACGGCGCCAGTAGAAGTAGATAGAAGCACTTTCTACCAAGATCGGTGACGTTTAAACTTTTAGATCGGGTAATCATAAGCCATATCTAATGTCCACTTCACCTTTAATAACCTTATCAAGGTACTCATTTAAAACCTTCGCCTGACTCTCCCATGTCAATTCGGTTTCCGCCTTTCGTCTGCCGTTTTTTCTTAGACACTCAAAGCTGCCTTTTGATCGAACAGCCCTGCGAATTCCTGAAGCGAATTCCTCTGGCGTCGCTTCTTTTATGTAAAACGCTTCATCGTCCTCGGGCAGAACGGCACGATGCGCTTTCATATCAGTTAATAAGACCGGTTTCCCCATCGCCAGATATTCCATCAATTTCAACGGGCTTGACACCCTCCACCAGGCGTGATCCGGCAACGGCACAGCACATAAATCCGCCATCGAAATCCACCCCGGAATATCTTTATAGGGAACGCCAGGCTGAAGAAGCACCTGCTTCAAGTTTTTCTCATCTACGACGGTTTTCAATTTCTCCCATTGATTGCCGCCGCCTACGATAATTATACGCAGTTCATCTAAATCTGTCAAATGCTCCGCAGCCAGCGCCAATTCGACCACACCGCGATTTTCATTTATGGACCCATGATAGAAAACGATGAATTTACCTTCAAGACCGAGACGCTTGCGTAATCCAGTCCCATCCCCGAGTCTGAAATGATCTATATCAACACCGGAAGTCCAAACTGCGATCTGCTGCGGTGAAAACCCGAATTCAGAGCAGATTTCCTCTCGCAGCGGCAGAGTTATCGTCGTGATCCCATCGAACTGTTTCCGGGCATATTTCAATGAACCGGCATAAATGGAATAACTCTTCCCGCGATCATCTTTAACGGGCACGGTTCTGACGTCGTGAACCAGCTTGCATTTCAACAGACCAAGCTTCCTCAATACTACAACCCAGCGCGTCAGTTTCGCCGACATCCAATCTGTAATAATAACGTCGGGTTTATGTTTTAAACAGACCAACGGGAGCGTCCAGATCGCCAACAGACGATATAGACCAATTCGACCCAGCGGCACCGGCAAAGTAACAAAGTAATCCGGATAGCTTGAATCCAGCTTTCCACCGATCAGGCAGAGTGTCGGATGTCCCCATTTAATGAAGACAGGCGGCATCCCGAACAACCGAGTATTACTCAAAGTTTTTGTTGTGGCAGAATTGACCCAGAGTATCTTCATCTATCAATTAATTTTTCAAATAACGAACAATATTGCGGTAATAATACCCTAACGTTATAATGTTCACAGGCAAAGATGCGCGCCCTCTCTCCAACTTCTTCACGCATATTCTGATCATGATGAAAACGCCGAGTTATCGCTTCAAGATCATCTACAGATGCAGCGCATCCGCCCAGCTGCTCTCGTTTGATAACGTCATCCGGATCGACGCCCATGCTCAATGTAGGAACGCCTCTCGCCCAGGCTTGCTGAAAGGCATTTGGAAAACCCTCAAAATCGCTGGTATTAATGAGTAGCATTGATCCGGCAATGCGTTTCGCTGCATCGACAGGATCAATAGGACCGATGTATGAAAATTTCTGTATCTCTTTTTCCGCCTTTTCGACGTCCTTTAATATACTCTGATTGGGGCATCCGCCAGCCATCACAAAATTAACCGGAAGGTCAGCGCAGCGACCTGCTAATTCTATAAATATTTCCGGTCGTTTAAATTGCTTTATATTAGATATCCAGAATATCTCCGGCGGTTCCTTTTTCTCAATAGCAGAGTCCAATTCATCGTTGACAACTATGCTGTTAGGTATTACTATACCGTCCCGCCCGTATTGTTCCTTCAACAACTGCAACTGTTCTTCGGTCTGCAGAATTACAACATCCGCTTTAAGAATTCCCCGGTCCTCAATCATCCTATCCAGTGGATGCAGCAATCTGTCCAGTGGATTTCCCGCATGACCAGAGTTGCGTAGATCCGTATCTTTTATCACGTCCGCCGTAGATGCGGCGGCAAATATAAATGGCTTTTTCAGACTCCGACAGATGCGTGCAGTTAAGCCGGAATACGGATGCCGTATTCTCTGGTAGAAAATATCCGCTCTGGAAGCTTTCATTGCCTCCCGCAGCCGGGTATAATTGAACCAGGCTGAACGCCGTTTATGCTGCGGCAGAGCAATTACATCCATACCATCGAGGTTCTCACGAGCAGGTTTATCGCTGTCTCTCTGTGCTATATATGTCGTTTTCCAGCCTTCCCGGCGCAGAGCCTGCGCTATAATCTGAACCTGTCTTTCGGCTCCTCCTATCTGATCGCCGTAGAACGCTTCTAAAATGAAAGCTATATGAGGCATCTCATTCCCAACAGTACTCAATCGGTTTCAACGGAACTGAAAAGGATATTTTCCCTGTGTAATCTGCTGGATTTCTCTGCATGGAAATCCGTTGATCACCGATAATAAGTTCGCAACTTTCAACATCACCGGTATAAATGGTCAATCCCGACAATTCGGGATGGTCCAAATCACCCACCGATTTAAATTCACAGGTGATCGTTACAGCGTTATTCAAGATATTAGACTTCAGCTTCAATCGTCCATTCAATTCAATATAGCGGCATAGTCTTCCTGGAGTGGTAACCCAGACCTCTCCGTCCCGCGCCCGTTCCGCCAATCTCGACAGCGCTTTATATGCTTCCGCTGAAAACGGTTTATCCGGAGATACTCTCCCCTTCCCGAGATGCGTATAGAACATCATAGCGCCTCTGACTTCAACAAGCCTGCGTAGTGTCGCCGCTGTCAGGATTTCGGCGAGATTATCTGAACCGTCTTTATCGAACGATCCAAACCGCAGCATCTGGTAAAGCGTAGCGCCATCCCGCATTTTAACGGGTCTAATCAGGCTGTTACTGATCTGTTGAGGATTAGAAGCTTCTCCTCCAACGCCGTGTTTCAACAGGCTTTTTAGGGCATTGCGACCGAGATTTACTCCGCTTGTGATCCAGTCACCAGCTTCTAATGACCGTTCCTGACCAACTATTTCGGTCAGATCTTTAATCCAGACATAACGGACGCCCGCCTGTCTGGTCAGATCGAAGTGATATTCTAATACTGTGCTTTCATCTCCACGCACGGATGATTTCCCGGGAACATCGCCCAGCGAGTCCGACCGTCCGATATTCTGAAAGTTGTGGATATCGCCATGGTTGGTCCAGACCGGCACCTTAAGGTTATACTTGTCTAACTCCTCCAGCGCACGTTCGGCATGCTTTCGGTAGAAACCTCCCTTCTGTGAAAAATTACCCCAGGTATGCAGGGTATCGAGGATCTCCGATGCGATCCCTGCGCGAATTCCGGCTGCGTCCTGACTTGGTCTGAAGGAACTATCCCTGAAATAAGAGAAGGTGTCATCCTGTTCAGGATGCACCGAATAAAAATGGAATGAATCACCGACTTCCATTCCCAGCCCAGGTCCGCAGGGGGTATCCCCGACACCATTCAGAATGTTGTGAACCGCTTTCATCTCCGCAAAAGTCGTGAAGCAGTCCAGGTCATTGCAAAAAGCAAATCCCGCTTTGAAAGGATATGGAAAAGGGCGGATGCTTATAGAGCCTGCGCCTGTGCCAGAGTTCTGTTTTCCTGCATCCAACATGAATGATTACCCTATAGGAACCACAATTTCCTGCCGAAATTTTTCTTCAATGAATCGCGTTCGTTTTGATTAAAAGGACTGAAGGTCTTCGCAATAAGCATGAATACAGTACAGCCGACAGTTCCTACAACGAGTATTGCTGTCAATCCGTCTAAATAACCTCTCAGATATTCTATCAGTCCTAAAACCACTACGCCCGTAAGCGCCAGCTTCAGAAGCGAAATCCAGGGAAACTTAACTGGTAAATATCTACGTAGAAATACGTACATAAGCACATTTTTAATCAAGACTGAAGTCCCTGTAGCCCAGGCGGCTCCAATCGGTCCAAAACGAGGAATCAGGATGAGTGCAGCGGCAATATTATAAACTGCTCCTATCTTGGAATAGAGCTGTATCTCCACCTTCTCCGTCGATTGCGCCATCCACGCAATGGGATATGAAAAACAGTTAAGCGTTTCGAAAATCGCTATTAAAGCTAATATATTTGCTGCATCTATGTAGCGTTCATCTATAAGCAGTGTGATCTCTTCTCGCAGCCCTATGAGAATGACCAGAACGGGCAGTGTGAGGTAAAATGCCAGTTTTGTCAGCAGGTTGAAACGACGCTGTAAGAATTCCTGAGTCGGTTCTTCCGTGAACTGCCTGAACAGAATTGTTGATATGATCAGGTGTCCCACTCGCAGCGGCGTCAGAGCAACCACCATCTCAACAATCCTCGCTGCGAACGAATATATACCTGCGGCTGCCGGATTCAGATAGGCGCTGATGAGGTAGTTATCAATTCGACGGCTGAGGATCATCCCGCCAACTTCGTTAAAATAACTGAAAGTACCGTACCGTTTGAAGCGTCCAGTAAGTTCTCCAAAACCCTCTGTCTGCGCTGTTACATTCTCTGGGTATTTCACCTTAATAATAGTCCAGATGAAAAGTATGCTTCCAACTACAGCCGCAGCCGAGAACGCCCATAGGATTCCCAACAGCCCATAGCCCAGCGTCAGAGCCAGAAGGTAGAGCAGCGCTCTAAGGATAGAAACAATGACCCGTATAACGTTGCGCCGCCGCTGTAACAGAAAAGTATCCAGGATGGTCTGCGAGGTCTGATTAAGTACCATGAACACTAATCCTATGGCAAAGATGGGATAGAGATCTGCAAAATCCGCAGAGTTAAGGAATTCTCCCAGGTATTCACGACCGAAAAGACAGATTAGAGCGCCTGTCAATCCGAGCAGAAACTTTGCTGTCAGCGCTCTATAGACCCATTTTCGCAATTCATCAAAGAGACCTCTCTCGTATAATTCGGGCAGGAAACGTTCAATCAGCGATGGTATTCCAAAAGAAAAAATCACCGCAACTAAGGCGATTGTATCCTGGAACAGGTTGAACACTCCGAATTCAGCTACGGGTAGTTTCCGAATAACATATACGGTCACAAAAACCGTGACCAGTTTTTCAAAGAGCAAACCAATATAGTTGTACACTGTGCTCGCAAACCCTTTTCGGACGTCCTCCTTGATCACAGGTTATCGCCTCGTATGGTAAATGGTGTAGCGGCGCTGTCTATTGAAGTACAATTGGATAATAAAGGCGCGTAGATATGAATGCCTCGTGCTTATATCAGATCCTTTGATAGATCCATTCCGGAATATAGAATTTTCTCTGGTTTAATATGACACCGAGCAGGTTTGGATTTACTTTCTGAAGCTGCTTTTTAGATGAGAGCGCCACTTCCCAGCGCGTCTGCCCGGTGTGCACGACTAAAACCGCGGCTTCAACGTTTTTGGCTAACGCTAGAGTCTCAGCGTAGAGTGAGATCGGCGCAGAGTCAATGATTACAAGCTGGAAACGCTGGCTGCATTCGGTCAATATCCCTTTCATCACAAGCGATCCCAACAAATCCGCTGGATTGGCGGCGGGCTTACCTGCAGTAATGACCCAGAGATTCTTTCTGGGAGCGCTTTTTAAGACTTGCTCGAGTTGGAATTCACCAGTCAGCAGCTCCGTTAACCCGCGCTTCCTGTCCAGATCGAAGAGGCTGTGCAAAGCGGGTCTGCGCAAATTGGCATCGACGAGCAGAACTCCGCCTGCAATTTCTTCACTGGTGTCAACCGGCAAGCCGTAGAACCTTTCACGCGCCAGCAGCCTTCCCCAGTTGGCGGAGAGTATTGAACTTCCCTCACGCCTGACTGAGGATGTAATCAAGACCGATTTAAACGGTTTCTGGGTTCGGATTGCTTCAATGTTTTCCTGGAAGACCTGAAGATCATTTGCCAGTAGGCGGGGTATTTCTGCTTCCAGAGGATGAGCCTTTTCTTCGGCAGACTCCTCTGGTTCAATTGGGCTTTCATTGCCGCCTTTTTTCTCTGCCCATGCGAAGATGTCTTTGTAAATGCTCACTTTGTCTCAGAAACTCCTGATTGATGCTAATGTGTCCAGATCAAGGTAACGCTGCACGTCCTCCGCGTTCTTGAATGAATGATCGAAGAAATCTGTAAAAAAGGCGATAGAAATCCCGGCGAAAATTCCGAATAAAAGAACCATCACTAATTTCAGCCATTTGTTGGTGGGGACCGGGTCAATGGGAACCACAGCGGGACTGATGACTTTTACTCTGACTACCATCTCTTTCTTGGACTGCGAAATTCGGGCTTCTTCCCGCTGTTTCAGCAGCATTGAGTAAAGCTCTTCTTTTTCAGTGATGCCCCTTGAGAGTTGCTGCAGCTCCAGCTCTTTACCAGATAATCCGCTGATCTGGTTTCTGATGGAAACGATACTCCTTCTTAATGTGGCTTCCTCGTTTCTCAGCGCATTAATGGTGGATTCAAGGACAGTAGCTATTTCTTTTATCTCGTCGTTGATGCGCCCTCGCAGCGCGTTTATCTCCGCTTCTTTCTCCTGCACTTCCACGAAGGAATCGGTATAGACGTCTCGCAGTCTGTTGCGCTCATATTCTAGATCTCGAAGCTGACTCTTCAGATCAAGGATTCCTCGTATCTGTATGTTGCCATCCCCGAGTTCTATAACAGGTAGTTCTTCGTAATTGCCAGATTGGATCATCGTTTTAAGGGTCGTCAGCTTTGCCTCTTTGGATATACGCTCCAACCTGACGCCATCATGTCGGTTCTGATAATCCTTCAATCTGGTAAAAAGAACTTCCCCTTCACGATCAGGTGTGTAGAGTGTCTCTTCGCTCTGGAATAGCATTCTGCTTTGCTGAAGATCGTTAAGCTGTTGCGCAGTCTCCTCAATTTGACGTTCTAAAAAAGCGATGGATTGATCATCGGAGAAGATTTTGAAGCGATATTCGATATAACGCTCCACTAATTCGTTGACCACCTCCGCACAGAGCTTTGGAATTCGTGACTTGAATTTAACTTTAATAATGTTGGGATCTGTCGATGGAGAGATCGTTAAATATCTGCCGAGTTCCTGAACTGCCATCTGTAAAGCGATTTCCATCTCCCGGGGATTGCTGAACTTCGTTGTGTCGTCAAATCCATACAATCCAAGGCTTAAAATAACGCTTTCAAGCACAGGTCTGGAGGTCATTATCTCGGATTCCTGAGAATAGCTGTAACTCGCTTCACCGCTTCGTCCGGTGCTTGATATGCGTAAGAGAAGAGCTTTCTCTAACTCCGGATCACGTTCCAGCAACAGTTTAGCTTGCGCTTGATACTGATCGGGCATTTTGAAGACTTTGAAGGCACCTGCCGCAAGCGTTAAGACCGAAATAGCGGTGATGATCCAGATCCTTTTGAAGACGACGGTGAGAAAGTGTCGCAGCGAAGTTGCTCTGTCGGGCGTATATTGTCTATCCACGATTTGCTGATTCCATTTATTGCTATCGATGTAACTTATGCAAAGATATCCTTGAAATATTCGAAGGTCTTTTCCATTCCGTCATGGAACGAGATCTTTGGCTGGTAACCGAACGTCGTCACCAGCTTCTCGATATTCGCCTGTGAATGTGGAACGTCTCCGGGACGAGGTGGATCATGTTTTTTATCGATCTCGTGTCCCACCAGGGTTTCGATGACTCCAACCATTTCGTTCAGTGTTATTCGATCTCCGCAGGCTAAATTAAAAACCTCGCCGGCGCCTGCGCTGCTCTCAGCCGCGAGGATATTGGCATCGACTACGTTATCGATATAAGTAAAATCGCGTGAGGTTAGTCCATCGCCGAAAATAGTCAGCCTTTCGCTTCGCAGCGCAGCTCTGATGAATTTCGGTATCACTGCGGCATACTGTGAATCGGGGTCCTGATTGGGTCCGAAAACATTGAAGTAACGCAGGCTTACCGTTTGAAGACCATAGACTTTATAATAAACCTGACAATATGTTTCCGCAGCCAGCTTAGCGGCAGCGTATGGTGACAACGGAGCGGCTGTCATAGGCTCTCGTTTGGGCAGTTCCGGGTTGCTTCCATAAATCGAAGATGAGGAGGCGTAAACCAGTTTCTTGATTCCCGCTGAACGAGCTGTTTCAAGAATATTTAGAGTCCCCCATGCAGTTGATCTGAAAGATCCTACCGGATCATCAATAGAACGAGGCACGGATGGTATCGCAGCCTGATGAAGAACGTAATCCACACCATCGAAGGCTTCTTGCAGTCCTTCTTTTTTTGCTATATCAAGTTCGTAGAGATCTATTTCGTCTATAAAAGGTTCAATGTTTACTCTGCGACCTGTGGAGAAGTCATCGATAATGCGCACCAGATGACCCTTCTTCAGTAAAGCTTTAGCAATATTCGATCCGATAAAACCAGCGCCGCCGGTTACAAGATAAACTGCCATTATCCCCTCATTAAGCCTCTTTTTTCCTGTCTTGAATCCAATTTATAAATGCAGCCGCGCCGCCGCCTGCTAAAATCATCAAGCAGAATTCAACTGGTAGCCGGTAGCGAGTTTGTGTGAAAAACAGAGAATATGCAAAAGCATGCGATAGTAACAGCATTAAAGGCAGACTGAATAGCCTCCATGAATTGAAACAGAGCAGCACTCCAACAATTGCAAATATGAAAACTGGTCCATAGGTTATAGCGCTGATCCAGTTCATCACAGACGATGCGTAAGGATTATCCACCACCATGCGGTGATCGTTCTGATTGACCTCCTCGCGATAATCACGCTGGCGTGTGACCACTCTGTCTGGCACAAATTTCCAGAAATGAAGGAATTCACTGCCGTAATTGGCTAAGAACTTACCAGGGTTCGACATAATTCCCGCAATACGATCACTGCCTGATACCCACTCTTTTGAGGCAACTTCACCCTCGCTCTGAATAATGGGCAGATGTTTTTCAACCCTCGGATCCACCAGAACCAGCCGACCAAAACGCTCGTAGCAGTAGTAAATCCAGGGCGACAAACTGGTGCTTACAATAATGACATGCAGTAATCCGTAAAGCAGGGCTCTACGCGCCCTGAATCCTGTCTGGAAGAAATACCAGATGATAATAAATGGCAAAAAAGCTAAGCAAGCCGGTATGGCAAGCGATGCTATTCCCAAACTGATCGATGCGAAGAGAAGATTCCAGATCGATTTCCGCTGGATCGATTCGATGAGGAAATAGATCGTCCCGACCAGCAGAAAAGTCACCAGTTGCGTTGGATAAAGCAATCCTGCGATGAAAATATAATAAGGATAAATGACTGAAATCCAGGCGGAAATGTGAGCTGCTTTCCTGCCAAAGATGTTTTGTGAGATATGAAAAAGCAGGACTGAACTGAATGCACCGAGCAAAGCTTGAACGATCCGTATAGGGAATATATGAATTCCAAAGAGCATATAATTAAACGCCAGGAAGAAAGGATAAAGAGGCGGTCTGTTGTAATCAGCATCTAATCCACCTCCAGCCATCAGAGTCAGTGAGGCTCTCTCGTACGCCTTGTAATCACTGAAGTAGAATCCCTCCTTGAGAAAAGCTATGTGGATTAATCGAACAGCTAAACTGGCAGCGAATATTATCCAGGGATAATAGGCTGAGTTTATAACTCTGCCGATTCGATTCTGAGTTGAGGAGACATTGTGAGCAACTTTTTCGGTACCGTTTATCACCTCTATAATACCTTGCGTAATAGTTTTTTGTCTAACTTACGCTGATCGGAAACGCAAGCCTTAATCAATGCCCTGTCACAGATTGCGTTGACCAGCCGCGGTATCCCTTCACTGAACTTGTATATTTCGTTCATTGCACCGTCGTCAAAAAGCCTCTTACCCTGATAACCAGCCACCTTCAGTCTGAATTCAATGTAGTTTTCTACCTCATCCTGCGTCATAGCGCTTAAATGGAAATGCAGCGAAACGCGTTGTTTAAACTGACGCAACTCGGTTGAGTTCATCAGATGCAGAAGTTCAGGCTGACCTACCAGGATAATCTGTATCAATTTCCGCTTGGCGGTTTCAATATTAGAAAGGAGCCGAATCTCTTCGAGCTGCCAACTTCTGAGGTTCTGAGCTTCATCGATAATCATGACCGCGTTTCCACCTTTTTGATCCAGCCGGATCAGAAAGTCCTGAAGCCCTAATAGGAGTTCGCTCTTCGATTTCCCGGCAGCTTCCAAACCGTAATCGCGGAAGACAAAGCGGAGCATATCCTTCAAACTCATATTGGAATGAACCAGATGTGCGATCCGGTGGGAATCGTCAAGGCGTTCCAGCAGAGCATTGATGACAGTTGTCTTTCCGATTCCGATTTCACCGGTTAGAACAACAAATCCCTTCCGCATGCGGATGCCATAAATCAAATATGCCAGGGCATCCTGATAGGATTCTCCAAAGTATAGGAATTTTGGATCAGGGGTTACGTTAAACGGTTGTTCTTTGAGATTAAAAAAACTGAGATACATTTAGATTGCCGTCCGCTATTAGCTGAAGTTATTATTAAATCAATTACTCTAAATTTTGATCAAGCAGTCTCTGGTAGTAGAACCAGCGCACCGAGAGATCTACCGGTGTCAGAATTGCCGGCAGGTAGGCATCGAGGAAATCTCCCACTTTGGCAATGAACGTCCGGGGCACATAGACGATATCAAAGGGCTGAACTGCTGGATCGCCTCTTCGAATGTCACCTTTCATTAGCTCTTTCAAGTCCCACCGAGCGGCAACCAGTTCACCCGGTTCCTGGCGGATAATCAGCACGCTCTTCATTTTCGCTTCACGCGTCGGACCACCAGCCAATGCCACGGCTTGTATGGCTGTTAATCGCCCTCTGTAAATCACAGGTCCCGGGCGATGCACTTCACCAAAAACGTAGACTTCAGGCGACCCGAATTCACGCAGGAAAACCGTAACGTCCGGGTCTTTGATGATCCCGGAATAGCTGGCGGTAATCATGCTGTCCACATAGGCTGGTGAGCGTCCCACCACTAAAATATCACCGATCCTTTGCAGAGTTATCCTGCCGTCCGGTCTAACACGAACGGTCTCATTAAAACGCTCGTGTGTGTAGAATTTAATCTCGAGCAGATCATCAAAGTCTATGAGATAATCAGGTATCTCCTCACATGAAGGCGGCACGTAGGAGGGCACCGGGATACGCGTCTTTTCTACCAGAGCCGGCTTTTTTCCTCCTCCGCAGGAGGATAAAACCAAACCGAATGACAGAATCAGCACAGCATAAAATACATTCAGAATTCGCTTGTCGTTCAAGTTGCAATCCCCTATATTAAGGAACATATTGCCGCAGATGAAAATATTTCCTATAGATTTTCTGAATATAGCGAATAATTAAATCAAAATCAAGTCTTTTTCAGCGATATGAAGCCCACTTTAAAAATATACTCCATGGAAAGGTCATTGCGTGCCTATTGTGAAGAATGCGACTTCTCCGGCTGGGATCCATGGGATGCTTTAGGTTCACCTCTATTCCGCCTGTTCCCCTTCAATAGGAGGCTTCCCAGATGGGCGGGGAACCATATAATCAAAATCGCGCCGCTAAACATCCGACCTTTATTGGGTATTAAAAAGGACTGTTTCGCTAAAGGACTATCCCTTTTTCTGTCCGGTTATATCCTGTCCGAGAAAGCTTCTCCCAACCAGCATAACCGTGAAAACATAGCAAACCTTTATAAACGTCTGATGGAGAAAGCAATTCCCGGCTATAGCGGTCCCTGCTGGGGAACAAATCTTGCGTACCAGACCCGGGCATTTTTCGTCCCTGAACAGACGCCTTCAGCAGTACATACCGCCTTTGCCGTAGAAGCTCTACTCGATCTGAACGACCTGACACCCGATGAGAAGCTGGTTGAAACCGCCGCAGGTTCATGCCGCTTCCTGCTGGAGGACCTGACCATTACAACTCTACCGGAAGGGATTCATTTCAGCTATACTCCACAAGATAGCTCGAGGGTGATCAACGTAACCGCTCTAATAGCCAGAATGCTGGCGAGAACAGGAAGAATCACAGGAGATAAAAATCTGATAAACCAAGCTGAACTCGCCGCCCGCTGGGTCATATCGAGGCAGAGTGATGATGGAAGCTGGCATTACGGCGAAGATCCGGCACATCATTGGATTGATAATTATCACACTGGCTTTGTTCTGGAAGCACTGGAGGATTACCGCAAATACTCCGGAGATGATAGAGTAGGAGATGCAATAATCAAGGGAGCTGATTTTTACCGAAAACGCCTCTTCTGCGAAGATGGCACGCCTAAGTTTTCACCGGACTCGCTGTATCCTATTGACGGTCACTGTATAGCTCAGGGAATCATGACGTTCGTCCGCTTGAAGGATAGAAATAGCGAATATCTTCCTTTTGCTGAGAAAATAGCACTATGGAGCGGGGAGAATTTTCAGCATCACAGAGGCTATTTTTATTTTCAGAGAAGGAAATTCTGGATGAATCGGATCCCTTATATCAGGTGGGTTCAGGCGTGGATGTTTTTAGCCTTGAACAGGCTTTTAAGAGAAATTGAGTAACGATAAGCAGCGCGAATTTACAACAATGCTCAATCACTCTCCTCATCTTCAGAAATCTCTGCCAGTCTAAGCGCTATCTCCTTTTCAATATCGATCATCGCGTTTTCAATGCCGGCGTAAGATACGGTGCTGTATTTCATATGATTGGCGATATCCTCAAGGCTCTTGATTACCGCGTTAATGCGCCGCGTCTCCTTTAGACAAACATCGATCAATTTCTGGGCTGAAACCGGATTGTCAGCTCTTGCCGACTGCGCCCTGCCGCCTATACTCGTCAAAGCATTATTGATATGATGAGCCATCGTTACCATCAACTGACCGATGGTCTCAATTTTTGCGAGTTCGGTTTCTTTTTCGCGCAGATCCTTTTCCATCTGTCTCATGCGCAGGATAGATTTTATTCGGACCAGCACTTCTTCAATTTCGAATGGTTTTGTTATGTAATCGTCAGCGCCCGCCTCCAGTCCTTTAACGATATGTTCCAATCCGCCATAGGCTGTCAGCATTAAAATGGGGAGAGTGCGTATCGCCTCGATCTCACGTATTTTGCGGCATACTTCATAGCCGTCCATGCCGGGCATATTAATATCTAAAAGGATTAGATCCGGTATCTCCGACTCAATCTTCTTCAAGGCTTCCATACCGTCTGAGGCAACCTCAATCCTATACCCGGACTTCTCCAGTTTAGCCTGAAGAACTTCCTGGATTAACAGGTCGTCATCCACGACAAGCAGGTAGGGTTGTCTCTCCCTCGTATCATTCTGTTCATTGCCACTCATCTTATCGGTTTCCCATTATCAGAAATCTTAAAAGCTCTGCCTGAGATCGAGATAAATCGCGATGTAATCCGAATCCAAAGGTGTGGCAACGTCGATCGAAGCAACCACGTCCGGCGGGAAAATAGCTCGCAGACCAACGCCGACATTCTGCCTGAAACCCCACCAACCTTCATCATCCCGCCAGATATCCCCCAATTCCGAGAATAGCACGAATCCGGTGGAAAAAGTATAATTCTCGAATCCGGGATTATCTTTCCATAAGAACTTTAAGGGCAGAGGTATGTCAGTTTGAAGAATCTGTCTGAATTCTGTCCTGAGCAGGAAGAAAGCATTCCCATAATACCTGTCGAGTGGATATCCGCGCATACTGAGAGATCCGCCAATTTTAAACTGGCTGAAATAGGGGACGTCGGAATGGATAACTCCCCCCCTGAGATTAAGCGCCAGGGTGGTCTTTTCGGCGGTCAGCGGCAGATACTTGCGAATGTCTATTTGCGTGCGGATAAGTTCATCTCTGTTCCCTTCGGAATAGGCATAGCCCAAATCGGTCTGCCATAGAACGTGCGTTCCCCTGTGCGTGTTATACCGGTTGTCTCTTCTCTCTAATCCAACACGAAAGGAACCTGCAATCTCTTCACCTTCAGTATATATTGACGCTAAAACTGGATTGTATCCTACTGCCTCGTTCCATTCGGGATCGCCCTTGAACGCGAATCTTTTGTAACTCGCCTGCAGACCATAGAAAAGACCGTTACCCTTCAAAAAATCGCATCTGCCCCAAAAATCAGCCCAGTACTGAACATCCTCACCGAGTTTATCATGATTCGATGCGTGCCAGGGCGAGAATACCTCCTTGCCGCTGATTTGATAGCGCCCCTCGAAACTCCACTCGATAGTTTCACGCGGCACAAACACGTTAAAGAGCACCTGTCCTTCGTCCGAGCCGAAATATTCCAGCCGCGACTCAAACCTCGCTCTGTTCTGCGTTTGCATGATAACCGCTAAACTGCCCACCAAACCGAATTCATCGGTATAGAATATTCCCGGGAGAACAAACAGGCGCGCCCTTGAAATGTCCGTTAAATAAAATACTGATATGCAGACGAATAAAATGGCAGTTATACACTTCTTTAAAAAGCATGTCATAGGTTGTTAACAATCAGTATTTATTAGATTTGTGTAATCTTCGGGTGTATCCACATTCACGATAATACCTGCGTCTGAAACGGGTAGTTCAATTATATACTCGCTATTCTCCTTTAGAGCCAGGCGCATATTCGATGAATCAGACAAATGCAGCGTTTTTTCGATCCAGTTCTTTCCCAGTAGAACGGGATGTCCGCCGCGATTATCATACCGGGGACGCACAACGGTTTGAGGATTTCCATCCCAAGCCGATAATATTTCGCGTAGTGTCTCTACTTTAACAGCAGGATGGTCAACCAGTGTGAAGAAAAAACCCGCATGTTCGCGGGATAAAACTGTCAAGCCTATTTTTAAGCTTGAAAGCTGACCTTCTTCCGGGTGATAGTTCACAGCAGTGATAACCCCGGATTTGTTTATGAATGGCTGGATAGATTCGGCGTGCTCCCCGACGACAACGACTATCGGGTCGCAGCCAATCTCGGCGTAATCAGCGATCAGCTTTTCAACGAAGGTTGAACCTTTATACGGCAGAAGAGCCTTAGGTTTTCCCATCCTGGTGGAAGAACCGCCGGACAGGATTACGCAGGCAACCGATCTCTTGATATGTTCACGGCTGCGCATCTATCTCTTCTTCTTGCCAAATATGCTGATATTGGTCTGGATGCCTTCCTCTTTAATCTGATTGACAAGAGAATCAAGATCAGAAACAGTCTGCTTAAGCATCGATGCAAAGTCGGCATCGTTAATTAACATACCCAGGGTGCCTTCGTCATCCTGCAGTTTGCCAGCGATGAGGTTCAACTGCTCTGAAAATTCATTCAGGGTGGAAGCAAACTGCTCGAAACCGGTAGCAGCGCTATCTATTTTATCTCTATGCTCTTCTATCAGAATATGAATTATCTCAGTCGATTTTGCCAGATTATCCATAATCTGGTTGAATTTATCCTCATTGAGTTTGATTAAATCGCGGGTTATTTCGGTGGTTTCATCGAGATTATTGATACTCGAAGCCAACGCTTCCTGCACCCGTGGATCACCGGCGGTTTTATTTATATTCTCGATTGTCTTCTCGAGGACTCCCAAGAGACGCTTAACGTCATAAATCAGTTCTGATGAACTTTCCATCAGGTCGTTCATGCCGCTGCCGGAATCACCTTCGAATATATGGTTTTCAGGTGGAGTATTCCCTGAAACACCCGGTATAATACTGATAAGTTTGCCACCCATCAACTCGGGACTGGCAACTATAAAACGAGCATCGTCGAAAAGAGTTACTGAGGATTTTAACTCCATGCGAACAATCACGCCGTCCTGTTCCAATTCAAAATCAACCACTTTACCGCTGTTGATTCCGTTAACCAGAACAGAAGCTCCGAGCATCATACCGGAGATATCAGCAAAACGAGCATAGACGGTGTAATTCCCGGCAGTCAGGCTGACCTGTTTACCCCACATTATCCCGAATATCAGACAAGCGATGGCTAAGAGGACAGTAATTCCAACTTTAACTTCCGATTTGGGCTGCTTCATAATAATATCATTTCGTAAAAGCGCTGCTGTCAATTAATGGTAATAACCGCTCAATAAGGTACTCAGTTCCATGTTTAAAGTCAAGTAGAAAGGCTTATTTCAGAAGATGTTGTAACGGCTCATTCGAAATCCTTATCGAGATAATCCGAAGCGTGTTTTTTGTTCATCAGGGATTTCATCAGGCGGTGGTTAAAAACGCGAGCTGGATGATATCCATATATCTTGAGCAGCATATTAAGCGCGATGACTTCGGCAATTACAGTGATGTTCTTCCCCGGGTAAATCGGCAGTTTTACTAGAGGGATGCTTACACCGAGAAAATCTTTATACTCCTCATCTAAGCCAATCCGTTCGTAGTTCTCTTTATTATCCCAATCAACCAATTCTACTTGAACTTCAACACGCTTCTGCATTCTCACGGCACGAATTCCGAAGATTTGCCTGATATCAATGATACCGACACCGCGAATCTCCATGAAATGCTTCAGCATTTCAGGTCCAGACCCCAACAGAATGCCTTCAGCTTTCTTTTTCAAATTAACAACGTCGTCGGCAACTAACCGGTGTCCTCTTTCAACCAGATCCAAGGCGATCTCCGATTTGCCTATCCCCGAACGACCGGTGAAAAGAACCCCGAGTCCGTACACGTCCACTAACGTGCCGTGAAGACTCATTGAGGGAGCAAATTTCAAGTAAAGATATTCACTCAGAAGTTGAATCAGAATAGTCGTAGAATAGGAAGTCTGAAAAATGGAGATCTTTCTATTATTCGCTTCCTCGATCATTTCGGGGAAAGCAGTATTGGAATCGGTAACGATAAAACAGGGAATATCAAAGTCGAAGACACGTGCGAAAATCTCTCGTCTCTTGTCTGCTTCAAGATTACGCAGGTAACTCATTTCCGTGTTGCCCAGAATCTGCACGCGATCATATGTGAAAAGCTCCAGATACCCCGCCAGCGCCAATCCCGGGCGATGAAGATTCAACTGAGTTATCTTCCTTCGCAGCCCGGCGCGGGTGCTGACCAGTTCGAGATTTAATCGATCTTCGTTCTCCTTAAAAAAAAGCCCAACTTCGAGGGTGTCCATACCTGCTCCATAAAGCTGAAAGGGCGGGTAAAATTTCTATTACCCGCCCGGTAGTCTATTGCATATTATCGTTAGGTTTTCTTGTATAGCTTCCCTTTGTATCTTCGCAATTGACTCTCCAATTTATCCACCGTTTTGGGAATACTTTTGTAGAAGTCGCTGCTGGTGTCTGTCGCAGTCAGTCTCGTTCCATTGACATTCAATATAATTTCGGATAGCTTATTACTCTTCTGCCAATCCAGTATGATTTCACTATCAGTGATGCTGTCGTAGAATTTTGTCAACCGCATTACTTCATTCGTGGCGAATTTCTGCAGTTTATCACTGGCTTTAAAATGTCTGGCTGAGACGTTGACACGCATAATTACTCCTTTCGGGATTATTTTGTCACTAACTTTTCTCTGACCTTGGATGTGCTTGCTGATAGACCTCCTTCAGTTTGTTTCGACAGACATGAGTGTATTTTTGTGTGGTAGAAATCGACGAATGACCGAGCATTTCTTGTATAGCTCTCAAATCAGCTCCGTTTTCCAGAAGGTGAGTGGCAAAACTATGGCGCAGCAAATGCGGGTTTCTTCCGGGTGAATTGGGTAATATGCTAAGTATTTCTGCGATGGTGCGTTGAATTCCTCTAACAGAAAGAGCGCCGCCGTCTTGATTTAAAATCAACCGTTTGGCGTTGATTGATTTACGGCGCTGCCGCGCTGACTCTCCCCGCCTGGAAATATAATCCTGCAACGCTTGCTGAACCGGTTTCCCCACTGGAATAATCCGCTCTTTTTTACCTTTCCCAAGGATGCGTAGAACTTCGCGGCTATGATCAAAATCATCCAATGCAATGCCAGCAAGTTCACTGACGCGAAGACCGCAGCCATATAATAATTCAATGATCAAGCGTGATCTAAGCGCCATTTCATCTTCTAATGGAAGCGAATCAAGTAATGCGTTCAGCGCTTTCTGATCGAATACACGGGGCAGCCGTTTTTCCTTTTTGGGCAACAGAATCCGTGTTGAGATAATTTGGTTATCCTCACCTGTTTGTCCTAAGTATCGCCCGAAACTCCGCAAGGTGGAAAGTTTTCTCTCCACCGTGCTGCGAGACCTTCCTGAACGAAGCAGGTAAGCGCCAAAATCACGTATCGAATGAGGGCTGATTACACCGTCACAACCGCTGTCATGGAGAAATTTAAAGAACTGTCTAAGATCACGGGAATAAGCATCCACTGTATTCGGTGAAGCGGAGATCTCATCCCTTATATATTGTATGAATTTGTCGATCTGTTGTTCCATCAAAACAGGTCTTAATTGACAGATTCTGTTTTCTCAACCGTTTTTATCACAGTTTTACATTTAGGGCAGATCAGTTCTATATCCCCATCCGATGAAGTATTGTTGAGCATATAAGGATGACCGCAGTTTTCACACTCTATCGGTTCAGGTTTTTTCCAGAGTCGATTTTTACATTCAGGATAGCGGTTACAGGCGTAGAAACGTCCCTTTTTCGAAGAGCGTTCCACGAACTCGCCATCGCATCCGGGTTTTTCGCATTTTACACCGGTTCCGATCGGTTCGATATGTTTGCATTTCGGATAATTGGAACAACCAAGGAACCGCCCGTACTTCCCTTCTTTTATAAGCAGATCGCCGCCGCAGTCAGAACACACCTTGCCAGCGCTTTTAGGAGCTTCCAGAGGTTTACTATTCCTGCATTCCGGAAAACCGCTGCAAGCTAAAAACCTGCCGCGTCTTCCCCATTTAATCACCATCGGGCGACCACATTTCTCGCAGGTTTCGTCGCTGACTTCCTGTACCTTTTTCTTGATATCGTCGCGCATTATTTCAGCTTTTTCAAGCAGTTCTGAAAAAGGACCGTAGAACTCCTTAATCACCTTTACCCACGGTGTTCCCTCTTCGACATGATCGAGTTGTTCTTCCATACGCGCTGTGAAATTGACTTCAAAAATATCTGAGAAGAGTTCGACGAGAATCATGCTGACCGTTTCACCAAGAGCGGTCGGCGCCAATTTTCTCTTCTCCTGTTCAATGTACTTTCGGTCGAACAGCGTCCCGATAGTAGCGGCATAAGTGCTGGGGCGTCCAATGCCCAGTTCATCCATGACTTTGACCAGCGTAGCTTCAGTGAATCTCGGCGGAGGCTGGGTGAAGTGCTGCATCGAATCGATGTCATCGAGGTTCAAAGGAAAACCTTTCCCAAAACCATCAGGCAGCGGCGGTAGTTGATCCCCGTTGCCGCTCTCAATTGAATAAACCTTGATAAAACCGTCAAAGATGCGTTCCTGACTGCGTGCACGATACAGTGCGTCACCTCCTGCTACTTCTATCACAGTCACTTCTGAGACCGCATCCGTCATCTGGGATGCGACAAATCTACGCCAGATCAGGTCATATAGCTTCCAATTCGCTTCGTCAAGCACACCTTTTAATTGCGCTGGCGTTCTCGAAACGTCAGTGGGGCGAATAGCTTCATGGGCGTCCTGCGTCCTTCCCTTCTTTTTGTAATTGCGCGGGCTGCTAGGAAGATAATTCTCTCCGAGACTGGTTTTTATATGATTTCGCACTGCGTGCAGAGCTTCAGATGCCACCCGCACGGAATCGGTGCGCATATAAGTGATCAAACCGCTCGTTTCGCCGTTGGGGAGCTCCATGCCTTCATACAGAGTCTGCGCCAGGCGCATCGTCCTTTTACCGGAGAAACGTAATCGCTTCGATGCGTCCTGCTGCAACGTGCTCGTCGTGAAGGGCGGATAAGGTTTTGTCTTCAGCGTGCTTTTCTTAACCTGCGATACCTGATGCGAAGCCTTCTTCAATTCCTCAATCAGCTCTTCCGTGGTGATTTTATCAGGGAGGTTGACCTTTTTGCCTTTATAGGACACCAACTCTGCCCAGAATGGCTCGAGTTTATCACCGGAGAGAAGCGCTTTGATCGACCAGTATTCCTGCGCTGTGAAAGCCTTTATGTCAGCTTCACGTTCGCAGATCAGGCGAAGCGCCACAGATTGCACGCGTCCCGCGGAAAGTCCTTTAGCAACAGTTTTCCATATAAAGGGGCTGACTTTATAGCCGACCAGCCGGTCAACGACTCGGCGCGCGATCTGCGCATCTACCTTGCGTTTATCGATGACGCCGGGATCGGCGACAGCCTGCTGCACAGAGTTGCGCGTTATTTCATAGAAGAGAGCACGGTGGGGATTCGGGTGTGTTTTAGCTATTATTTCAGCGACATGCGCTCCAATCGCTTCACCTTCGCGGTCAGGGTCAGTTGCGATATAGACCTGTTCAGCCTTTCCCGCCAGATTCTTAATGGCATCTATTACCTTTTTCTTATTAGGGATTGGCTTGTATTCAGGTTTGAAGTCGTCGTCTATATTAACGCCGAGGGCTTTTTGGGGCAGGTCCTTTATATGTCCCAAAGATGCTGTGACTTCAAAATTGGGACCGAGGAACTTCTTGATTGTTTTAGCTTTGGATGGAGACTCTACAATGATCAGGTTCATTTCAACGATGAGTAAAAAATATGTGATGTTTTAGTGATAAGTTTCGCCTTTCTGCGGCGCTTCGAATGAGCGTAGAATTCCCGGCAGAGATACTCCCTCCTCAAAGATGAAGGATTGCACCATTGATTTTACGTCTTCTACAGTCGCAGGCTGGAAGTCTAAAATGAAGAGTCGTTCGATGATTTCTTCTATTTCACGCTGGGAGATGATTTTCAAATGCTTGAGTTGGAGGAGATATCCGAATGCTTCCGGTTCGATGTACCTGCGCTCCATATTGTGCAGGACACGATGGGAGGTTTCCGCGGCTTCCTCTATTTCTACTTTCTGAGCTGGCGTACCGCCTTGCAGATCAAAACGGTAGTACAACCAGTAGAAAGCGGTGTTGATCTCCTGTTCGGTATAACCGCGTTCAATTAAATTTTCACTCACCTGATCCATCTCTTCAGCTTTCCAGTTAGAATCGCTGAATTCGTCCATTATCAAGACCAGGAGTTCCATTATTCGATGATACATGGGGGTGATATCCTATGTTCAATAATAGCGTTTTCCCCCGAGTTCCCCTAATACAATATAACAATAAATCAAGGAGAAAGAAACTATTATTTATCCTTCTTAACCCTTTTAATCAGCCCTATCGACCGTGACAATGCTTATACTTCTTGCCGCTGCCACAGGGGCATGGATCGTTTCTACCGGGCGCTTTCCCCTTGCGCACAGGCTGCTGTTTCCCCGGAGCTTCAGCTTGCGGTCTGGGCTGTCCCTGCGCCGCTTCATCCACCGATCCTTCCGGTGGTTTCTGAGCATACGCATACGCTATGCCCGCAGCCTGCCTATGAACCGCCGCCATCTGATCAGCCGCTATCGACTCCTTCGGTTTTGTGGCAGTCAGAATACGGCTCTGAAAAATATTGCGCAACGCTCTTTCGTTGATGCGATCGAGCATCTCTTCAAAAAGCCCATATCCTTCACGTTTAAACTCCACCAACGGATCGCGCTGACCATAAGCACGCAGCCCTACCCCCTCTTTTAAACGATCCATCTCGTACAGATGATCCTTCCATTCTTCGTCGATAAAGGCAAGAATGGTTCCCTGAAGGAAGTTTGGCAAAAGATCCGGGTCTATCTCCTTTTTGCGTTTTTCAAAACTCGCTCTGCTCAGTTCCGTGATTTTCTCCTGCATCTCCTCGAGCCTCATCGACGGCATATTTTCGAGATCAAGGTCGAGGAAAATTCGCAGCACGCTGCCCAGGGATCTCTGCAGGTCGTCAAGATTCGATGATTCGATGGTTGAATCATCGTCTGCCACGCGGTCGAGAAGAGTTTCGATCCACTCGTCCATCATCTCGAAGATTACCTCTTCGATCTCCTCCATGAAAAGCACCCGGCGACGGCGGTTGTAAATAACTTCCCGCTGCTTGTTCATCACGTCGTCATATTCGATCAGATGCTTGCGGATGGAGAAATTTTGAGCTTCGACGCGCTTCTGTGCTCTTTCGATGGACTTGGTGATCATAGCGTGCGTAATGACTTCACCCTCCTGCACGCCCATTCGATCCATGATCCCCGCGATTCGGTCAGAACCGAAGAGACGCATCAGGTCATCTTCCAGAGAGAGGAAAAAACGGCTGGCTCCCGGATCGCCTTGACGACCAGATCTGCCCCGCAGCTGCCGGTCAATCCTGCGCGCTTCATGGCGTTCTGTGCCTAAAATCTGCAAACCGCCCGATTCAACGACACCCTCACCCAGCCTGATATCAGTGCCGCGGCCCGCCATATTAGTGGCAATCGTCACCGCTCCGGGCTGACCTGCCCTGACGATGATTTCAGCCTCACGTTGATGATGCTTTGCGTTGAGAACCTCGTGAGGCAGCTTGCGCCTTTTCAGAAGACGTGAGATAGTCTCTGATACTTCTACATTCGTAGTGCCGACCAGCACTGGCTGCTTATTGTGATAGTACTCTTCGATCTGATCGAGGATGGCTTCGTACTTTTCCTTTCTCGTCTTGTAGATGACATCATTATGATCTTCACGGATAACCGGCATATTTGTGGGAATGACCACGACGTCCAGTTTATAAATATCCCAGAATTCCGCCTCCTCGGTCTCTGCCGTACCGGTCATGCCGGCTAATTTATCATACAGACGGAAATAATTCTGTAAAGTTATCGTTGCCACAGTCTGAGTTTCACGCTCAATCCTGACGCCTTCCTTCGCTTCAATCGCCTGGTGCAGTCCATCCGAGTAGCGGCGTCCATGCTGCAAACGACCAGTGAACTCATCGACGATAACAATGCGCGCGCCATCTTCGATGACATATTCAATATCTCGCTCATAGAGCATGTGCGCTCGCAGAAGCTGCGTAATGTTATGGTTGCGCTCACTGCGATCCAGATAAAGGTCTTCCGCTTTCAGGCGGAGTTCCTGCTTTCTCTCTGGACTTAAGTCAGCCATTTCCTCGATCTTTGACTGCTCTTCAACAATATCAGGCAGAATGAACATCTCAGCATCGGATTTGGTCGAACGAGCCAGCTCTTCCCTGCCCTTCTCCGTCAAATCTATGGTGTGATGCTGTTCATCAATAGCGAAATAGAGCTCCTCGTCTATAACATGGATTTTCTTATCCCGGAGATAGTCGTTTTCGATGCGGGTGCGGAGTTTCTGTGTGCCGGGTTCCTGCATCAGACGGAGCAGACGTTTGTTCTTGGGCGCTCCGCGGTGAGACATGAGAATATTTTCACCTGCTTCGTATTCAGCCTCAGGAGTCCCTTCGGCAAGCAGTTTCTCTGCTTCCGCAATCATCTTGTTTATCAGATCATTCTGTTTTCTGACCAGCCTGTCAATATGTCCCTTCAGTTCGCCGAACTTGTGTGTGCTTCGTGCCACCGGTCCGGATATAATCAACGGCGTTCGGGCTTCGTCAATCAAGACGGAATCGACTTCGTCGACGATGGCATAATGATGACTGCGCTGTACTACTGCTTCAGCATCGATTGCCATGTTATCGCGCAGGTAGTCGAAGCCGAATTCATTATTCGTGCCGTAGGTTATATCGGCGGCATAGGCTGCAAGACGCTGCTCATAAGACATGTGCGCCAGATTGACGCCGACTGTCATCCCTAAGAACTCGTATATCCCGCCCATCCACTGTGCGTCTCTGGTGGCAAGGTAATCGTTCACAGTGATCAGGTGCGCGCCCTTACCTTCGAGAGCATTCAGGTAAAGCGGCATGGTGGCTACAAGCGTTTTTCCTTCACCGGTTGCCATTTCTGCGATGCGCCCCTGATGCAGGACAAAGCCGCCTATCAACTGCACGTCATAAGGCACCATATCCCAGGTGATCTTTTGTCCACCGGCTTCCCAGGTTTCACCAAGTAGTCTCTTACACGCTGATTTGACAACTGCAAACGCCTCAGGCAGGAGATCGTCTGTGGTTTCACCATCGGTCAGGCGGCTCTTGAATTCGTTTGTTTTAGCGCGGAGCTGCTCATCGGTCAGCGATTCGTATTCATCGAAATACCGATTGATCTGCGCCACAATCGGCAGCATCTTCTTGACTTCACGGTCAGACTTGCTGCCGAAGAATTTATTTATTACGTTGAGCATGGATTGTTCTTAGTGTACATTCCTCTTAATTTGTACAGGAATGGATTTCTTAGTTCTGCGTCGGATTCAGGGAATCCGACCTACATCAATACCCCCACTCCAACCGTTCAGCTAAGAAAACCGGCAGACCGGCTTTACGTATTTTAGCGGCGGCGGATTTTATATCGTACTCCTCGCGGACAAACTCGACCTCTTTCGATTCTGTATCATAAATCGCGCAGCAAAGTCTCGGATCTCGATCCCGCGGCTGCCCCACACTGCCTACGTTTATTATACGCTTCCCGGTTCCCGTATCGTCTCTTTTTTCTTTAAAATCTCCGGGAACGTGCGAATGTCCGACAAAGCAGACTTCTCCCTGAATCGCTTCATACTGTCCTTGAGTATCGTAAGCAGTGAAGATGTAATTCCAATCTTCAGGATACAGCGGAGTGCCGTGTACGAAATGGAGGTCTTTATCAAGATATAACAACGGCAAAGTGCGCAGATAATCCTTATCCTTTGCGGACAACACCGCTTGCGTCCAAAGCGCAGCGCTGCGCGCCTTATCGTTGAAATAGGCAAGGTCTTCACTGCCGATAGCCGCGGCGTCGTGATTGCCCAAAATCACAGTTGAAGCCTTCGCTCGGACTATATCGAGACATTCCACTGGATCGGCTCCGTAGCCCACAATATCGCCCAGGCAGACTATCGAGTCAACGCCGCGTTTGTCGATTGCTTCCAAAGCGACCGTCAACGCTTCGAGGTTACCATGTATGTCAGAGATTAAAGCAAATCGCAATAAACAGCTCTCAGCTATCAACTATCAGTAGGTAAAAGTGGACGGCTGTGCGCGCATCCACCTCGATTAACTACTATTTTCATTCTCATGCTCTGCCGTCTTTTTCTTCTTATTTTTCATACGCAACACAGCATCGAGAACGCCATTAACGAATTTATCGCTCTTGCCCGTAGAGTATTTTCTGGCGATTTCTATTGCTTCGTTGATCGTTACTTTAGGAGGAATATCATCGAAGAAGCGGATCTCACAAATAGCCATGCGCAGGATGATATGGTCAAGTTTAGCAATCCTATCCAGCTCCCATCTATCAACGTGATCCTTGATAATCGCGTCGAGCTTATCCTGCAGGCTTTTCGTGCGTTCAATTAGATCAGACGCGAATATATACTGTGAATCCTCTGTAGATTCGGGACGGAGCTGCATTATTACCCGATCCAATTCATCGCCGGAAATTTCATGGGCATAAAGCACCTTCATAGCCCATTCACGAGCCGCTCGTCTGGTTTTCATAGATCAACTTATCAGCTATTAGCTTTCAGCGGTCGGTTTTCAGGCAGACTCGATTTGCAGCAAGTCCGCCAGTTTATTATAACCTATTTATATACGTAAGTGAGCCAGCCATATTTGTCTTCGGCTTTTCCTTCGATGATATCGAAGAACCGCCTCTGTATCTTTTGTGTAATAGGACCACGCGTGCCGGAACCGATCTTTATTTTATCAATGGTGCGAATGGGGCTGACTTCAGCGGCAGAACCGGTGAAGAAGACTTCATCGGCAATGTACAGCAGTTCACGCGGCACCAATTGCTCAATCACTTCGTAACCCAGCTCATTGGCTAAGGTGATGACGCAATTGCGAGTTAGTCCGGGCAGCACTGAAGCCCCCAAGGGCGGTGTAATGAGCTTTCCATCGCGGATCACGAAGATATTTTCGCCGGAACCTTCGCTGACGTAACCGCTGGCGTCTAAAGCGATGCCTTCGATGTAACCTTCTGCCATAGCTTCCATTTTTATCAACTGCGAATTCATATAATTCGCGCCGCATTTTGCCATAGCGGGAAAAGTGTTCGGAGCCATTCTCGTCCATGATGAAACCCGGACGTCCACACCATCATTGATCGCTTCGTCGCCTAAGTATTTACCCCAGCTTAAAGCGCCTATCACCACTTCTACGGGATTCGGCATGGGATCGACGCCCAGCGTATTGTAGCCGCGAAATGCAATCGGGCGAAGGTAGGCGGATTTCATATTATTGATTCTGACAGTCTCTTGGCAAGCGTCGAAAAGTTCCTGCTGTGTATAGGGGATTTCCATACGATAAATTTTCGCCGAATCGAGCAGCCTGCGCATATGATCCATCAGCCGGAAAGTCGCCGCTCCCTGCTCCGTTTCATAACAGCGCAAACCTTCGAAAACAGCAGTACCGTAATGTATGACATGCGACATGACGTGTATGTTGGCATCCTTCCAATCCACGAACTTGCCGTTAAACCAAATTTTTCCTTTTTCATCTTCTGGATTCATATTTCCTCCGGGTCATGCTATTTATCTATAGGGATTTCATTGTATCAAACTTGGTTATTACAAACTTAAAAGGTAGTCTTTCAGAAGAAGGGCAGAAAATACTGCCATATTGCCATACTCGATCTGCTTGAATTCAGCATATCCAGTTTTTATCCAGTGTATGCCGTCCAGGATGAACACCTTATAAGCAGATCCTGAACTATTTGTCGCCAGAGTCATCCCGTCTGTAAATCCACGCCCTTGATTACCACCGCTGGAAGAGAGAAACTTTGCTTCGCCAATAATATATTTGGAACCAGACTTTGCAACCATATCCGGTCTTTTACTTATACCTACTCCCATAACTTTATTGCAGAAATCTCTCGCGTCTCTTTCACTGGCATCAAGCATTACTATTCCTTCTTTGGATTGCTGGAATTCTTTAATACTAGCCCAATTGAAAGATTTCTTTACCCAATTTCTGAATTGCGGTCCCCTTTGGGTATTTGGTTCTTTTGGAGAAAAAATTCCCTTTATCACTTTATCGATACCCATTGAGTAAAGATTATTACATATCCTAGTAACTGTATCTGGATTTCTCTCGAGCGCGCCTCTGTCAGCTCTTAAAAATGCAACGTAAGAGTCTTTATAAGGAAATTTCTCTAAATTCAACAATTGATTAAGGAGAGAAATACTATCGCGGGATTTATAATATTCACGAATCTTTTTTTCAACGTCTGTATCTCTCTTTCTAGCAGTTTGCTCATGAGGATATATCTCCTGAAGCAGATCAAGATAATTCTCTTTCTTCACGAGTTCCAGTGTTTTTTTCGCCCAATCATTCATTTATCACCTCTTGGGAGATATTAATCGTCTTGACTTTTTCTAATCGTTGGCTACAAATATTAATCGCTTCCTTAGAAGAATCTATGCCTACCCATTTTCTACCAAGTTGTTGCGCAGCAACTAAAGTCGTGCCTGCACCGCAAAAAGCGTCTAAAATAATGTCTCCTGTATTTGAAGATGCTGAAATAATCATCTTCAACATATTTATGTTTTTTTCTGTAGGATATATCGGATTTTGCGGATCTTTATACATCCAAACATCCTGCACCTTTACACCTGCCTTGATAACATCTTCTTTATAAATCTTCTTTCTCGGATTGCCCGTCGTAGACCATTCAATTAAACCCTTTTTATCTAATTCATCTAACATATCTGGCGGGTATCGCCAGTGTCTGCCGGGAGGCGGCAGCATCTCTCGCCATTTTTTTCCTGTTGCTCCGTTAGTTGTTTCTCCCGGGGCATGTAAAGGAGTCGTTGTATAATATCTGCCATCTGAATCTACCGAGCGAAACCTGAGATCATTATCTTTAAAATCGATTTTCTGTCTGGGTTCGTTCCACACATAGCGTTTTGTTTTTGTATAGAACAAGACTATATCTTTCATATTTCCATAACCTTTGCGGGAAAAATTCTTAGGATTACACTTAATTCTAGAAATATCGTTAATGAAGTTTTCTTGTCCGAATATATCATCCATAAGAATTTTTATATAATGTCCCATCTTGCAGTCAATATGAAAGTAAATGGAACCGTTTTCAGCCATGATGCTCTTAATAAGCTCTAATCTCTCCCCGATGAACTTTAAATACTCTTTACCAGAAAGTGAATCAGAATAAGCAATCCGACCTCCATTCACCCTGCTGATACTTGCAAATCGGTCATCTGTAACAGTAAATATTTGCTTTGTGCCGAATGGAGGATCAATGTACACCAGGATAACTTTACCTTTGACTTCAGGATCTTCCCGAAGCTGCTGGAGCGCTTCGAAATTATCCCCTAATATGAGTGTTCCCCCATATCTGAATAGTTCTTCCTGCTCTTTAAATAAAATACTTTCCACTTTTTTGCCTTGCCTGTTTTGCTCTTTCGCTTTTCTATTTCTTACAGTATTTATCTCTTTTCTAGTTTTCTGAATGACGGCTTTGAAGTACGAATTCTTTCCGGCATCAGTTGACCTACGTCTCCAACCACTTACCGATCCTCTTCATCCCCTCAGCGATGCGTTCAATGGAAGTGGCATAAGAAAAACGTAAGAATCCTTCAGCCGCTTCGCCGAAATCGATGCCGGGAGTCACTGCCACGCCAGCTTCGTTCAGCAGACGGTTTGATAAATTTTCAGAACTCTCGTCTAGATGGCGCGCATCTGCCAGAACATAGAAAGCTCCGGCAGGTTCCACCGGAATATTAAATCCCATATCTCTGAGCGCGCCAACAATGAAAACACGACGTTTGTCATAGGTTTCAACCATCCTGCGCACTTCATCCTGAGGACCGGTCAACGCCGCTACGCCTGCTTTTTGTACGCCTGCTTTTTGAACGAATGATGAGGCGCACAGAAAAAGATTCTGATGAACGCGCCTCATCGGTTCGATGAAATCCGGCGGCACGATAATCCAACCCAGACGCCATCCGGTCATAGCGTACACCTTGGAGAATCCGGATAAGATGAAAGCATCCTCTCGATATTCAAGCATAGAATGTGATTTCACGCCGTAAGTGATACGGTGGTAAATCTCGTCCGAGATGAGGTGCTCAAAGGGAAGCTCAGCTATCGCTTTCAGATCTGCAGGCTCAGTAACTGAACCTGTAGGATTTGACGGCGAATTGATCAGAAATGCCTTAATATTACCATTTGCCGCTGCTGAAACTCTTCCCGGATCGACTCGAAAACCGTCTTCTACTCTGACAGGCAGTTTAACCGGTTCACCGCCGACGTAGCGCACGTCGTTGGGATAACAGGCGTAATGCGGATCGGTCATCAGCACACGGTCTCCCTGTTCCAGTATTGAAGCGAAGATCAACCAGAGCGCCGGTGATGATCCCATCGTTACGATGAAGCGGTCAGGATCGACAACCACACCATACTGCTGTTTATAGTAGGATGACAAAGCCTCGCGCAGCTCTATCAATCCCTCAGCAGGAGTATATCCAGTGAAACCGTCTTCAGCAGCGTGAAATGCCGCGTCGATTATGTGCGGAGGCGTCCGAAAATCAGGTTCGCCAAGCTCCATATGCACGATGTCGCGTCCCTGCGCTTCAAGTTCACGCGCACTCGCCAGTATCTGCATTGCGCGGAAAGGCGGCATGGACAGGGTTCTATCGGTCGGTTTCATTTACACAATCTACAAGTTTGAAAGTGTACCAGTATGCTGCTTATCCGTGAGCCTTTGCCCATTCGCCGAGAAGGTTAGCTGCGATAACGATACGTTGAATTTCGCTGGTGCCTTCGTAGATTTCAGTGATCTTGGCATCGCGCATGAAGCGTTCCACGGGATACTCTGTAGTGTAACCATATCCTCCAAATATCTGCACCGCCTGAGTGGCAGCCCACATCGCTGTCTCAGAACAATAGACTTTCGCCATGGCGGCTTCTTTGCTGTAACGCTGTCCGCTGTCCTTCTTCAAGGCGGATTGATATAGCAGCAACCTCGCCGCATTAATGCGCGTCTCCATGTCAGCTAATTTAAACTGGATCGCCTGAAAACTTTTCAGGTACTTGCCGAACTGCTGACGTTCATGAACGTAATCCAATGATGCGTCAAGCGACGCCTGAGCGATGCCGAGCGCCTGTGATGCAACTCCCATTCTAGCTGAATCCAGCGCAGTTAATGCAATCTTGAAACCCTCACCCTCTTTGCCAAGAAGATTGGCAGCCGGCACGCGGCAGTCCTCAAATGTAATAGCGTGAGTATCAGTGCCTCGAATGCCTAATTTATGTTCCGGTGGTTGCGGAGTCATTCCCGGCGTGCCCTGTTCGATTATCAGCGATGAAGTGCCCTTTATGCCCGCAGATTTGTCAGTCACAACGGTAACGACAAACATATCCCCGTTTTTCCCTGAGGTCACAAAATGCTTGGCGCCATTGACAATGTAGTGATCACCATCAAGCACTGCCGTTGTGGTCTGCGCGCCAGCATCGGAACCAGCGCCGGGTTCGGTCAGACAAAAACCGCCGAGCTTATTACCCGAACATAGCGGGATTAGAAATTTCTGCTTCTGCTCTTCATTACCGAATTTGAAAATCGGATAAGCAGTTAATGAATTTGTCACAGATATAATCACGCCGACGGATGCGTCCACTTTGGACAACTCTTCGATGGCGATACAGTAACTTACCGAATCCATCGCCGCGCCGCCATATTCTTCTGGAAAAAAAATTCCGTAGAAGCCGAGTTCAGCGAGTTCCTTTAAATATTCGCCGGGATATATCATGTTTTTATCGCGTTCCGCTACGCCCGGCGCCAATTTCTCCTTCGCGAATTCTCGTGCGGTCTGACGAATCAGTTCATTCTCTTCGGTATAAGTAAAATCCATGTGGATCCTCTTTATTTTATCACCCCGATCCGGTTAACTCCGGACCGGGCGCGATATGTTTTCAACTTAACTCAATTCATTAGCTATAATCGTAAAAGCCTTTGCCGGTTTTGCGACCGAGATTTCCGGCATCTACCAGCTCTTTAAGAAGTGAGCAGGGCTTGTATTTTTCATCACTGAAGCCTTTATACAGCACCTCCATTATGGAAAGGCAGACGTCCAGACCAATCAGGTCTGCCAAAGTTAAGGGACCCATTGGATGTGCGCATCCGAGCCGCATTACAGTATCGATAGCCTCTTTGGTGCCGATGCCTTCTTGTAAAGTGTATATCGCTTCGTTAATCATGGGCATGAGAATGCGGTTGGCTATGAAACCGGGGGAGTCTTTGGATTGCGCTGGAGTTTTACCCATCTTGCGAGCCAACTGCTCGATGACTTTGATGGTCTCTTCAGAAGTAGCTTTTCCAATAACGATTTCTACCAGTTCCATCATGGGCACCGGATTCATAAAGTGCATACCGATGACTTTATCAGGACGCGAGGTAACGGCAGCCATCTCACCAATGGAAATAGAAGAGGTATTGCTTGCCAGGATAGCGCCTTTTTTTGCCTTCTGATCTATGCGCTTGAAAATTTCAAACTTCAAGGTTGGATCTTCATATACTGCTTCCACTACGAGGTCGGCTCCGGCAACGGCTTTATCCTGATCCGTAGTATAGTTCAGGTTCTTCATAGCATCCATCATGCGGTATTCCGGGATAGCCCTCTTCTGCACCTGACGGGTCATATTCTTCTCGATAGTCTTGCGGGCGCGGTCGAGGAATTCCTCCTTAACGTCCACGAGGAAAACCTTAAATCCGGATTGCGAGGCAACGTGGGCGATGCCGTTGCCCATAGTGCCGGCGCCGATTATGGTGATTGTTTTTATTTCTGACATTTATCCTCCAATAACGTTTCAAGATATCTGCTACCAGATGTAATCAGTAATTACCAGATTGCCAGTAACAGGTTTCGATTATTATTTATTCATCGGTTCGATTATTTTACCGCTCAACGATCATAGCGACAGCTTCTCCGCCCCCGATACAGAGTGAGGCTAATCCACGTTTGGCATTCTGAGCTTCCATCGCATAGAGCAGCGTAACCAGAATGCGCGCTCCAGAAGAACCGATGGGATGTCCTATAGCTACGGCTCCGCCGTTAATGTTGACTTTAGCGGGGTCCAAATCCAGCAGCCGATTGTTGACGATAGAAACTACCGAGAAGGCTTCATTGATTTCGTAAATATCGATGTCCTTCGTGGTCAACTTCGTCCTATCCAGAATTTTATTAATAGCATCGGCGGGCGCCGTTGTGAACCATTCTGGATCCTTACTCGCAGTTGACTGCGCGACAATCTTTGCCAGAGGTTTTAGTCCTAACTCTTTCGCTTTATCGGCTGACATGACAACCACCGCCGCAGCGCCATCGTTGATACTGGATGCGTTCGCCGCGGTTACTGTGCCGTTTCTAATAAAAGCGGGGCGCAATGCGGGGAATTTTTCGATTTTACCATTACTTGGCTCTTCATCTTCTTCGACTACCGTAACCTGTCCCTTGCGTCCGGGCACTTCAACCGGTACGATTTCATCTTTGAACTTACCGGCTGCAATAGCCGCCTGAGCTCGTGTATATGACTCTGCAGCATAAGCATCCTGCTCTTCTCGGGTGACACCGTATTCTTTGGCGCACAGTTCTGCGGCATTACCCATGTGGAAATTGTTGTAGATGTCCCAGAGACCGTCGTAGATCATGCCATCGGTCAACTGCGCATGTCCCATACGAAAACCTGTGCGCCCATTCAGTGAATAGAAAGGCGCCAGACTCATGTTCTCAAGACCACCGGCGACAATGATTTCAGATTCGTCGCACTGGATGGCATGCACAGCTAACATAACGGATTTCAAGCCTGAACCGCAAACCTTATTGATTGTCATTGCTCCTGTGGATCTGGGAATACCCGCATAAATCATCGCCTGGCGAGCCGGCGCCTGACCAACTCCGGCAGCGAGCACGCAGCCCATGATGACTTCATCCACGTCTTCCGGTTTCAAACCGGCTCTTTCCAGAGCGGCTTTAATCGCAACCGCGCCAAGTCTGGGTGATGGAACTGTGGAGAGGGATCCCAAGAAAGATCCAACCGGCGTCCGTGCCGCGCCGACTATAACAACGTCCTTTAAATCAGCCATTTAACCTCCTGTTATTTTATTTTAAACGAATTAACTGTTAGGTGATGGGTTCTGGCATGAAGACGAAGGAATCGTCTCGCATGCTTACGCGTCCCGCTTTCGAATGCGGTGAATGTTCAAAAAACAACAGATAATCCCCTTCTGCAGCTTCTTTGAGGATTTTCTCTTTATAATCCGCCGTATCGCCGGGAAAGAGATCATATCCCATAACGTATGGGATTTTAATGTGCGAAGTTGTCGGAATCAGATCAGCGAGGAAGAGTGCTTTCTGTCCTTCCGATTCAATTTCCACAATGGAGTGTGCTCGGGTATGCCCCCCGGTTACTCGCACACGAATGCCGGGGACTATTTCCGAATCGCCGTCAATCAGGTTTATCTGTTCCGATTCCTGAAGTGGAACGATATCATCGAGGTTATAACTCGCTTTCGTCCTCGGCTTATGCCCCATGGCATCTTCGTATTCCGCTTTCTGAATGACGTAGCGCGCGTTCGGGAAGGTGGGTTTTAAATTGCCTTCCATATCTCTATGCGTATTGCCACCCACATGGTCGAAATGCAGATGCGAACAGATGACGTAATCTACTTTATCCACTGTGACTTCGTGTAACATTAATTCAGCTCGAAGACCCCGCGGCATCTGCACGTCATAGATATCTAATCCTCTGGGATCATATTTTTCACCCAATCCGGTATCAACGAGCACGATATGTTCATCGGTCTGCACCAGCAGAGGATTTGCTCCCAGCAGGATGCGGTTGATATTATCTGCCGGTTCAAGACGGTCCCAGATCGTTTTCGGAACAATGCCGAACATCGCCCCGCCGTCCAGCTTGAAATAGCCGTCATGGAGGACGTTGATTTTGAATTTACCCAGTTGCATATTTTTTGCCTTTTAAGTTCTTTCACTAATTTATACTTGCCAGCATCGCTCTCGATTTTAATCTTTCATCAGATTTCTGGCGATCACAATGCGTTGGATTTCGGAAGTTCCTTCACCGATTTCAGTCAATTTAGCGTCCCTGAACATTCTTTCTATGGGATATTCCTTAGTATAGCCATAACCGCCGTGAATTTGAATCGCTTTTATCGTCGTGCGCATGGCAACTTCTGATGCGTACATCTTGCACATCGCGGACTGCATGGAATAGCCTTTGCCAGCATCCTTCAACCGAGCGGCATGATAAACCAGATGACGTGAGGCTTCCACTTCAGTCGCCATATCCGCCAGCATTGTCTGAATCGCCTGGAACGAACCGATGGGGCGACCGAACTGCTGTCTCTCCTTGGCATATCTAACCGATTCATCTAACGCGCCCTGAGCGATACCTAATGCCATAGCGCCGATGGAGATGCGTCCCCCATCCAGAATGATCATAAACTGCTTGAATCCCTCATTAAGATTTCCCAACAGATTGTCTTCCGGGATGCGACAGTCTTCAAAAATCAACTCTGTCGTGTCAGAGCCGCGTATTCCCATCTTATGGATCTTCTCCCCGACAGAGAAACCGGGCGTTCCCCGTTCAACAATAAATGAAGATATGCCGTGAACTCCTTTTTCTTTATCGGTTATCGCCGTGTTGACACTGGTCCAGGCTAAGGAACCGTTGGTAATGAACGTCTTGGTGCCGTTCAAGACCCATTCGTTACCTGTCTTAACCGCCGTTGTTTCGGTGCCGCCGGCGTCAGACCCAGCATTCGGTTCAGTCAATCCAAAGGAACTCAATTCTTCACCAGCACAGAGCTTAGGCAGATATTTCTGTTTCTGTTCATCGGTGCCGAACAGATAGAGCGGATTTGTGCCCAGTGAAATATGAGCGGCTAAGGTGATGCCGGTCGAAGCGCAGACGCGGCTGATCTCTTCGACCGCTATGGCATAGCATACGGTATCCATACCGGCTCCGTCGTATTCCTCGGGAAAACATACACCCATCAGACCCAGCTCTGCCATGGATTTTAAAACGTCTTTGTCAATGTATTCCTGCTCGTCAAATTTGGCTGCGCGAGGTTTTAGTTCATTTTGAGCAAAATCGTGCACAGTCTGTTGCAGGAGTTCCTGTTCTTCTGTCAGAAACATTGTTTAGTCCTTTATATGTATTTGTTATCTATATTTCTATTCCATCGTCGAATGCTATAGCACTCGATTCTTATTCGATTGGATCACGTCCATCGCTTTAACAATCCCCACTGCCGCCAGCAGGAACATCGCCGGGTAGATCGGCATACGGTAGCGAGGCACGTATATCGTCAAGCTGAAAAGCGCGGTAAAGCTAATAATCTGCAGCCACCAGAGCGACCACAACTTCCAATCTCGCCAGACGTTTATTATGCCAATTACAGCTAATATCACTATGAAAATCCAGGGTATAATATAGAGCGGATGTTTCGTCAATGGATGAGTCAAGTCCCGCCACCAGAAATAATAGAGCCTGGTAAAGACCAACTGAATATATTCTTCCGGGCGCTCCAATATGAATTGTTTTACTTCAGCGGCAAAAAAACGATCCCGTGCAATTTCATCCGGCACCATAAACTGTTCATAGTACTCTTTATATTCGGGCGTTACCGCTTCATCGGTATCGATCCCCTCGAAAGTGCGGACTGTGCCGCTGGCGCCGATGTGATTGCCCCGCCATATATTATATGCGAAAGCGGAGCGCAGCGGAACAAATGCTCCTAACCTTACATAATTGCGTATCGTCCACGGCGCAATGACAATGATCGCTCCGAAAACGAACAGCATGAACCGCTTGATGCCTTCCCTGCCTCTTAACTGTCCGGTCAAGCGCCAGTGGATCGGAATAACGATTCCCAGGAGTTGCAGGCTGGGATTGACCCAGCAGGCTATTCCCAGCAGTATTCCACAGCCGAGAACTCGCCGCTTAATACGGGTTTCTGGGAGCTTCTGTGCGAAATAAAGCAGCGCGACCATCGGCAGAAACATGGCATTTTCGATGATGATCCTGACTGACATAAAGACGGTTTCAGGATATACCGCCCAGATCGCGGCAGCAACCAAACCAACTTTTCTATCTGCCAGCCTCTCCCCTGTCTTGTAAAGAAACCAGCAGACCAATGCGAGCAATACGGCATGCATGATCCGGGGAGCGATCAAATTCAACCCGAAGAGCGCAAACCAGGGAACCAGTGTATAACAGTACAGCGCCGGTGAATAAGCCGTGGGCTGCAGTGGAAAACGCCCGTCGAAATCCCAGCTGAAACCGTGTCCCTGCACGATATTCCAGGCTATATCGCCGTATTCGTAAAGCTCCTCGTTATCCGGACCAAGGATCGGTATGACAGCAAGACGCAGAATTAGAGCGACGCCGATAATCCACCAGATGGCAGATTTTGATGGTTTCACTCTAACTGGTCGATCATCACTCATTCGTCTTACCTGCCGAAATGAACATTCGTCTCAAACCCTCAGCAGCAAGGAGCATTAAACCGGGCAGCAATGGAATCCGATAGCGTGGCAGCACCAGCATCAGGCTGTACACCACTGTCGTAATTATAAAGATCAGATACCAGAAGGAGTAATCCTGCCAGTGTTTGCGAACGGATATAGCTCCGATCAAGCTCAATATAATCAGCAGGAACCAGGGAGCCCAGTAGAGCGGATGTCCCGTTAATGGATGCGTGGGATCCACAGTCCAGAAATACTGCATTCTGCGCAGCGTAAGTCCGATATATCTGACTGGATCTTCCGTAATATGCCTGATTGCCAGCTTTTTGTAAACTTCCTCCCGCTGAATTTCATCTCCGACAAGCTGCGGATCGATGACCGCGCGATACTCAGGATCGAGCGCTAAATCATGCAGCGTATTATTGAAATTCCGCGGCGTGCCGGTTGCGCCCGGGAAATTACCCCGCCAGGCATTGACCCAGAAGTTCGTCCTGATCAGGACAAATTTATCAAAGACCAGGTAATTTCTGACAGTCCAGGGCGCTATTACGACAATTGTGACAGATAGCAGCAAGAGCGAATCTATCAACCAACGACGTGATAATCCTCTCTTTAATAGAACCCATATCATTAACGCTATCGGGCAGATCAAAGCAGATTCGTGCGTCAGCGAAGCTATGCCGCTGAAGATTCCCGCCAATATCACGATGCGGCGATTTCCAGTCTGCAAATACAGCGCGCCCAGATATACAATGCAAAGCATCCACAACAGCAGCCATGATTCATCGACGAATTTCAGGGGCAGCAGGATCATCTCCGGGTAGATAGCGAAAAGTGCGGCTGCTATCAACCCCGTGCGAACATTCGAGACAGCGTTTCCAACCAGTCCTATCAGCAGACAGGTTATTCCGCCCGCTACAGCCTGAAAGATCGCCATTCCGGTCAGGTTATCACCTATGATCCAATAATAGGCGGCTAACATATAGGTATAGACCGGCGCCATCCAGGCTGTGGGAGCCGTTTCTGTGCTTCCATAAAGATCCCACGAATAACCCAGACCAGCCGCGATATTGCGGGAGATAGGATCGTACTCATATACCGTCTCTTCAATCTCGCTGCCCCAGATATAGATAGCAGCAATCCGGATGATAACGGCTAAAGCCGAAACGGCGATCAACAGCCGGATCTGAGCCGCGCTTTTCAAAGAGCGATTATTCAACTGTTCTGACAATTGACTTAAAGTGTCATTTCTTTAACGTCAGCGATTTCAAAATCGGCTTCAGTGACCTTCTTTACGTCATCCACCGTAACTCCCGGAGCCAGTTCCCGCAGGATCAGACCTTCCGGCGATTTGACGTCCAGCACGCAGAGTTCAGTGATGATCTGGTGTACGACACCGACGCCGGTAAGCGGCAGATTGCAGCGATCCAGAATCTTGGGGGCTCCGCTTTTAGCGGCATGCATCATGGTGATGACAACTTTTTTCGCGCCAGCAACCAGATCCATCGCTCCGCCCATCCCTTTGACCATCGCGCCGGGGATCATCCAATTCGCCAAATCGCCGTTCTTGGCAACCTGCATCGCTCCGAGAATGGTCAGATCGACGTGCCCGCCGCGGATCATCGAAAAGGAAATGGCAGAAGAGAAATAGGATGCTCCGGGCAGTTCGGTAACCGTCTGTTTGCCCGCGTTGATTAAATCAGCATCCTCTTCGCCCTCGTATGGAAACGGACCGTATCCCATCATGCCGTTTTCGGTCTGTAAGAAAACGTCCATTCCCTCGGGGATGTAGTTGGATACCAGTGTTGGCATCCCTATACCCAGATTTACATAAAACCCATCCTGCAGCTCTTTGGCTGCACGACGGATGATAATTTCACGTGGTTTTAATTCAGCCATGAAAATTCTCCATTCATTCAAACCAAATGCTTACTGCTTATGACGAACCGTGCGTTGTTCGATGCGCTTTTCGTAGTTACTGCCTTCAAAGATGTACTGGACGAAGATACCAGTCGTAACGACCGCTTCGGGATCCAGTTCACCGGGCTCTACCAGATGTTCTACTTCCGCGATAGTGATTTCAGCGGCGGAAGCCATCATCGGATTGAAATTGCGGGCAGTCTTGCGATAAACCAGGTTACCGTAACGGTCGCCTTTGTACGCTTTAACAAAAGCTAAACGCGCTCGCAGCCACTTTTCCATCAGATAGGTTTTGCCATTGAATTCGCGCGTCTCTTTGCCCTCTGCGATGGGCGTGCCGACGCCAGTCGGCGTAAAAAATGCAGGAATTCCTGCGCCGCCGGCGCGCAGCCTCTCGGCAAATGTTCCCTGCGGAACGAACTCCACTTCCAATTCTCCGTCCAGAAACTGTCGTTCGAAGATAGCGTTTTCACCGACGTAGGTGGAAACCATCTTTTTGATCTGGCGCGTATCCAGGAGACGCCCCAGCCCGAAATCATCGACACCCGCATTATTGGATATGCAGGTGATATCCTTCACGCCGCTCTTACGCAGCGCTTCGATTAGATTTTCCGGGATACCGCAAAGTCCGAAGCCGCCCAGCATGATCCTGTCTCCATCACACACTTTGACGAGCTTTAGAGCTTCCTCAGCCGAAGATAAAACCTTGTTCATTCAGCCTCCGATTGATATATGATTGATTTATGAATTATTTATAAATGAACTTCGTTTTTTGGTAACTATAGTATTTCATGACTGTTGAAATACACACATTTTGTCATTCCTGCGAAGGCAGGAATCCAGTTTTTGTAGGTCGGATTCCCCGAAATCCGACAACCAGCCCCTTCAACACAGCGCCACTGTAATCTGCGAAATCAGCGTAATCCTCGCAATCTGCGGTTCAGGTTTTTTAGCCCCTTCAAAGCGGGAACACAACTCTATTTATTATATAATTTCTTTGATCGCTTTGAATATCCTCTTTTCGAGAACGCCCAATGACTTACATACGTACCATTTATTTGTTACATTATTCTCATAAGCTTCTATATGTGCTGACACCTTGATTCTCGTACCTAATTCCCCCTTATCAGCAACAAATATATTCAAGGTGTACCTTCCACTATTCCATGTCCCAAGAAAAACTGAAGGACGAGTGGCAACTTGCTTAATGGAATTATCAGCATTTATACCATCGGCAAAATTTACGAATCTTGTTGTTATGAGACCACTTTCCTTTTCGATCGACTCGATTGGTAATGTCATATCAGAAAGAGTCTCTATTAATGCTGCCCATGTCTCATCAAAGCTGGCATCATAGAATTTGGTATCTTCAATTTTCTGTGGAAGTGTTGTCTGATTTTGTGGTACACACCCACAAGTAATTATCAGAGTCCCGCAAATGATGATTAAATTTATAGCCTTCATAACTCCTCCAAATTTTATTGTGTATTTCAAAGTACGATCAACCCGAGTATTATCAACGGCATGACCAGAAACATCAGGGCGGCAGTGTAACCGATGATCTGATTTGCTTTTAATCCAGTGATACCCAGCAGGGGCAGCGCCCAGAAGGGCTGCAGCATATTGGTCCATTGATCGCCGTAGGAGAGCGCCATGACAGTCTTCGGCACAGTTACCTGAAGCTGCGACGCCGCCTCGATCAGGATAGGTCCCTGCACCGCCCACTGTCCTCCTCCCGAAGGGACGAACAGATTGACGAGACCCGCTGAAAAAAAAGTCAATACCGGAAAAGTAATGTCATTGGATGCACTGACTAAGGCATTGGAAAAAACCTCAACCAAGCCGGATTCGCGCATCATGCCCATGATACCGGCATAAAATGGAAATTGAAGAATAATGCCAGAAGTCCCTTTGACAGCTTCCCCGACAGCCTTGACATATCTATCGGGACGCATGAAGAAAAGAAATCCGAGAAATAAAAAGGCAATGTTCATCGTGTTCAGATTGAGACCGGACAAACCTTTCTGAACAAAGTGAACGGCAATATAACCCAATGCTAACGCACAGATGACTACTGTTAAAATACGGCTCCGTTCCAGGCTGCGTGCAGGTGTGGAAGGAGCATCTTCATTGTCCTCATCGAAAACGCTGTCCGCGGGCGTTTTCACTTCAATCCAACTCTGAGGATTTCGGGGCAGCATTCCTCGTAGAAAAAGCGGCACAGCTATCAGAAAAACCAGCGCCATCATGAGATTCAACGGACTGAATAAGGTAGAACTAACCGGGATCACACCGATAAAATCTACGAGAAAGTGATCCTGCGTGGCAACAGTCAGAGGCGCTGATCCCGATAAACCTCCGTGCCATATCAAAAGTCCGGTGTATCCTGCGGCGCCTATTAAGGGATAGTGATGCGGAATGTTCCGCAATTTCAACGATTGCGCTGTCTCCTTCGCCAGCAGCGCGCCCACAATCAGACCCAAACCCCAGTTGATCAGAGCGGCTGACATTGCCGCAAGACTGACCAGGACAATCGCCATTGACGAGCTTTGGGGCAATCCAGCGATCAATTTGATCATCCTGCGTACCGGGGGCGACTGAGCCAGAACTCCTCCAGTAACCAGAATCAGCGCCATCTGCATTCCGAAAGAGAGCAGGTCCCAGAATCCTCCCATCCAGAAGGAGATCATCATGCCGGGTGAACTGGAGGTCAACGCCACACCCAAAACCATCGTCAGCAGCGTCAGGAGCAGAGCAAAGATGAAAGGATCAGGAACGAACCTTTCGGATAACCTGCTCAGGAAACTGCCGAATCTTGATATCATAGCTTTATTTTAAATGATTTCAAAGAACCTACTGTGTGTTGGTATTATTGAATAGATCTTCCGTCGAATGGGATTTATCACTAATATCAGCATTATTCTGAGTGACAAGATTGAACTCTTTTTCTGCCCCCAAAAGTGATTCCCATATCACCTCCAGATAATGTACAATCTGGACATTGAGAGCCATTACGGCAGCTTCACTGCGCAACCTCCAGAGGCAGCCGGGTGAACCGACGCAAATAATGCCTCCATCTTCCGCCTGAAAGTTTTCCAGATTACGTTTGGAAATTGCTTGTGATTCTCCGGGGAAATAAATAGAATATGAGCCTCCAAATCCGCAGCATACGTCGCTGAGTGGACTTTCGGCGATTTCAATTCCGGGTATTTTCGACAACAGCCGTCGCGGCACGTCCGCTTTCTTCTGCAGATGATTCAGGTGACAGGAGTCGTGTATGGTAATCCGACGCTCGACGTTCCTGAACTTGACGTCCGACCCGCTATCCAGCCGATCCAGAATAAAATCACCAAAGTCCTTCACTTTTTCCCTGAGTTCGAGATACGCACTCCTCATACTTGATCCAGTTGGAAAGAGTAGATCATATTCATGATGAAACGCGCCGCCGCAGGTAGCATCAGGTGAAATAACCGCATCCACGTCCATTCTCGAAAAAAGCTCAATGTTGCGCAGCGCTAACCTTCTGCCGGTAGCCAAATCGCCGTTATTAAAAGCTGGCGCACCACAGCAGGAACGTTCCCGCGGTGTGATGACGCGATAACCGAGGCGCTGCAGGATTTCCGCCGCTTTAACGCCAACATGCGGAAACACCTCCGTCAACATACATCCGGGAAAGTAGGCAACGGTTCCGACCGGCTCGCCTTCTGGCAGCAGTTCTTCCGGCAGGAGATCGTCAATCCGATTGCCTGCGGGTTTCGGTAGAACCCGCTTATTGAGCTTGATCGATTCACCTCTTCCGGGAAGCCTGCGCCCGATATTGAATGCCAAATTCCAGAGGCGCGGACTGGGCAGTATTCGCTTAAGAAAAAACGACTTCGCCAGCGGGCGTCCCACTTGATCAGCCAATATCTCTCGAGCGGCAATCCAGACCCGCTCGGTTTGAACTCCCGCCGGGCAGGCGTCCTGACAAGCGTAACAGAGCAGACAACGATTGAATATATCAACGCCCACCGCTGTTGAATTCAGTCCGCCGTTCAGAAGAGAATTCAGCAGATTCAATTTCCCACGGGGGCTCTCCGCTTCACGCAGCGAGAGAGCAAATACCGGGCAGACCTCTTTGCATAGTCCGCAGGAGGTACATTTATCAATCTGTTCAAGCGCTGCCTGTGCGTGAGGCGAAAGCTCTTTTTCAAGTTTCATGCAAGGAATCCCGGGGGCATTACCCCCCGGACTCCTGTATTTTGACTCCGTTCAATTCTAAGCCGGGACGAAATAAACGTCCGTCGGTTTGAATTTGGATAAACGCTTGAACTGCGCTCTGACTTTCATGCCGACCCAGTCGATGCTGGCGTCAGCCGGATCGACGTCAACCAATCTGGCTAAGAAGAGCGTATCGACCTCGGGCCATTCTACCAGAATCAGGATGAATGGGGTTTCGGGCAGAAACTCTTCACTGCCGAAGTGACACACCGTAAAGCAGTGGATGTATCCTTCACGCGGTAGCTCAAACCAGTCACATTCCGTTCCGCAGTACATGCAGTGCATGCGCGGCGTTCCGTAAGTATATCCGCACTTGGGACATTTATTGCTCAGCAGTTTCCCGTTTGCCAGACCTGCGAAAAAGGGTGAATCCTGACCGTAGCTGTGCAGATAATCAATATGATAAGGCTGCTTTATCAGTATGGGAGCCATATCTTTGAGCTGTTTCAAGTCCTCCGGGAAAGGCACATTGAACAGAATCGTTCCGTCGTCAGTCTCAGGAATTTTATAGTAGTTTTTCTTTTCTGCCATGATTAAAATCCTTTCTCCAGAATGGACACTGTGACATAAGTACCGGTGCCGGCGTGGCTGTGAATAGCGCCGCGCTTGGCGTCTTTGATCTGCAAAGTGGGATCGCCAAAGTGATCGGCGATAGTGCCCTGGCATTGCCAGTGACCAAAAACTGCCTGCATCAAGCCGGTAGCGCCGACTGGATGCCCGCATGCAATCAGTCCACCGGACGGATTGACGGGGATCTTTCCCTGCTCGGGGAGATCATAGCCATAATCAACGCCGGGCATAAACGGCGCGCCTCTTTCGACGAAACCACCGCCTTCACCGTACTTACAGAGACCCATGTCTTCGTAGGTCTGTATCTCTGAAGAGGTATAAGCGTCATGGAGTTCTACAAAGTCGAGTTCGTTAATGGGATCCGTGATGCCTGCCATCTTATATGCTTCTTTACTGGCATTACGCCCTGAACGGAAGGAGTGGACTCCGGGGTACTTCAAATCTTTGTAATCCTCGGCTTTTTCATGCGGAAGCAGGATGACGTCGCCATGCGGACGATCTGCCATACGCATAGCGTCCATACCACCGCCGACACCGATTACTTTGGTCGGTTTCATGCTTCTGCCGGTCGCCTTTTCCAGCTTGTTGATTCCCTCTTCATTTGCGAAGAGCACTGCCGCAGCGCCGTCACTCATCACACAAATATCCAGGAGCGTCAACGGCCAAGCAACCATCGTGGAATTGCGCACGTCCTCGATCGTGATCCGTTTTCGCTTCTGAGCGTAAGGATTGTGAAAGGCATTGTTGTGGTTCTTCACCGAGACGAGCGCCAACTGTTCTACGGTAGTGCCGAACTCTTTCATATGGCGCGTCACCATCATCGCGTAGTAACCCGAATAGAAGCCGCCGACCGGGTAGTCGAAGCTGACATCTGACGCTAAGGCGATGAACTCATTACCCTTCCAGGTATTGACATGAGACATCGTCTCCCAGCCGTAGGTTAATACGATATCAAAGCGTCCTGAAGCTACGCCTTCCCAGCCAGCCTGGAAATTGAGACCACCGGTGGCTCCGCCACCCTCGATGCGCTTATTATGTTTGGGGCACATCCCGAGATAGTCGGTAGCCATGGCGCCGCCCATTAACTGACGACCGAAGTGATCGGAGAAGTAGGATGAGGTTGTCCCGTCAACTAATTCTACAGCTTGTGTAAAATCCAGACCGATGTCATCCAAGAGGTAGTCATAGGCTTCCTTAACCATCGGCTGAAAGGTTCTGTCGGGTCTAGCCTTGGCAAATTTTGACACACCGCCAGAAACTACATAAACATCCGGCATAAATTCCTCCATTTGTTTGATGGATACGTTTGTGTATTTTGCTGTTAAATGTTTCTACAAATCTATCTCAGGTCTTTGGCACAAAGCTGAATATTAACCTGATTGTTCCATTTATTCTCTTCGATGTTGTAAACCATGTCCACACCATACCCGCTTTCAGCGACGGGCAGAAGATGTCCGAGGTTGAATCCGATCGCATCGAAAACGTAACTTCCAGAAGAAGGTTGGCGCACTTTGAACTTGAGGTGGTTCTGTCCAACGAGCCGCGACATACCGACGATCTCTAAGCCGTAACTGGAGAAATTGGGTTTCATATTCTTAGGCCCATAAGGCGCAAAATCACGCAGGTATTTCACGATGTCAGGAGTAATCTGATCCAGGTTGATCTCCGCGTCTATCCTGAGTTTGGGAACGAGATCAGAGGGCTTTAATCGCTTGGTAGCTTGCTCGTTAAACCGCTCTTTGAACAGTTCGATGTTCTCTGCTCTGATAGTCAGACCGGCGGCGTACTTGTGCCCACCATACTGTTCGAGTAGATCTGAGCATTCACGAATGGCGCTGAAGAGATCGAAACCGGGAACCGAACGAGCCGAACCTTTACCGATCCCATTTTCAATGGTTATCATTATAGTAGGTCTGTAGTGCTTTTCGACAATTCTCGAAGCTACTATTCCAATGACCCCGGAGTGCCAGTTCTCTCTGGACAGGACGATAACATTATCACGGTCAGGCTTGTATTCGCGCTCGATCTTCTCGAGAGCTTCATTTAAGGTTTTGTTGTCTATTTCTTTGCGGCGTTTATTCTCCCGCTCCAGCTCGCCGGCAACTGAGACCGCCTTGTGGTAGTCCCGCGTAGTCAGAAGCAGTGCGGCTCGCATAGCGGAACCCAGACGCCCAACAGCGTTAATCCTCGGCGCCAGACCAAAGACAATGTTTCCGACGGCGATTTCACCCGATCTGAAACCGGCAACATCCACCAGAGCGCGAATGCCGCGATTGCCGTCGCGGTTCAACCTTTCGAGTCCTTCTTTTACCAGGATTCTGTTTTCATTAACCAGAGGAACTATGTCGGCTGCAGATCCAATAGCAACGAGATCCAGGTAGCGTTCAAGGTAAGACCGATCCAGTTTCATCTTCCGCCGGATGCCTTCGGCGAGCTTATAAGCTACGCCGACACCCGCCAGTTCGCTGAAGGGGTAGGTGCTGTCCGAGCGTTTCGGATCCAGAACGGCGGTAACCTGCGGTAAGGTAGCTCCGGGTTCATGGTGGTCGGAGATGATGGTATCTATGCCGAGCTTTGCCGCCAGTTCAACTTCAGATACCGAGGTAATGCCGCAATCGACTGAAATGATCAGTTTTGCTCCCCAGGCATGCGATTCTTCAATCCCCTGGATTGACAAACCGTACCCTTCCTGCTGTCTGTCAGGAATATAATAGCGCACTTGCCCGCCCAGATCGCGAAGGAAGAGATAGAGCATCGACACGGCTGTTATCCCATCGACGTCATAATCCCCGTGGATGATGATTTTATCCTGTTTCTGAAGAGCGGATATCACTCGATCCACAGCAACATCCATATCGTTCATCAAGAACGGATCGTAAAGATCATCCGTATTACCAGTGAAGAAGAGATCCACAGCTTCAAAGGTGTCGATATCTCGATTTACGAGAATCTGCGCTATTATTTCGGGGAGATTTTTTTGTTTGGCGATGGACTTAACTAAATCCTGATCAGCCGATTCGTTGACTTCCCATTTTGCTTGCATGTGGTTTTGTATTTTTTCATTTAAACTTTCTCGTGTAGGATGCTATTTCTTCTTCGGCTTAGACGTTTTAAAGATACCTTTCATAGCTACTGCTTCTGCCTTATGGAGGGAGATACGGGCATCCAGTGCTAAACACTTCTCCTTTTCAGGGAACACCATAAAGGGATTCATGTCCATTTCACTGATGCAGGGATGATTGCCGATCATCTGTGATAAGCGCTGCAGGATTTCAATTATATAATCTATATCTATGCCTTTTTCACCGCGCACGCCCTTAAGTAAGCTGTATCCCTTTAAACCGGTGATCATCTCCCTGGCGTCGAGGTCTGTAATCGGGTTGATGCGGAAACTGACGTCTTTCATGATTTCCACATAGATGCCGCCCAGACCGACCATGATCAGCGGTCCAAATGAGGGATCGTAGCTGGTGCCGATAATAAGCTCCTTGCCGCCCTTGGACATCTCCTGAATCATAATCTCGTAATTCTTAACCGGCTTATCCAGCTTTTTCATGTTTTCTTGAATCCGCATAAATCCGCGCACCAGTTCCGCTTCGTTGCGCAGATCGACTTCGACGCCGCCGACGTCAGATTTATGCACCACTTCAGCAGAACTGACCTTTAAGACCACAGGGTAATTCTTCTGATCGGTGAACCTGACTGCTTCTTCGAGGGATTTAACAATAGTAAAAGGCGGCATGGGGATACCGTAACACCTCAGCACTTTGTTGACTTCAAGGTCGGTTAAACGCTCTCTGCCATCTTTTACGGCTCGATCAAATACTGCACTGGCTGCTTCATACTCGATGTTTTTAAACCTCTTGACTTTTCCTTCCGGTCGGTTTTTAATGCGGTAATATTTCTCCATAGACGCCAGAGCGATTGCCGCTGATTCGGGGAACTGGTAGGTAGGCAACCCGGCTCGCTGCAACGCAGGAATACCAGAATCTTCATCCTTCTTACCCATGAAGACACAGAGCACCGGCTTGTCATCGTGCTTGGCGCTGGCATCGATGATTGATTTAGCAATCCCCTTGGCGTTGATATGAACCGGATGGACGAAGATGACGATAACAGCATCGATACCATCGTCATCAAGCATAATTTTCAACGATTTATAATACCCCTCTTCATTCGCAGAAGCGATCATATCCAGAGGATTCGAGAAACTGGCTTCCGGCGACAGAAACTCACGGAGTTTGTTGACTGATCCTTTACTGAGAGTCGCCATCTCCATGCCGACACTGACGACTGCGTCTGTTGCCATGATGCCGGGACCGCCGGCATTGGTTAGCACCGCAACTCTCTTACCCTTGGGGATCGGTTGCTTGGCGAATGCCTGCGCCAGATCGAAGAGACGTTCGACGGTGTTGACTCGAAGGACGCCGCACTGTTCAAAAAGCGCGTGGCTGCCGACGTCCAGACCGGCAAGCGCGCCGGTATGAGATGAAGCGGCTTTCGCTCCCGCCCAGGTGCGGCCTGATTTGACCGCAATAATCGGTTTTTCCTTGACTATCTCACGGGCAAACTGCGTGAATTTACGCGGATTGCCGAAACTCTCGAGATAGAGCAGGATTACCTTTGTGTTTTCGTCTTTTGCCCAGTATTCGATTATGTCGTTACCAGAAACGTCGAGCTTGTTTCCGACGGAAATGAACTGCGATATACCGAGATTCAGATCTCTGGCATGTTCCAGAATGGCAGCCCCCAGCGCGCCGGATTGCGACAGGAAACCGATGTTGCCGCGGTAGGGAAAAGCCGGAGCAAAAGTCGCATCTAACGAATACTCTTCCGCGGTGTTGATGATTCCCATACAGTTGGGACCGACGCAGCGCATTTTGTACTTCTTTATCAGTCTGCCAAGTTCTTCCTCTAACTTGATCCCATCGCCGCCGACCTCTTTAAATCCGGCGGTGATCATGATAATGCCTTTGACGCCTTTCTTACCGCAATCCTCGACGGCTTGATTGGCATACTGCTTGGGCACCACTATAATAGCGAGATCCACTTCATACGGAATGGATTCGACCGTGGGGTAGCATTTTATCGAGTGAATAACATCCGCGCCGGGATTGACGGGAAAGATTGGTCCGTTGAATTCATATTCAAGCAGGTTATGCATGATGTTGCGTCCGATCGATCCCTTCTTGCGGGATGCGCCCACTATGGCGATGGATTTCGGACGAAAAATAGCATCCATACCCGAATCGTTTTTCATCTGTTTTTCCTTTTGTGGTTGTATAAAATAGTATGCTGTGTTGTCGGGGCTACGACCCGGAATGACAGAACAGTGCCTTGCCCGTTGCGTCGGGTCTTTAGCGTAGCGGTGACCTGACGCCCATTTATTGTTACCTCACCAGCACCATCTTTTTAATCTCTTTAAACTGATCCACCTGCATTTCCAACAGATAAATACCAGATGCAACAGGTTGACGGTTTTCATTTATGGCTGTCCAGCTAACATTATAACCGCCGGGGATTAACTCTTTATCGGTAATTAACTGGCGGACTCTATCCCCACGAATGTCGTAAACGGTCATTCTTATGGTCGATGGTTTACCTAATTCGAAATGAATGGAAGTGCTGGCGTTGAACGGATTGGGCCAGACGGTTATTTGCTCAAGCGATGGCGCAGACGGAATTTTTAATTCAATTGCATTTTGAGTTAAATCGTGTTGATAAAAATCCCAGTTCTGGCCGTAGTCGGTGGTGTGAAGAATATGAACGACGCCTCCCGAGTAAGGGTGATAATTGACCGCATAAAAATAGATTTCACCCGGTTGGCCGCTTGTGGAAAACCTGCAGGTTGCCCATTCGATACCATAGTAGAAAGTATATAGCAATTCACCACTTATCCCGTAGTCTGAAAACCGCCAGATCTTTCTCTCATCAAAATAATTGCTCCAGAATAAATAGATTTCGCCCGGTTCAGCCCCGTTAAGCAACACAGACTCATTGGGGACCTCGGCAATTTCCCCAACATCCCCCTGAAAACTGAAATTCTCACCATAGTCGGCGCTGTAATAGAGGTAACCGTGGTTGCTACAGATATATACTTCACCCGGATCAGCTCCCAAGGCTGCGGTGTAAATCCCTAATGTATCAGGGAAGCCTGTGGTACTGCACTGGACATATTCGATGCCGTTGTTTGTACTTCTTTCCAAAATGTGATAAAATGGTTGAATGTTAGCACTTCTATATACTTCACCAGGGATGACTCCTGAAGCATAGGATAGGTCTTGATCTGCGTTCTCGGTATTAACTATGACCCAGTCATTGCCGCCATTGCTGCTGAATTCTTCATGATTTGAATTGGGAGGTTGATAAGATCTGTAAAGACTGCTATCTGCCGCATCTGCCCAGATACCTCCATAGGTCTCATATTGAGATTGATCTCGTAACTCAAGGGTAGTGCCATAATTGGAACTATACCAGAGCCCCGGCCACATCTGATAATGTGGTACCGGACCGACGAAGTAGATTTCTCCTGGCTGAGTACCGCAAATTATCTTTGAAGCAGAACCGTATGCACTCCCCGTCAGTAGAGTGGTAGTCAGCATGGTTAGGGCAATAAGTTTCATGACTTAGTCCTCGCTTATATAACAGAATTCATCCAGAGGCGGCTTATAAGCCGAATTCTGTCGTGGGTGACCATTTGTCTAAGCGGCTCACCCGCGAGTCAAATGAGACGGGCAGCCTCACTCCCCCGAAGGGGATTCCTCGCCTATTTAGCCTTGCACCGGACGGGGTTTACCGTGCCTCCGACCATTTCACCCTTACCCCGACAGGTCGCGGGGCGGTATCTTTTCTGTTGCACTTTCCATCGCCTCGCGGCGCCCTGCATTTCGCAGGCGTCCTGCCCTGTGGTGTTCGGACTTTCCTCTCCCCTGTTTCCGTGTTGTCGGGTTTCAGTAGAGCGGGGGCTTGCCCCCGCTGGCGGCAGCAAGCTGCCGCGCTACCTCAAATTTATATCAGGGGAGCGGTCACCTGGCCGCCTCTGGAATTAATCGACTTTCAAACTGTCAGGATCCACCAGAATCCTTAACCGCAAGTTGGAGTCTGAGGTACTTGAAGTCCTGAATCAGCCATCATGTCGTTGATTAATCTATGCGAGAAAAAAGATGACCGCAGAGGTTCATCAGACTGCGCCCAGCCGATGATTTCGTCGCGTGATTCCAGACTGTCACACTCATCCCATATCGCCGCCAGTGTGGAATCACGGGTTGTCACATCATAGTGAAGGTAGTACGCCTGATCCATATCCATGTACTCTATCCAATCCACCCAGAGATCGCAGTTCTTGGGCCAGTAGAGTTCATAAGCGAATGCCAGTAGAGTATCCAATGTATCAACGGATGTTTCAAAACTCAGTGTGTCAAAGTTTGATAACCCTATACCTGAGAATTGCCACTTTTCGGCAATCAGTGAATCTTCCAATATATAGGTCTTGTTGGTATCGGGATGTGCACGCCGGTAGTAAACATACAATTTAAAGATTACATCACTGGAATCCAGTCCAACAGTATCAGCCATAGCCCTGATACGGTGCATGAAGCTTCTACCTGACTCATCGTATTGATAGTGGATGGGCCAGTCCAGCTTGGGGCCGTTCCAAATACCATTATCTACTTCTTCACCGCTCCAGGTTTGATAGGGACCAACCAAAATAGTGTCTGCGTCATAGGCACCACTGGCGCTTACATACCAAGTGTCTTGATAAGGGAAAGTACCTGAATCTCCCACCACCTGTTCAAAATGGTAATAGTGTGTTCCTCTTTCATTGAAAGCATCGATAGCATTCTCATAATTAACGATTGCGCTGAACTGCTCGTGCTGTCCGCATGAGTAATGCTCCACGAGAAATGGAACTCTGTCCGCAGGATTTGAATGGCTGACGTTCCATTCCCCCTTGCGAAGAACTGATTTCAGTCCGTTCCTCTGACAAAAGTCGAGATAATCATAGACGTCTGCATTGTTATCCGCATTCCATGCGCCGCGGTAATTCCAGACAGTATTCTGGTTCAACTGCGAAAATACATTCCAATGCGCACTATCCCCCGGCAGATTTGGCGGGCAATAAAGCCCTCGATTGAATTCGCTGCCTGTCAGTGTACCCCATACCATGAACAGTCCAAAGCCGATGGTGATTGTGGCTGCGGATAATTTGGATGCGAATGTTGGTTCTTGCATGATGAACTCCTTGTAGCTTTTAGCAGTTAGCCGTTAGCTGCTAGTAAAAAAAGGTATAATTGTCATTGCGAGCGAAGCGAAGCAATCTCCTGTTTTAAAGACGATGGGGATTGCTTCGTCATCCCGAAGTGTCGGGATTCCTCGCAATGACCTAATCGGTCACCTCACCAACACCATCTTCTTCCCAGTTGCGTCGGGTCCTTAGCGTAGCGGTGACCTGACGCCCATTTATTGTTATCTCACCAGCACCATCTTCTTTATCTCCGTAAACTGATCCACCTGAAGTTGCAACAGATAGATCCCGGAGGAGACGGGCTGGTTATATTGATCAATGCCGCGCCAGGAGACGTTGTAGCCGCCAGGCAGCATCTGTTTGTTTTCTATGATGTTTCTTACTTTATTGCCTTGTATATCATATATGGTCATATTTACTGCAGATGGCTTTCCCAGCTCGAAATGAATAGATGTGCTGGCATTGAACGGATTGGGATAGTTCTGAGACAGCTTGAAGTGTCCTGGATGGCGGATCAGTTCTTCCGGTTCTACAGGTGAGCCGTAGTCTATCCATTCATCCGGACCTTCATAGAGGAAAACTCTGCCTTGGTCGGCGTGCCAGGCGGCTGCAGAAATTATGATCTCATCATCTCCGTCACCGTCTATATCACCGGAACTTAACTCCTGACCGAATTCATCATATGGAGATCCAGACACGAATGCATCAACATTCGGATTCATTCCAATACCACCGAGGTGAACCTGGACGGTGGACCAGCCATAGTAGCCCGAAGTGCCGAGGATATCATTGATGCCATCACCATTGAAGTCACCACTGCTGATTCCCCATAGCGATGCGTTGCGATCGCCGAAAACATCAATAAGATAGAGATCAGGCACATTATCCAGATCGGGACCACCGAAATAGACGCAATCCCAAACCCATGTACTGTCAGGTAATCTCATGGGCATGCAGATATCCGGATAACCATCTCCGTTAACATCGCCGACACCGCCGCCCTGCCCACTATAAGCTTCATCGTAAAAGAACATGTCCGGTTCGGTATCCATGGGATCACCACCAAAGTAAATATGGGGGGTAACGCTCCCGCCCAAGACCATTATATCGGCAAAACCGTCATCATTGACATCACCCAAAGGTGACACGGCCCAACTTGAGGGAACAATTCTCCAGTCAGGGATGCTATCCAGTATATCGCCGCCAAAGTAGATTTCCAACCAGACTGTTTCCTCATTTTCATAATCAGCTTGTAACATGATATCTTGCCATCCATCACCGTTCACGTCACCAACCGAATCTATTCCGCCAGCAAATGAATAGCCTACTGGCTCTGTAGGTATAATAACGAAATCCGGGATGGTATCGAAATCTGCAGAACCCCAAAAAATATCCAAATAGCCAAGCGTATGATATGAATCGATATTAGGAATCCCAAGATCAACAATTCCGTCGCCATTTATATCTCCGAGATTCGCATCAGCTAGATCGTACATGAAACTAAAACTATCACCTTGCACCGTCATGTACGGATCAACCGGCCAGCCACTATCAAACTGGTAGAAATAGTTTTTTCCAGTTGCCTGGTTCCAGCAACCAGCGCCAATAACAAACTCCTCCATACCATCATCATCGAAATCTCCAGCAGTGGTCACACCGCCAAAGTTATCAGGGGAGGTTTCACCACGGTATTCACCCACCAGGGTTAATTCGTTGAACTGTGCATATGCTGCCGTCACCAGCAGAGCGGTAGTTAGCAGGGTTAGGGTAATGAGTTTCATGACTTAGTCCTCGCTTATATAACAAAATTCATCCAGAGGCGGCTTATAAGCCGAATTCTGTCGTGGGTAACCATTTGTCTAAGCGGCTCACCCGCGAGTCAAATGAGACGGGCAGCCTCACTCCCCCGAAGGGGATTCCTCGCCTATTTAGCCTTGCACCGGACGGGGTTTACCGTGCCTCCG
>JALGVT010000076.1 GCA_025774555.1 candidate division LCP-89 bacterium
CCCACCAATACGCCCTCGCCATTATATCCGTTTTCGTGAGCTGTGGGAAAGTTTTCCATGGCGTTCTGCAGCCAGGAGTAACCGTAATCCGCCGAATCCTGCAGCGTCCTGTAACCCTGCTTCGGATCCGGTTCGCACTCCGGCTCCTCGTATCCCGACGCAAATCCCATCACCGGACGCACCGACTGAACAAAAGCTAGCCTCTTCACGGTTTCAACTTGATTTTGATCAAATGCGAAGCTCGCCGCATTCAGCGATCTGATTACGGCATGTGCTTTTATACCGCTTAAAGCCTCTATTTCGAGCAGATATGATTTGCATACCGGCAGGTCGCGCTCGGTCAATAACTGCCCCGGCTGCCGCACTTTTTGAAGTCTCGCTCTGGTCGCCGGCAGCAGCAGTTTCTCTTCCTGTTGCAGCGCCTCTGATAAATCAGCCGCATCGGAATAGCCCTTATCACTGAAAAACACCCACGTCCGTGTGCTTTCAGAAGCGTGGCTTAAGATTGGCATTAAGCAGGCGCAGAGGAGCATCGCAAGTCGATTTTTCACTGGTATCAAATTCATCATTCAACCTTGAGGATGTCCGTAAACATGAAAGATACTTAAATAATAAGCCAAACGCAAGCAGGAATCCGGTCTTTTGAAGAATTTCACTTGCAATTCATCACTTTTTTCTTTATACTGCAAATCCTGGTGAAAAAGTCCATCCGGTACTCATTCCCGCTCGCCAGGGAAAGCAGGAAAACAACACAACAACGACTATAGAACTTTCAGGTACGGAGACCTGACAGCACGACAATAATCTGTGCAATCCTTTAATCTGTGTGAATCTGTGATTCAAATATTAAGGGCGCACGGCGGTGCGCCTTTTTTTGCCCCCCCTTTTTTATCAAGGGGGCTCGCCCGCCTCGACGGGTGTCCGGGACAGCTCGAGGTCCCGGAAAAATCATGACAATTCGTTCTATAATAAATCAAAGAGGATAAAATGGCTAACCCCAAACAACCGCAGCCAGTACAGCAGCCCCAACAGCGTCTCAACATCGCCATAGATGAAGCGGTCGGAGAAGGCACCTACGCCAATCTGGTGCTGATCGCGCATACCGCGGCTGAATTCGTTCTCGATTTCGCACGAGTGACGCCCGGAGTCCCCAAAACCAAGGTGCAATCCCGCATTATCATGACTCCGCAGCACTTGAAAGGCTTCGCTAAGGCTTTGCAGGAAAACGTCGAACGCTTCGAAGAGCGCTTCGGCGAAATCAAGCTGCAGGGCATGCCCACTGACGGCAAGGAGTTCGGATTCAAATCCGGGCATGAATAGAAGAAACCTCCCGCGGGTTCTGAACCCGCGGGAGGTTGAATCTATCCGCGGATAGCATTTTTTGAAGATTCGGGCGGGCGACAAATTTGACGGTGGGGGCGCTGTGTTTTTTGAATCGCTCCGCACGAAAACGACAAATTTGGTTTGGTTCGTGCTTGGAATTTGAATTTCCGACATATTTGTCGTTTTTCATGATTATTTAATTGTTATTACAAGAATTATGGTTGCCGACATATTTGTCATAGGTGACATATTTGTCGTTCAACCGGGATTCAGGATTCGGTGTTCGGGATTCAGTAAAAAAGATGATCACGGCCGGGTGGCCGGGACAGCTTTCCCGAAGGGACCCCGACAAAGTCGGGGGATGTCCCGGTGTTGCAAGTATCTATTCAAAATTGGGGTGGCCGGGACAGCTTGATGTCCCGGAGAATGTATATGAAGCATTATACAGAAATTCCACATTATCATTATCTTGCATTCTCATGTTATAAGCATGCAAAGCTATTCCTGGATGAGTTTCTGTATTCTTTGTTCTTGAAGCATCTGGAGCGCGCCCATAAACGCGAGCTTTTCAAATTGTACGGTTATATCGTCATGCCTAACCATGTACATTTATTGATCTTTCCAGAGAAAGATGTTATCATCCCTGCTATATTGAAGGCAATCAAACAATCCTTCAGCCATCATGCCTTAAACCACCTCAGGGACTATTACCCAGATATATACTACGAGTTGTTTAAGACGAAAGGAAGCAGAACGATACGCGTTTTCTGGCAGGCTGGAGGAGGATACGACCGAAATATCTTCTCAGAGACAGTTTATAATAATACTTTGGAGTATATGCACTTGAATCCTGTGAGAAAGCAACTCGTTCAGTCACCTTTGGATTGGAAATGGTCGAGTGCAAGATACTATTCTGAGGGAATTGCAGATACTATTGAAATTAATACACCAGAGTTGTGGTGATTCTGGTAACCGGGACATCCCCCGACTTTGTCGGGGCCCCTTCGGGAAAGCTGTCCCGGCCACCCTCCGACCCCGATTATGGAATAGATACTGATATATACAATATACAACATATATACTCGAAAGCCAAGAGTATTGTTTGGTATATGTTATAATACAGGAGAAGAACGTAACAAGGGGCTGTAGCCCCTTGCGTTAGTGATGTGCGCGGCGTCCCCTTGTGCAAGGGGTAACTACCCCTTGTTGAAGCATGCTTCGTTCTCTTCGAGTCTAGAAGCATACCACCCGGCGCAACAAGAGAGAGCCACTGCTCAGAGGGAAACTGCCGGGTTTTTGTATGAATTTGCGCTTAAATTAAGGTTGATTTGGAATTGGAAAGGGGTTATATTTGGATGTTAACTACTAGACATTATATAATGGGTTTTTTATGGAAATGATATGAAACTAGGAAAACTTGCTCGTACAGAATTACGTGACTATTGGAAGAATGAAGCAACAGACTTCACGCGCTGGTTAGCCGAAGAAGAGAATATCGAGCTTTTAGCAGATGAGGTAGGGATTGATATTCAGATAACTCAAACTGAGGCAAGTGTTGGAAGGTTCAGTGCTGATATCTTGGGTGAAGAGGAGAATACTGGTCGCAAGATAATCATCGAAAACCAGCTTGAAATGACAGATCATGGTCACCTTGGACAGCTTATTACCTATGCGGCTGGATTAGATGCTGAATATATAATTTGGATCGTCCGCGATGTAAGAGAAGAACATCTGCAGGCTGTTGATTGGCTCAATGAACACACAGATGAACAGATCAATTTCTTTCTTGTGAAAATCGAACTATGGAAGATAGCAGATTCTCTTCCAGCACCGAAATTTACAGTTATCTCTCGTCCGAATGAATGGAAACGCTCTGTTCGGACCAGCACCCATGATGGAGAACTTTCTGATACCAAAATTAGGCAGCTTGAATTCTGGCAACAATTCAAAGAATACTCGGCAACTAATCATCCTGAGCTGAAGCTTCGAACGCCACGTCCACAACATTGGTTTGATGTTGCAGTTGGTCGATCAGATTGCCATGTCTCCTTAGTCGCGGATTCCAGGGAAAATAAAGTGCGCTGTGAATTGTATATTCCTGATTCTAAGGAGCTTTACCAGATTTTATATTCAAACAGGGGAACAATTGAGGATGAATTAAATCTGAGTGAACGCCTTGATTGGTTTGAACTTCCCAACAAAAAGGCAAGTAGAATTCTAATAGCCAACGGTTTCGCCTTTAATGATTCTGAAACTTGGGATGCAGCATTCGAATGGTTAGTAGATACAACGATCAAGTTTAAGAGAGTTTTCAGTAAGGCGTGGAAGATTAAAGAGTAGCAAACCATTGAATGTGCTGTCGGGTCTACTGTGAAGCAATGCAACTGGTATGCAGTCGCCAGCTGCATAACCGCTAGATTAGCTCTAGGTAAATTATATATGAAACTTTTTTTCCCCGATTGTTTATGGAATCCGGGTCAAATTTCCGGAGCAATTTTTCTCTTTTTTTATAAAGAGAAGATAGGTTTAACATTGCATCCATCTGTATCGAGTTACTTATCTGGCGTTGACGCCTCAACTTTTCTTCCGTTTCTAGAAGAAAAGGCTCCTATTTGGAAGAAATCGTTTCTCGATTTTTCTGAAATGTGGCACATGTTTCGGTCATCGCTATTCAAGACACATAATTTAATCGAACCACTCCATTCTGATTCGTTTATAACGATTATGCTTTCCTATGGGCGTGGAACAAATGCATGGAATGATGCTAACGATCTGCTAGAGTCTTCCACCTTTAGCTTGAATGAAATTACATCCCTAATTGATCCATTCCATGCTTGCGATGAACTCTATTCACACTTATTCTTTGAAAAGATTCTCGAAACAAGATATGGTGAATTAACGAATACAAAATTGACGGAGATCGGGAAAAAGCAAGCTCAATCAATTAAAAGTTCCGATGATCTCATTAAGGACTTCGATTGGACACCCATATTTGAGTATTGTTGTGACTTATTTTCAAATAACACTCTTTCGGAGTTATTGGTGAGATCCTACCTGTTTCGTGTGCCGTTTCTGAACGACATCCCCACTGTCCTTCTGAGTAACCAAAATCTCATTAAACTCCTCGGTTCGATGCCGGTATCTGGAATTAAGGATGACCATTTCAATAGCGCATTAGAGACTGACGTAATAGCTTGGGAATTCTTTCGTCAGTTAATATCCCCCGTGCTTGATCCTCTAGATACATCCAAAATCGAGTTACTTGGGGAGATGATTTCAGAAAGACAAGAAGAAATAGAACGACTGAAGAATAAATGCTATGAGCTAAGTGAGAATCTTTCTGCCGAAAAGAACATCGAGAAACTAATCCCGCGAGTAAATGATATGGTTAAAGCGAGAGTTTTAAACGATCTGGATGAACTACTCAAAATGGATGCTAAGGCTTTCAGTAGACTTTTGACACAGATATTCTCGGATGAAAAGGCATGGATGGCGATATCAACGTTCATTCTCAGTCTTCTTAAGGGTGGTGAAGTGGTCACAGCAGGTGCTGCAATTTACAGCTTGTCAAATGTGGGTGCAAAGGCGTTCAAAGAGGCAGCCATTAGGCGCGAAAAGCTTGCGAATAGCCCATACACTTTGATCTACAGAATGAATAAGTAATGATCATCAGTTACACACTGCCATAATGCTAGTTGATTCTATTGCACGTTCAAACTACCTAGTATAAATTTACTATTGACAATTCCCTATTCCTATGATATATCCTAAGCATCCCCCCGGAGAACACCATGAAAAAATATTCCCTGATTTTCCTCTGTATCCTGATTAATGCCGTCAACCTGCAAGCTCAAGACGCCTGGCAGGTGATGATGGATCAACTGGGTATAGATGAATCGAATCTTGGATTTGCCCCTAAGGGCTACTGGACTCGCTACCCCGATCCGCAAGATATCCCGTACAAGCTGTTAGCTTTCGATGATCTCTTCGCAGAACCGCAGCAGATTCACGATTTCGTGCGTGTCATGGCGCTGTCGGTGGAAGATTACCTGCATCCTGACTATCTGAACGGTTCCGACCGGGGCGGCAGTAAGGGGCTTCTGAAGGTGACATATTACTGTGGCATCCGTAATGCCACCGCTCAGTTCCGGGATTACAGCGCTTCTCTCTGGGCGGAAATAGACGCAGATGAACCGCTGCTGATGGCGATAAGAACAATCTATGAGCAGACCGGTTATGTCTATCGTTTCAACACCATGGGGCAGGCGTCCGATTTCCCGCTGATCGAAAGGGACCTGCGCGCAGCTATCGATCCGATTCATATCGACGTCCAGAAAGCCGTGGCGAAAACAGTGCTTCACCTGTTGCAAGCGTATCAATTCCGCGAAATAGCGATGCGCAATGTGGATTACGAAGACGCGGTCAAATGCTGGCGCATCCGTCATCTCGGCGAGACGCAGTTCGACGGATTGGAATACTACCCGGAGCTTGAAGATTGCGCGAAAAATATCGACATGAACTCGATCTATTATGCAGGATATAAACTGCTGGAATCATCCGAACAGTTGTCAGATACTCTGCTTGGGCTTCTGGACAGAAAAGAGATCGACTGGAAGAACCAGAACCTGAACGTGGAAACGCCTATCGGCAGAATTGTGCTCGCCGGGACGAAGAATCACGATCACGCATATTCCGATGCGTTGCTGCTGATCGACTTCGGCGGAGATGACGAATATACCGGCGCAGTCGGTTCCACACCATCTCTTGATATTCCCATTTCCCTCGCCATCGACCTGGAGGGCGATGACCTTTATCTTAACGAAGACGAATATCTCCCCTCGCAGGGTGCGGCGATTTGAAGGAGACGACGTTTATCGCTCAAGGAGGTTATCTCAGGGCGCGGCGATGCTGGGTATCGGTGTGTTAGCTGATATGGACGGCAATGACGAATACGATATGTGGACGTCAGGGCAGGGGGGAGCTTACTTCGGCGTCGGCGTCGCCATCGACAACCGCGGCGATGATAAGTACACGCTGTGGGGCGACGGTCAGGGATACGGCGGCATCGGCGGCGTGGGAACGTTAGTGAACCGCACCGGCAACGATCATTACTGGTGCGAACCGCTGGCTGAGAACGTCTTCCGACC
>JALGVT010000001.1 GCA_025774555.1 candidate division LCP-89 bacterium
TGTCATTATCCCATAGGGATGCCTACGGCACGAACGAAGTGTGGTAATCTCTTAGTGCTTGTAAAATAGGAGATTGCCACGTCATCAGCCGGACGGCTGATTCCTCGCAATGACTCAATATTCCTTCTTTGGGACAGCCCCACCCTTTCAGCCTTTCCAAGAAAGGATAGATACTTCTTTAGCTAAGGTAAAAATATAATGAACTGGAGTTTCAAACACGACCTGTTATACATGTTCATCTGTCTCGGGCATCTGCCTGATCGCGACCTCAATAAGAAAGAGGCTGCTGTTATCATTTCGCGGTCAAAGAAATGGCTCAGCGATATAGAAGATGCTGATTTCATACAGATCAAGGAGGAAGTCACCGCGAAGTACCTGGCGCTCTCAAGCTTTCAAGCCCGATATGATCAATATCTTAAATCTGCATTCAATCTTAAAGCAGTATTTAACGGAAATGAGATAGAGTTGGTTCATGTCATGACTGACTTGATTCAAATTGCAGATGCAGATCATGAAGTGCGGGAAGAGGAGGTCGCTCTCATAAAAGCGGCGGTTAAGGCGTGGTGGCTCGATATAGATCCACGATTAGAAGCAGAGAGTGAGCTGTTAAACGGCGGAATAAAGACAGATAGTGATGCACACCTTAAGCTCCGCGAAGAAGAGGACTGGACCTATCATCATGATTTGCTTTACATGTTAATCTGTATGGGTCATCTACCTGATAAGGAGTTCTCCAATGAAGAAGTTTATTCGATAACAAGCATCTGGGATAGCAGGTTTCCGAAGATGTCTTCCGGGGAATTTCAGCAGATTCGCGCCCGGGTGATGAGAAAATACAATATGTTTGAAGTGGATAACGAGCGTCTTAACCATTTTCTCTTATGCGCTTTGAGAATAAAAGAGAAGCATAAAAGAAAATCGAGAGCGCTTACCTCAATCCTGAAAGATCTGTTTAGTATTGTCAGAGCTGACCGTCATATTCTGCAAAATGAAATCACCTTGATCGAAGCGGCGGCGACGGTATGGGGATTAGGGATCGAGATCACTCATGATTCTAATAATAAAGTTAAGCTGGTAATACTTCAGGCTTAAACGCCAGGGTATGTACCAATCCCTAACTCGTTGTGTATCACCGCGTTTCTCCCTGTCCAAAGAGCCCCCTAATTCCTGTTAAGATTCCTTGACTATTTTCTTTTCATACCATAGATTTGTTAAAAACTAATAATTTGGAGGCTGTCATGTCCACCATCAATAAAATTACCGAGCTCCTGGGAAGCGATGCTAATAATCTGCTGAATTTCAATGCGCCTAAAGTACCAAAAGATCAGATACATATCCCGGGACCAGACTGGATAGACCGAATTTTTGCAGGTTCCGACCGTTCTATCCCGGTGTTGAAAAGCCTCTCCTGGCTGTTTTCGCACGGCAGACTGGCGAAAAGCGGATACCTGTCGATCCTGCCGGTCGATCAGGGAATCGAACATTCCGGTGGAGCATCCTTTGCGCCCAATCCCATCTACTTCGATCCGGAAAACATCGTCAAACTGGCGATAGAAGCGGGCTGCAACGGCGTCGCTTCGACGCTGGGCGTATTGAGCATCGTTTCCAGAAAGTACGCACACAAGATCCCTTTCATCGTCAAGATCAATCACAACGAACTGCTCTCCTATCCCAATACCCATGACCAGATACTCTTTGCCGACGTTGAACAGGCTTACGATCTGGGCGCGGTCGCGATTGGAGCGACGGTCTATTTTGGATCCGAAGAGAGCAATCGGCAGATCGAAGAGATCAGTGAAGCGTTCGCTTTAGCGCATGAACTGGGCATGGGGACAGTCCTCTGGTGTTACCTCCGCAATTCAGCTTTCAAAGTGGATGGCGTGGATTATCACACAGCCGCCGACTTGACCGGTCAGGCAAATCACTTAGGCGCGACCATCGGAGCTGATATTATCAAGCAGAAGCTGCCGGAACTTAACGGCGGTTACAAAGCCGTGAACAAAGCGGGCGGCAGCTTTGGTAAATACCACGAAAAGATGTACAGTGACCTCTGCTCTGATCATCCTATAGACCTCTGCCGTTATCAGGTGCTCAATAACTACATGGGGCGCATCGGTCTAATCAATTCCGGCGGGGCTTCCGGCGATAACGATCTGGCTGACGCAGTTAAAACCGCGGTTATCAACAAACGCGCTGGAGGCATGGGATTGATCAGCGGCAGGAAGGCTTTCCAGAAGCCGATGAAGGATGGCATTGCATTATTCCATGCAATACAGGACGTCTTCCTCTGTGAGGACGTTACCGTGGCGTAGAAGCGGGTTTCCAAAATTGTAGGGGCTGTCCCAAAAGAGTCACTCTGAGTAAAACGAAGAGTTTTTAAAGAATCATAAAATAAAGATAAGTAAGAGATTCTTCGCTGCGCCTTCGGCTTGCTCAGAATGACATTAACCCTTTTGGGACAGTCCCTTTTTATATCGTTGCAGGAATAACGCTTGCATTCGCAAAATATTTACCTTATATTACTAAAAATTCAATCGGATTTCAAATTTGACAAATAGAAAAAAGGAAGCCAATCATGTCATTATCACCGGAAATCAGAGATTTTTTACAGGAAGAAGCCTTAACACGTTTCCTGCGTTACGTAAAGGTACATACTATGTCCGATGAATCGAAGGCAGGAACAACGCCTTCGTCTGACCGCCAGTTCGATCTGCAGCGCATTCTCGAAGCAGAGTTGAATGAACTGGGGCTTAAAGACGTGGATCTGGATGAGCACTGTTATCTCTATGCCACTTTGCCCGCCAGCCCGGGCGCCGGCAGCACACCGATCGGTCTGGCTGCTCACGTCGATACTTCGGGCGCAGTATCAGGTGAAAACGTGAAACCGTTTTTCCGCGAGAATTATGACGGATCACCGCTCTCATTTCCTGACGATCCCGAATTGAAAGTTACCCTGGAAGATTCACCAGAACTGAAGAACTTCATCGGCGACACAATTATCAGCGCTTCCGGTCAGACGCTTCTGGGGGCTGACGATAAATCGGGAATCGCCGAGATCATAGCAGCTTTAGCAGCATTCAAGAAATTCCCGGAATTGAAGCATGGCGAAATCCGTATCTGTTTCACTCCCGACGAGGAGATCGGAATGGGCACGGCAAAGATCAACACCGATAAGCTGCCCAAGTTCTGCTACACCTTAGACGGCGGCGAACCGGGTGAATTGGAAGCAGAATGCTTCGACGCCTGGGGCGCTGAAATAAAATTCAAGGGGATCAGCGTGCATCCCGGTTTTGCCAAGAATAAGATGATCAATGCAGCGACTACAGCCGCCCGTTTCCTGGCAGCAATGCCCGATTATGAAACCCCGGAGCACACCGAACTGCGCGAAGGATTTTTCCATGTTACCAGCATTTCCGGTTCAGAAGAAGAAGCCTTGATCAAAATGATCGTTCGGGACTTTGAAGTTCCTAAGAATCAGAAGCGGATGGATTATTTGACAAAATTAGTCGAATACTTTGAAGTACGCTACCCCGGTTTGAAAATCGACCTCGAATTCAAGCACCAGTACGAAAATATGTGGGTAGTGATGGAAAAATATCCCGAATCCGTCGAATTGGCGAGTAAAGCTATTGAGATGGCAGGGATAGAAGTTCATCAAAAAGCGATTCGCGGCGGCACCGACGGCTCGAAGCTCTCGCTTATGGGACACCCGACCCCGAATATCTTTGCCGGCGGTATGCTCTTCCATTCCCGCAAGGAGTGGATTGCCAAATCGGCATTGCTAAACGCGGCAGAGACGGTTGTTCACTTAGCGGCTCTCTGGGCGGAGAAATAAGCCGGCTTAAAGTGAAACACAGAAGTTGAAAAGAGGGGGCTGTCCCAAAAGCCTATTTATTGTCATTGAGAACGAAGTGGGGCAATCTTTAAGAGTATGTATAATATGAGATTGCCACGTCATCCGTCGGCTGACGGATTCCTCGCAATGACTTAAACGCTTTGTTTTGGGACAGTCCCTTTTTTATTGGCACTGTGACTGGTTTCTGCTCAGCAAGAACGGTACTCCATGTAATCGGCTAAAACCGTATAAAACCGCGATATAGAATATTCTAGTAATTTCACGGACAGGCCACCTCACCGTCAATCACTCCCACTGCAATTTTACTTGACTATTGCCTCTAACCTATCTATATTAAAGAGGTCGATACTGCTATATCACAATCCTTGTATAATCAAGCACATAGATTTACAAAACCCCTATCTTAACCTCAGACCTCATGAGCTTCGTACATCTCCATAATCACTCAGATTTCTCGCTGTTAGACGGCAGCGCTAAGGTAAAAGACCTTATCAGTTCAGCCAAAGAGATGGGTATGGACGCCATCGCGCTCACCGATCACGGCAATCTCTTCGGCGCTATTGAATTTTACCAGCAGGCACGGAAAGCCAAAATCAAACCGATCATCGGCTGCGAACTGTACATGGCGCCCGGCAGATGTCAGGATCGCAGCAGCTCCGCCGGAATGCGCGACACCTCTTATCATATCGTGCTTTTAGCCAAAAACGAGATTGGATACCGCAACCTGATAAAATTGAGTTCGCACGGTTATCTCGACGGTTTTTATTACCGCCCAAGGATAGACTGGGAACTTCTGGAAAGACACCATGACGGATTGATCTGTTTAACAGCCTGCCTTAAAGGGCAGATACCACAACTGCTGATACAGGGTAGAGACGAAGAGGCATATCAGATTGCCAGCAGGCTGAAGGAGAACTTCGGTGATGACCTCTATTTCGAGATACAGAATCACGGCATCAACGAAGAGGCAATCGCCAATAAGGCGCTGGTTGAACTCGGCAGACAGATGGACGTCAAGCTGGTCGTGACCAATGACATTCACTACCTTAAGCAGGAACATGCTGAAGCTCACGACGCCCTGCTGTGTATCCAGACCGGTAAGACTCTGCAGGAAACTCAGCGGATGAAGTTCTCCGGCGCAGGTTACCATATGCGCACACCTCAGGAAATGGCGGCGCTTTTCAAGGATCTGCCGGAAGCGCTGAAAACGACCGAAGAGATAGCGGACAAATGTAACCTTAAGCTCGATTTCTCACGCCAGCTTTTCCCTGAATTCCCCGTGCCGCTTGAATTCCAGGATGCAGGCATCGATGGCTACTTTGCCAAACTTGCCGAGGAAGGATTCCGTTCGAGGTATGCTGAACCGACAGAAGAGGCGCGCACCAGGCTTGATCATGAGATAAAGATTATACAGGATCTCGGCTTTTCAGGTTATTTCCTGATTGTGAAAGACTTCATTGATTTTGCCCGTTCCAAGAAGATTCCGGTCGGTCCAGGTAGAGGTTCCGCCGCTGGCAGTCTGGCATCCTACTGCCTCGGGATCACCAATATCGATCCCCTGCGTTATGATCTGTTGTTTGAGAGATTTCTGAATCCCGAACGAGTGTCTCCTCCAGATATCGACATTGACTTTTCTGATAACCGCCGCGCGGAAGTGATAGATTACGTCCGCGAGAAATACGGCTCTAATTCGGTTACACAGATTATTACCTTCGGCAAAATGCTGGCAAAGGCGGTGGTTCGCGACGTCGGCAGAGTATCGGGGATTCCTTATAGTGAAGTTGATCGTCTGGCTAAACTGATCCCGCCGACTCTCGGAATGACTCTCGAACGGGCGCTCGACGAAGCGCCGGAATTCCGTTCGCTGGTCGATTCCAACCCGGTTTATCAGAAGCTGATTGAGATCAGCAGGGTATTAGAAGGTGTGAACAGGAATGCTTCGACTCACGCTGCGGGCGTGGTGATTGCTCCGGGTAAGCTGACCGATTACGTTCCGCTGTTCAGAGCCGCGGAAACCGGTGAAACGACCACTCAGTGGGATATGAAATGGCTGGACACGGTCGGATTGCTGAAGATGGATTTCTTAGGCTTAAGGACACTCACCGTCATCGAAAGCACGCTGGCGATGCTGCATGACAAAGGGATCGACATTGACATCGATGCTGTACCGCTTGATGACGGCAAGACCTTCGAGCTGTTCGGTGATAAGGGGACGGTAGGCGTCTTCCAGTTTGAAAGCTCCGGCATGAAGGAGAACCTGGCGAAACTTCAGCCCGAAAGACTGGAAGACCTGATCGCTATGAATGCGCTCTACCGCCCCGGTCCTATGCAGATGATCGACAGCTATATTGCCAGGAAACACGGCAGGGAGAAGATAGCATACCTGCATCCGGCGTTGGAACCGATCCTCGAAGAGACTTACGGCATTATTGTCTATCAGGAGCAGGTCATACGGATCGCTTCCGATGTTGCAGGGTTTTCTTTGGGCAAGGCGGACATTCTGCGCCGGGCGATGGGTAAAAAGAAGATCAAGGAGATGCAGCGCCTGAAGGGCGAATTCCAGGAAGGCGCGGAGTCGAAAGGCATCGATGCAAAGATAGCCGGTGAAATCTATGACCTGATAGAGCGTTTCGCCTCTTACGGGTTCAATAAAAGCCACGCCGCAGGTTACGCGCTGCTCGCTTATCAGACCGCTTATCTGAAGGCTCATTATACTGCCGAGTTTATGGCAGCGTGTTTGACGTCGGAAATGGGAGAATCGGACCGCGTGGTGCTCTTGATCGACGAATGCCGCCGTCTGAAAATCAACATCCTGCCGCCGGACGTGAATAAAAGTGAAGCCAAATTCATCGTGAAAGATGGAGCTATCCGCTTCGGATTAGCTGCCGTAAAGAACGTCGGCGTAGGCGCCGTCGAGCTGATGCTGGAAGCGAGGAACGAGTTCGGTGAATTCCGCACCATGTACGATATCACCGAGCGTGTGGAAAGTCAGAAGTTCAATCGAAAAGCGCTTGAAAGCCTGATTCACGCCGGCGCTTGCGACTGCCTTGAAGGACACCGAGCTCAGTTAAAAGCCGCGCTTGACGACGTGCTTCGTTATGGGCAGCAGATTCGTGATGAGAGGAACAGAGGTCAAGAATCCCTCTTCGGCGGCGGCGGTGGATCTGAAGCTGAAACGGTCGCCAGGCTCGGGCTGCCTCAAGTTGAGCCCTGGTCTGATTCTGAAAAGCAGATGTTTGAAAAGGAGGCTTTGGGCTTTTTTTTAACAACGCACCCATTGGAACCTTATCGGCTTGAAGTGGCGAATTTCTGCGATCTTCCCTTCAGTGAAATGGATCAGGTAGCCGACAACCGTCCCATACGGCTGGTCGGATACGTCAGCGAGATGCGCAAGCTGAACGATAAGAAGGGGCGGCTGATGGCATTCGTTACGCTGATGGATTACAACGCGTCTATAGAAGTGATCTTCTTTGCGGACGCTTTGGAAAAGCTCGGTGAGATAGTCAGGAAGGATGCCGCGCTGCTCGTACAGGGAAGGACTTCAACCAGAGAAAACGAGGCGGTCAAAGTGATCGCCGAGGAGGCTTTTGCGCTGGAAACGGCGCGAGCACGGCTGACGGAGGGTTTGGAAGTGGTGATCGACCGCGAGAAGAGCAGTCCGAATCTGGCGGAGAAGATCGAGCGGCTATGTATGCAGCATCCGGGCACGGTTCCGCTGTACATTCGTCTACATGGCAGTAATGGAGATCAGAAGCGCTATATTGCCGAGAACTTTCAGTTGAAAGTTGGGGATACCTTATTGGATAAATTGACTGAACTGGTGGGCGCTGGGAACGTCCGCTTAGTCGCCGGAGGATACAATGGCAGCGCAAGAAATGGGAACAAAAGAAAATAAAGAAACGGCAGACCTCATCTGCATGCACTGCGTTAAGGCGCGCTTTCCCGATCCCAAGGAACAGTGCTACAAGTTCGGGGGGTTGATCTGCACGGTAGATGACAGTAACGTTGAGAAATACCAGCAGTGCAAATTCCCGCCGGGGGTGGGGGAGATGAGGTGACTTCGTCACACTTTTCGCAAGATGCTACGCGATCTCGCGCTTTTACATAACCCTGTGTGGGCGTCAGGTCATAAGGACCCGACGCGACGGGCAGAGGAGAAGAGAAAGAAACGGTACTTCATATAACACTGGATTGAAATCCAGTGCCCAGCCATTCGCGTCAAGTCGCTGAAGCGACTGGTGTAAATTATAAAGACATTTTTCATAGCTCACGAGTAATATGCTCTTATCACATTTTGTGTTCTTTAAGGTCTTGCGGCGAAGTGGTGTTACCTGATAGCAATGCTGAAAATTACTTTTATAAACCTCTATAATATTATTTTTCAAACTTCCCATGCCAGCTCCAGACGAATTTATAACCATATCCAAGCCCGGCAGAGCTGAATACCGGGAGAGAGGAAGCCGCTTCTTCGGTTTCGCGCAGCCGGTCAGCAGTGATGCTGATGCAGAAAAGATGCGGGCTGACCTCAGGAAAGAGTATCATGACGCTGCTCACCAGCCGTTCGCTTACAGGTTAGCCGGCGGAGAGGAGCGCTCGTCGGACGATGGTGAACCGCGCGGCACTTCGGGACCTTCCATCTTGGCGCAGATTCAGGCAGCCTCGCTTTTCAACGCGCAGGTGGTCATTGTCAGGTATTTCGGAGGAACGAAGCTGGGTAAGGGAGGGTTAGCTCGAGCATTCGGGGAATGCGCCAGAGAAGCGCTGTTAAACGCGGGAACGAAAACAGTGCTGAACAGAGGCTTCATTACGGTCAATTTATCGCCCGCCAACGCCAATACCGCCAAAGGCATCGCCAACCAATTTCAAGCTGAAATCAGTTCTATTTCATACGGGACAAATGCTCATATTCGTTTTGCCGTTCCGGTCAGCCGGATTGAAGATTGCAGGAAGGCGTTATTAGACCGCTTTGGACCGGAAATATTCGAAGGCGCTGATTAAATGGAATTCTGGCTGATCATAGTGTGTCTAATATTAAGTGGATTTTTCTCAGGAGCGGAAACTGTTTTTCTCTCCGTCAACCGCATCCGCCTCGAAGGATTCTTACATAAGCGCCGCGCCGGGGCGAAATCCGCTGTCTGGCTGATGAAGAATCCCTCCCGTTTTATTCTGACTACTCTCGTCGGCACGAATTTAGCGAATATTGCTTTTGCGACCATTTTAACCGCTTATCTGGTGGCGCGCGGCGTGCCCTCTATGTGGATCACGCCCATCGGAACGCTGGTCATCCTGATTTTCGGAGAAGTGATTCCCAAATCATTGGGACGTGATCTTGCCGATTCAGCGTCGCTCTGGACGGCGCCGATTCTGCGGTTTTTCTTGGTTCTCTTTTATCCTCTGAATAAGATCGGTGACTGGGTCAGTAAATTCGCTATGAGTCTCTTCGGTTTTAATCAGTCTGAAGTTAAGACGTTTTTTACCAGGCATGATCTCGAAACGCTGATACGGGAAAGCGCCGAATACGGATCACTGAAGACACGCAGGAAGTCAGATATATCGAAAATCCTCGATTTCCGTTCACTGAACGCCCGCGACGTCATGACGCCGAGGACGGATATCATCGCGCTGGAATCTTCAGCGTCGCTGGAAGAACTGCGGCAGACGGCTCTTTCGAGCGGCTTTTCTAAAATCCCGATTTACAATGAAGATATCGATCACATTGTCGGTGTGGCGTTTGCGCGAGATCTTTTCGATGAACCGGAGGAACTATCCGATATTATCAGACCGATCAATTATTCGCCGGAACAGAGCAAAGCCTGGGAGATATTCAGAGAGCTGCGAGCGAATCATCAGTCAATCACCATAATAGTCGATGAATGGGGCGGCACTGCCGGGATCATCACCGTTGAAGACCTAATCGAAGAGTTGACCGGAGAGATTGAAGACGAATACGATCACGCGCGGTTGACCGCGCAGTGGATGGAGGATGGACGGCTGCTGGTATCCGCCAGAATGGAAGTCGATGAAATCAACCGCCAGTTCGATCTGGATATTCCCGAAGGCGAATACGAGACCCTGGGCGGTTACCTGATTGATCTGCTGGGCAGGATTCCTTCAAAGGGCGAAATTATTAAACTGGACAAATACCACTGCGAAATTTTGAAAGCGACGCGCACCCGAATCCGAATCGTAATTATCGAGAAGTTAGATGGAACTGAATAGGCGGAGAACTTATTTGTTTAAACTCATGATTTTTGTCAAACGCTTAGGACCAGAGGCATTTATCTGGACAGCCGCGCTACTGTTTCTGGCTTTTACCTATCCGGACGGGGAGGAGCATTTCAGTTTTTGCGTTTTTAAGTTCCTGGGATTTGACCACTGCCCGGGGTGCGGACTCGGGCATTCGATTTCGTATCTGCTGCACGGCGAATTTGCCAGATCATTAGCAGCGCACTGGCTGGGCGGTTTTGCGCTTGTGGTGTTGGTTCTAAGAATTATCTCTCTCGTCAGAAATGCGTTATCGCGCACCTATCCAGAATCAATGAAAGAAACGATAAATTAAGGAAATAAAATTCAGGAGATGATTATGGCGAAACTCATTCATTTAATGCCGGACCTTCACGGAGAAGAAGCGATCTACGTCCAGAAGCTGATTGAAGATATGGATGATGATCAAGCGCAGCTATTTATCAACGCTTATCGAACCCGCCGCCGCGATCCGTTATTAATTCTGCTTACCGGCTGCATCGGGCTGGTCGGATTTGCAGGCATCCAGCGTTTTATCATCAATCAGATCGGTATGGGACTGCTCTACTTCTTCACGGGCGGGTTATGTTTGATCGGCACCATAGTCGATATGGTGAATTATCAGCGGCTGGCATTTGATTATAACGCCCGCGAAGCGCAGCAGGTGGCGATGATGGTCAAGGGTAATTAGGGAAACCGAGAAGGGGCTGTCCCAAAAGTCTATAAACTGTCATTACGAACGAAGTGTGGTAATCTCTTAGTGCTTGTAATATAGGAGATTGCCACGTCACTACGTTCCTCGCAATGACTCGATTTGGGACAGCCCCTTTGCTAATTTAGAAGCTGATAGAATGATAATAAAACTGGAATAAGCAGGAGATTTCGGTGTATTTATCTCTAAAATCGCTTGATCATGGCATATCAGATTCTTATATTATACGGTTATCTTTACTTAGATATTGGCTTACTTTTTAAAAATAAAGCAAGACGTAAAGGGAGGATTGAAGCATATAATCCTCCATTCGTTGCAAATACGGACTCGATATAACGAGATCGAAACAGGACGAATTCAATCTGTTGGAACGGTAAAAATATATGCTGTTTAATTCACTCTCCTTCCTGATATTCTTTCCCATCGTCGTATCTCTCTATTTTGCCATACCTCACCGCTTCCGGTGGTCGATGCTGCTGGTCGCCAGTTACTATTTCTACATGTGCTGGAAACCTGAGTACATCGTCCTCATATTTGCTTCGACTATAGTTGACTACTACGCCGGGCTTAAGATGGGGAAGCTTAGTGAACGAAAGAAGAGGCGACCCTATTTGATTCTGAGTCTTTTTACCAATCTGGCGCTGTTATTCTCATTTAAGTACCTGGATTTTTTCAATGATTCACTACGGGTAGTTTTAAATTCATTCAATATATTTTACAACGTCGGCGCTTTTGACGTGTTGCTGCCGGTCGGCATATCATTCTACACCTTCCAGACGCTGAGCTACAGCATAGATATGTATCGCGGTAAGCGAGAATCGGAAAAACACTTCGGTATTTTTGCGCTGTACGTCTCTTTCTTTCCACAGCTCGTTGCCGGTCCCATCGAACGTTCGACCCGTCTTTTGCCCCAGTTGCGCGAAGAGCATAAATTTGAATATGAGAACGTCATTGAGGGCTTGAAATTGATGCTCTGGGGATTTTTCAAGAAGGTAGTCATTGCGGATCGCGTAGCCGTCTATATCAACCAGGTTTATGGCGCACCGGGGGAATATGGCAGTATAACACTCATCTTAGCCACCTACTTCTTTGCATTTCAGATTTACTGTGATTTCTCCGGTTATTCGGATATCGCCAGAGGAACGGCTCTGCTGATGGGGTACCGGATCATGAATAACTTCAATCTGCCCTATTTTTCCCGTTCGATGGCAGAGTTTTGGGATCGCTGGCACATTTCGATGACGTCGTGGTTTCGAGATTACCTCTATTTTCCACTGGGAGGCAGCCGCTGTTCCAAGCTTCGCTGGCGGTTTAACCTCTTTATAGTCTTCGCGCTGGCGGGATTATGGCATGGGGCGAACTGGAATTTCGTGGCGTGGGGAAGCCTGCTTGGCTTCTATGTGATAGTATCACCCTTCACATTGCAGATAAGAAAAAAAGTCACACATATACTCCATATCGATCGATCTGTCAATTTCCATGAGTTCGTCAAGATCATAGTCACTTTTCACATGAATTTCATCGCGCTGGTCTTTTTCAGGTCCAGTTCGATGGCTAATATTATATACACTTTGAAGCAATTTTTTGTTTTCGATTTTTCGATGCGCGGCATTCTTGCTCCGTTTGGCAAAAGCGAGATGTTAATCGCCATCGGAACCATTATCTTCTTAAATATAATCCAGATTATTCAGATGCGGCATGGTACAGATCAATTCCTCACTAATGAATCGAAATGGCTGCGGCGTTCTGTCTATATCCTCGTGGCAATAGGTATCGCAGCTTTTGGAAAATTCCAGGCGATTGACTTTATCTACTTCCAGTTTTAGAGTGTTGCATGCAAAAGGGAATTACGTTAAAGGTTCTACTCTATTTTACGGGAATGGTCTGTCTATTTCTGTTTTTAATAACGAAGAACGGCTATTTGATGGATTGGCTCACACTTTCCGGCACACCCTACGGCAACCTGTATAAAAACTGCAGAGTTGACGTCTTCAAAATTCCGATGGAGCCCACCAAACAGCCTCCCGAAACTTACAATCGAACCGACATAGACAGTTGTGATATTATACTCATTGGTGATAGTTTTATAAGTGAATGTCCGGGGCACCACTATTTCGGCGTCGAACTATCCAAGAGATTGAATAAGAAGGTTTTCCAGTTGGAGATAAAGCCGGATCTTTTTCATGAGTTGAATCGCAGCGGTATTGGATGGACGGAAAAGGAGAGGATTATATTATTTGAAACAGGCGAAAGCGGTATAATTAAAAACTTCTCAAAATTCCCGGATCTCAGACCTGTACCTATAGAGCGAACCGATGAAGGTATTAATGCAGATATTAAAAGACAGTCGATACTCACCAAAATCCGCACGAGGTGGTTTGTCGGCACAGAGAAAAACTATTCTTATTTCATTAAGAATAACGTGATCGTAGAGTCTTTCATAAACGGGTGGCATTCCACGCTTTTTCACAAGTTTGGCATCATATCCGATCTGACGCCAGTGTATTCGCTGGATCCGCCTATGTTATTCGAGTCGCGTAATTTCGGCGACAGAATGACCAGTTTTTACTTCGATCATAACGACCGCCTTATCAATAGAACCACAGATAATATCAAGACCATCAGCGACAGCTTGAAGACGCTGTACAATATCGAGTTCGTCTTTTTAAGCATACCTGATAAGTACACTCTCTATCACGGGTTTATCAACGATGACGAATATGATAACTACCTTCCCAGGCTGCAGGATGATCTTTTGAAAAAAGGCATACCCACGATAGATCTTTATCAGCCTTACCTGAATTCGACGGTGATTGTCTATCATCCATCTGACAATCACTGGGTTTCCGAAGGCGTGGCTATCGCGTTAGATGAAACGGTCAAGGGTATGACGGATATATTACACTGAAGAGGCGAAGTAATTATTTAGAAAATAACTTGATAAGCATCAAAGATATTTGTAAATTGTTGATATACCGCGGGGTGGAGCAGTCTGGTAGCTCGTTGGGCTCATAACCCAAAGGTCAGAGGTTCAAATCCTCTCCCCGCTACAAAGCATAAACCCGTTCTACTTGGACGGGTTTTTACGCTCGTTGGGCTCATATCCGCCGCATGGCGGACAGAGGTTCCACCGATGCTCCACAGGAGCAAGGCGTCTCTTCGGGAAAATCCTCTCCCCGCTACGAACCAAAAACCCGTTCTTTATGGACGGGTTTTACGCTCGTTGGGTTCATATCCGCCGTACGGCGGACAGAGGTTCCACCGATGCTCCGCAGGAGCAGGGCGTCCCTTCGGAAAAATCCTCTCCCCGCTACAATATAAGAAACAACGGCTTAGAGACGATTCTGAGCCATTGTTTTTCTCTTTAAAAATTAAAATTCCCACCCTATTTCCCACCTCCAAGATAATTTTTCGGGACAATCCTGGTAAACAAAATCCTCCTTTACTTACGAAAAAGCCCCCAGGTTGGTACTATCCATGGTAATAATATTTTTTTGATTTCTATCATTTTTTTACTGGTGGAGAGGTCACTGGCTTTTGCCAAAAAATTGTTTTACCAAACAATGAGGATATTTCAAAACCGAAGGGCTGATACAAGAAAAAACATTGCGTAAGAGAATAGTTGAATAGTGCAAAATCATCAACAATGGGTTGGAGCCTATAACTCTTGCAAATGCTAAGAAAATCTTTTAGCTTTATATAAATCGATCCAACAGGTTTTGACCAAGCATTTCTTATAAAGCCCAAGTCACTAGAAGCAAAGGTTACTCATGACCTCAAGATCCAAGCAAAATCAGGAAATAACTAACAATGAACTGCTGGCAATGATAAATAGTATTTCCGACGGTGTAATGGCGATCAATCGTCATAAAAGAATTACCTTCTTTAATAAGGCTGCCGAAAAAATCACCGGCGTTGAACTGAATGATGCAATCGGAAGAAAATGCTTCGATGTGTTTGGAATTACCGATGGAGAATGTGAGTTATGCCGTACTCTGGAAACGAATAGGTCGGTGATCAACCACTTTATCCGAATCACTTGTATTGAAGGACGAACCGTCCCTGTCAGCATTTCCACTGCGGTGTTGAAAGATTCAAAGGGAATAATTACTGGTGCAATTGAAACCTTCCGTGACCTCAGCCAGGTGGAGGCGCTGCGCAAACAACTGGAAAGCAGCTATATGTTTGAGGACATGATCGGACGCAGCCAGAAGATGCAGGATATCTTCGATCTGTTGCCTATCATAGCTCAAAGTGAATCCACGGTTCTCATCGAAGGGGAAAGCGGAACTGGAAAGGAGTTGGTTGTACGAGCAATTCACAACGCCAGCCCCAGAAGTGGAAAGCCGATTGTCACGGTCAATAGCGGAGCGATTCCTGACAACCTACTTGAATCCGAACTTTTCGGGTATAAGGCGGGGGCTTTCACCGATGCCAAAAAAGATAAAAAAGGGCGCTTTGCTTTAGCCGAAGGAGGCACTCTATTTCTGGATGAAATTGGCGATATTTCACCCAATTTGCAGGTTAAGCTGTTGCGAGTGCTACAGGAATATGTCTATGAACCTTTGGGAGGCACAGAATCGATTAAAGCAGATGTACGTATCATTGCAGCGACCAATCAGGATTTGCTTGAATTAATGAAATTAGGGAGGTTCCGACAAGACCTGTATTACCGCATTAACGTCATCAAGATCAAGATGCCGCCTCTACGCGAAAGGATGAGCGATATTCCTTTGCTCACCGATCATTTCATCGGTAGATTCAATCATCTGCGTAATAAGGATATTTCCAGCATTACCGCTGACGCGTTGAAAATCTTGATGAATTTCGATTTCCCCGGCAATGTGCGTGAATTGGAAAACATTATTGAACACGCTTTCGTCTTATGCCCTGGCGGTGTTATCCAACCTGAACACCTACCAACCTACATCCATGAAACGCGTCCTATTCCTGCTGTGGAAATTGCTTCCAACATCAAGGAGATGGAGGCTCTGTTCCTGACCGCGGCGCTGCAACGCAACAGATGGAGCCGCCAGGACACAGCGCGGGAACTGGATATCAATCCCTCGACTTTGTATCGTAAGATCAAGAAATTAGGACTAACCTTTCCCAATTCCCATACCGAATCTGAATCCAGCTCCGACTAATTGCATATGCGCACGATACTGTCTATGTATCGTGCGCATATGCAATCCATCTTTTAATCCTGAGCATAAAACAGTCGCATTCTCCCCCGCTTTTAAGTGTTTATCTCATTAAATATCAATATATTACCACAATGGGAGCCAAATTTATGGAAAATCGGCGTGTATATTGCTTATCATGTACAATAGAAAGGGACAAAACCAGGAGGATGTAGAAATGATCGGTTTAGACAGATTGATGAAATTACCTGGCGCTGTGGCGGTAGGGCAGTTTGACGCGGAAGGCAAGATTATCCGCAAACTGGGAAATATTCCTGAAGATGCGCGTCAGCAGATTGCCATGATGAATGCTGAACAGACGGAGAACTTAAACGCCAGAGCACAGATCCTCGGTCAGCAAACCGGAATGGAATGGACCCCAATGATCGGTTGGTTGATGTGGGGTGGTAAGCACATTCTTTGTGTAGTTGACAACAATTGTCTGATCATCGAAGCAAAACATGCTGATCTCAACCAATTGATGGTTGATCTTTTTGGTTCGGGACCGAGTGGAGGCAATCCGCCTTTGTCGGGATTATAATTAATAACCGAAAGTTTCAATGGCAAGCCGAGAATAAAGTTCTTATCTATCCGAAGGAGGAAGAAAGATGGAAGCGAAAGAGGAAAAACCAAAACTGGGACATGGCGTTTATCATCCCAGCGCCAGACCAATGAAGGTCTATGTGGACAACGACGGAGTGATGTACCTTTGTGATAAGGACATAGATCCTGACAAGCCTCTCAGAGGACAAGCTTGTTGGACTTGTGACCAGGTTCTATTTACTCGCGGTGGTTAAGTCCGCTGAAATGTATAAGTAATTCCCGAGTTACAAATTCATAACTATCAGGAGGCGATGAGTTGCTTTGCTCGGTGCTCATGTCGCCTCCTTCTTAGAGAGGCGGCAACATTTTTTTAGGAATTTGTGATAATTTACACAACCTAATTTACAAACCGGAGACGTAACAATGAACAGTGAAGAGCTTGACAACCTGAAGGTTGATAAAGTAATTGACGCCAGAGGAACCGCCTGTCCCGGTCCACTGCTGGAAGCTAAACGCGGCATGGCTAAAGTACCGAAGAACGGCGGAATTATGGAGGTACTGTCATCTGATGAGGGTACCAACGATGATATTCCTCTTTGGTCAAATAAGGTTAAACATGAATATCTGGGCAATATCGAAGAAGCCGGGTATTGGCGGTTGTTTATCAGGAGGGGCAGCCGATGAATCCAAGCGGAGGGACTGAAAAAAACCGCCCCAAAATCCTCGCTTTCTCCACGAATAATATCTCCGATCCAGGTATCGATCTCGCAGGCAGCGCCCATATGCACTATGATCCGGCTGTCAAGGTTATTAATGTGCCCTGTTCCAGCGGTATCAAGCCAAGCTGGGTATTGCATGCCTTAAATTCCGGATTCGATGGAGTCTTCATCGCTGCAGATGGAACAGATTGCGCTTATATTGCAGACTGTACTGACCGTACCGGCGTGGTCGTTGCGATGACACAGGAGCTGCTTAAAAAGCACGACATTGACCCGCGACGGTTAAAAATGGCGGCAATCTGTTCCGTATGTGCCGAGTCGTTCGTTTCACATATGGAGAAATTCCAAGAAGCTTTACTCAAACTCGATTCTGCATGAAAGCGCATTTACAATGAACTACGATATTCTCGTCGTTGGCGGCGGCATAGCGGGAATGGAGTCGGCTCTGATCCTGGGCGATATGGGGTATAAGGTACTATTGGTGGAGAAGGAAGCGAGCATCGGCGGAAAGATGATCCTGCTGAGTAAAGTTTTCCCCACGTTGGATTGTGCCAGTTGTATCTCCACGCCTAAGATGGCTGCCACCATCAATCACCCCGGCATCACGGTGTTAACCTACAGTCAAATACGCGAAATAAGCAGGATGGATGATGGCAGGTTCATCGTCAGACTGAAAAAGGAAGCCACATTTGTGGATTTTGCCGCATGCACCGGCTGCGGTGAGTGTGAGCTGGCATGCACCGTAGCTATTTCAGATCCGTTCAACTACGATCTTGTTGCCAGCCGATCAGCGCATATCCTATATCCACAAGCAGTGCCTAAAAAAGCCATAATCGAACGTCCCGGATCTTCACCATGTTCGTTCACCTGTCCAGCAGGTGTAAAAGCACACGGGTACGTCTCGCTTGTCAGGTCAGGCAAATATGAGGAAGCCTTCCATCTACATATGGAGGATGCTCCGCTGCCTGGCACACTCGCCAGAGCGTGCTACGCACCCTGTGAGGATTCCTGTACCAGAAGTGATCTCGAGGGAGCGGTTTCAATCCGGGCAATAAAACGTTTTATGGTTGATCGGTATTATAAAGATCATCCTGAACCTGAATATGGTCCACCGGAGAAGTTCTTCGATAAAAGGATTGCTATTGTGGGTTCCGGTCCCGCGGGACTATCGGCAGCTTATCATTTAGGCAAACGGGGCTATCCGATTACAATATTCGAAGGCGCACCTCAACCCGGCGGGATGCTGCGCTACGGTATCCCCGCTTATCGTTTGCCTGACGATATTGTAGACAGGGATATTAAAAATATCACTGCTCTTGGCGTAGAGATTAAGACAAAAACCCGCATTACCTCCATGAAAGCCCTGAAGAATGAAGGGTTTGATGCAGTTTTCCTCGCAGTAGGAACTAACCGAACCTGGAAGATGAAAGTGCCCGGCGAAGACCTGAACGGTGTGATGGAGTGTATGGAGTTTCTCACAGAAGCAAATACAGGTTCGATCAAGGATCTCTCTGGTAAGACGGTCGTCGTTGTCGGAGGCGGTAATTCAGCCATTGATCCTGCTCGGATGGCGGTTCGTATGGGCGCTAAAAGCGTTGTAATCATGTACCGCCGCAGCAGAAACGAGATGCCGGCGCACGACTGGGAAGTTAAAGCGGCGCTGGATGAAGGCATAGAACTTCAGGTACTAAAAACCCCTAAAAGCTTTATAGGAGAGAACGGACAATTATCAAAAATAGAAGTCCTCTCAATGCAACTGGGCGAGCCTGATGAGAGCGGAAGACGGCGTCCGATCCCCAAGAAGGGTTCGGAATTCACACTGCCGGTTGATCTGGTGATCCTGGCTATTGGACTTCGCCCCTGCACCGAGTCATTTAAGGATGAACTCGAAGAGAACCGCGATGAAACCATCAAGGTCAACGAAGAGACTCTTGAAACGTCGATGCCGTCTGTGTTTGCCGGAGGCGATGCCGTAACGGGGGCATCGATGATTGTCAATGCTATCGGTCAGGGGAAAAGGGCGGCTTTTTACATCCACCGGTATTTGCAGGGTGAATCACTGGACGGCATCACCTTTGACAGCAGACTTCCGGCGGTTGATAAGAAAGAAGTAATCGGCCGGTCGAGTTCGATTTCGCGGCGGGAACCGATCATTATGCGAGAACTACCACCAGACGAAAGGAAGCAGGATTTCAAAGAAGTGGAATGCTGCATTTCCGAGGAGGAGGCTCGCAGCGGCGCAAACCGTTGTCTTGATTGTGGTGTCTGTTCGGAGTGCAACGAGTGCATAAAGGCTTGTCCCGCAGATGCGATCAATTTTACTATGCGCTCTGAAGAACAGACACACGAGATCAGTTCTGTTATTGTCTCCACGGGCTTCAAATTATTCGACGCACATCTTAAAACGTCCTATGGTTACGGTCGTTATCCAAACGTTGTTACGGCAATGCAGATGGATCGTATCCTATCGCCGACCAGACCCTATAACGCCGTGCTTCGACCTTCGGACGGTAAGATGCCGGATAATATCGCCTTTGTGCTCTGCACCGGTTCCCGAGACCATACCTTAAACAATCCACTCTGTTCACGTGTATGCTGTATGTACTCGATCAAACAGGCTCAGCTTACCATGGGAGCGTCACCGCTCGCGGATATAACGATTTACTATATTGATATCCGTGCCTTTGGGAAAGGTTACGAGGAGTTTTATCAGCAGGCGAAGGGTATGGGCACTTTCTTTGTAAAAGGGCGTGTGAGCGAGATTGAGCAATTGGATAACAGCAATCTGATGTTGCACTATGAGGACATCGAAAGCGGTGAAGGACCGCAAACAACAGAACATGATATGGTGGTACTGTCAGTCGGGCTTTTACCCAACATAGAAGCGTTGAGCCTGTTTAAAGACAATCAGCTCGAAGCTGATCACTATGCTTATGTTAAGGAGGTTGAGGAGGATATCAATCCCGGTAAGACGAGTATCGACGGAGTATTCGTCGCCGGAACGGCATCAGCGCCGCGTGACATCCCCGACAGCATTCTGCATGCAGGTTCGGCGGCGGCACAGGCAGCGGCTTATATTGAGCGAAATAGGAGGAGTGCTTGATGAGTACCGACCGGAAAATCGGCGTTTTTATCTGCCATTGCGGTGGAAATATCTCCGACTATGTAGATGTGGACAAAGTTCGCGACGCAGTTGAAAAAGAGCCGGGAGTCAGTATTGCAAAGACCACCATGTTCGCTTGCTCTGATGCAGCTCAGCAGGAGATAATCGAAGACATCAGGAAAGAAGGACTCGATGGTATCGTTGTAGCCTCATGTTCACCGAAATTGCACCTTCTCACCTTCAGGGCAATGGCTGAACGTTCAGGTTTGAATCCATATCAATACGTGCAGGTGAACCTCAGAGAACAGTGCTCCTGGGCGCATCGCAGCGATATGCAGAGCGCTACAGAAAAGGGGATCCATCTGGTGCGAGCCGGCATCGCTAAAGCAGCCTTGTGCGACCCGTTAACCGACATGAGGATTGAGACAATACCGAAAGTGTTGATCATTGGTGCAGGTGTTTCTGGTTTGAGGGCGGCGCTGACTCTATCAGATCTCGGTCTTGCTGTGTTCCTGGTAGAAAAATCTGATAGAGTAGGCGGGTGGACAGGCAAATTCGGTAAGATGTTCTCACAAAACCTGATCGGTGAAGAAGTAATAGAGAAACTGCTGGGAGAAGTGAAACAGCGGGAGAATGTCACCCTTTTCACATCAGCAAAGTTGATAGAAAAAAGTGGCAGAGTTGGCGATTTCTCTGTGAAAGTACAGACCCGGAACGACGAGACTATCTCCCTGGACGTGGGCGCAATTATCGTGGCTACCGGTTTCGATCCCTACCAACCGGCGGAGGAAGAATTCGGTTATGGTCTGAAAGGTGTTATTACGCTGCCTGAGTTCAAGCAATTGCTGGACGGTTCTAATGGAGAAATACTTTACGAGGGTCGCAAGATACGCGATATCGTATATATATACTGTGTCGGGAGCCGGCAGGACGAAGACGAAGAAAGCTCAAACCTGTACTGCTCGAGGTATTGCTGTACATCTGCAGTCCATACGGCTCTCTTAGCGGGTGAAAAGGACGCCGGGTTGAACCAGTTTCATCTTTACCGCGATATGCGCACATACGGCAAGCAGGAGTTAATCTACGAAGAAGCGCGTATAGAAGGGTCGGTTTTTATCAAGTACGATGATTACGACCTCCCAAAGGTCGAGTATATCGGCGATAAACTGCGAGTCATGGTTAATGATCTGCTGATCGGTGGTGAAGAGGTTGAAATAGATGCGGATTTAGTGGTTCTGGTGACCGGTATGGTACCGCGTGAAAATGATGAACTTACCAGTATCCTTAAACTCCCGATAGGTCTGGACGGGTTCTATAACGAGATTCATCCTAAGCTGAGACCGGTTGAAACGGTGATCGATGGGATGTATATCGTTGGAACCGCTCAGGGTCCAAAAACAATGGCTGAGAGCGTTGCTTCGGCATTGTCGGGAGTATCTAAAAGCGCTTCATTGTTAATGAAGGGATATGTCGATCTTGAGCCGTTCATTGCCCGGGTGAACACCGAACAGTGCAAATGGTGCGACAAGTGTACGGAAGCCTGTCCTTACGATGCCATCGAGAAAATATTCTGCGAAGGCAAGGAGGTCGCTTCCATTATTCCTTCTTTATGCAAGGGCGGCGGAGCGTGCATCCCGGTATGCCCTGAGGATGCAATCGATCTCGAAGGCTATACTGATGCCCAGATCAAGTCAATGATCGAAGCATTAGTTAAAGATGAGGAGACCAATTGATGACAGTTGAGATTAAACGTGACCTTGTCGAGGTGATGCGGGATGAAAGGGTGATAAGGGATAGTATCATCAATCTGCTTCGCAATGGGCCCAGGACGGTAATAGAAATTGCCGAAACATTAAAGCATCCTCCTCATGAGGTTATGATATGGGTGGCGACGATGTGGCGGTACGGCGCAATCGTTGAAACCGGAAAACCGGATGAGGAAGGATACTATAAATATCAACTTAATCAATGAGGATACGACATGGCCATTGTCAATACGGAATTTATTAAGAACATAAGTTGTTCAGGGAAATTTAACGCCTCTGCATGTATGAGTTGCGGCACTTGTACAGCCTTATGTCCGATGGAAATTAACACGCTCCCCAGGCTGATGTTTCGCCATGTAATGTTAGGACTGGAAAGTAAAGTTATTGAGAACACCGAAAACGTCTTCTCATGTCTTCTTTGCAAGATGTGCGAGGAAAGTTGTCCTTCAAATGTACATATCGCGGAAAATATCAAGTGTATACGTCAGTATATCAATCAGGAAATCTTTAAACTCGGGAGGAGTTAAGCAATGGCAGTTCCAATAAAGCACGTTTTAGGTATTCTTGTAGATAATTTAATCAAGCGTGGGAACGTGCTGCCATTATCTCGCCGTAATTCGGTCAACTGGGCGAAAGGACTTAACATCCCCATGGGAGGGAAAACAGTTATTTACACTGGTCTAATGTACCAGCTTATGCCGTCCATCATCGCCATGGAAAAAATAAGTTCTAAGTTTGCAGATTCTTGGATCAGCAATTTTTATGGCGTAGGGCGAATGGTCAATAAAGTAGTTAATATTTCGCATTTTATGACTTGGACTAATGCTGCTGAGAGGGCAAAGTTTGATAGTACTTTACGCAACATTGCTTGTTTGCTCCAGGTCGCCGGTGTGGATTTCGGTTATCTTTATGGAAAAGAAATGTACGCGGGAGCATTGGTGCATGATGAGGGTATTAATGATGTTTTCGAGGCGCATGCTCATAAAGTATATGAACGGTTAAAAAAGCACAACATCGAACAAGTTATCACGGTTGATCCACATACTACAAACATGTTGAAAAGCGTTTATCCAGAGATTATAAAAGATTATCAACTCGAAGTAAAAAGCTATCTTGAAATTCTGGCTGAAAGCAGCCTGAAGCCAATGAAAACCCTTGAACAGGAAATAGTTATTCACGATTCCTGTGTCTATGCTCGCTACGAAGGGATAATTGATCAACCCCGTCAACTACTTGAAAATGCAGGGGCAAAGATTATAGAACCAATAAATACAAAAAATATGACCTACTGCTGCGGAGGTCCGGTTGAGTCGCTCTTCCCGACCAAAGCTCGTATAATTGCCGATAAAAGGATAGAACAACTTGCTTCAGCAGGGGATAACTCTGTAACTATGTGCCCTATCTGTTTAGTGAATCTCAGATCTGCCGCAATGAAAAGAAATGTCTCAGTTAAAGATATTTCTGAATATCTAGTGGAAACATACTGTGATCAAACTAATACAATATGACACAAAAATACATGATTGAACATGGAAGCTAACATTATAGGAGTATCTAGTGTCTGACGAAGAAAAAACCGAGAAGATCGTTATCATCGCAACTCATGGCAACGAAGACCCTGAGAGATCATCATTACCTTATGTAGTTGGAAATGCCGCCTTAGCCATGGATGTTGAAGCGGTAATAATCCTGCAGGGAACAGCAGTGACTCTGGCTAAGGAGGGCTGTTATGAGCACGTTTTTGCCGCTGGTCTGCCACCTCTGAAGGAACTAATCGAAGATTTCATAGAGTTAGGTGGAAAAATCCTGGTTTGTACTCCCTGCATCAAGGAGCGTCAGATTACAACAGATATGCTTGTTAAATCTGCTAAACCCGTCGCTTCCGGCAGGGTGGTTACGGAGATTCTTGAAGCTGATGCTGTGTTGAATTACTGACTTGCGAATTAAAACCTTTAAGCCGATTAATACTCCTCTTTCAGGGGGGCGTCAAATCCTATTGGACCAAAAGGGTGTAAAAGCTAAGGTGTGATTTTGGAGCCGCTTTATCAGTGAAAAAATAAGAAGGTATCAACATAATTTTAAAATATAGGAGGAAGAGCATGTCTATGTACATTTCCCTGGTATCCTTTACCCAGGAGGGGTACAGAAACCTCAAGGACACCAGAAAGCGAGCTAATAGTTTCGCCAAGAACGCCAAGAAAAGAGGCATTACCATAAAAGAAACCTACTGGACTGCCGGCAGGTTCGACATCATCCATGTGTTCGAAGCACCCGACGATGAAGCGGCTGCCTCGCTGGCATTCGCTCTCGGTTCGATGGGCAATGTCCGCACGGAGACACTCCGTGCATTCAACGGCGAGGAGATGGAGAAGGTTCTCGGTGAAGCTTACGAGTTACACGTGGACAGAGGAACGCTAACTTAAACGACTGTACCGTTACTTTTCAGTGCAAAGTTTCCACCCTATGAACTTACCGAAGTTCTAATGTGCAACGTATATAAATAATTCGATTAGAACTCCGACAGAATACCTAAAAAAGCCCCAAAACCGGTCGTGTAAAAACGACATGGAATTGGGGCGTCTTATTGTATAACAGTAGATTACATTGTACGCCCGCCGAGACTCGAACTCGGAACCCTCGGCTTAGAAGGCCGATAAATTCATGCGTAAAATTGCCTTAAAACGTACCACGTGCAAGGTTTTTGCAAGGTAGCATTTGAGAGCCGGACTAATAATCTAAGTCCGGCTTTCTCTCTCCACATCTCAAATTAAAACACAACAGATCAAATATCAAGTTCTAATTCTACTAAATGACATCCAATAATTGCCGAATATTTGATTGTAATATTGCATCTGCAGCCGCTTTTTGAATTATAAAACCTGGCCCATACGAGCCCAAAGACGAGATGGGTCTATGGGCATTAGTTCTCTAAATGCGCTTATTGATTTAAAAAAGATGAAATTTGTGTTGACTCTATAATAAAAATATCGTATATTTGTACAATAAAACCATAATCGTCTACTATATCTATACTGCTAAGCACGTACTCCACCTGTGCATAGGTGGAATGAAATAACTTGGTAACTTCTGCCTCTCACAATCTCGAGGATTCTATGATGGGTCAAGCAAAGCGGGAAAATATTATACTCACTGCTCAACGACTCTTCGCTCGTTTTGGGCTTAGAAAGACAACTGTGGATGAGATTATCCGCGTAGCCAAGATCGCCAAGGGAACTTTCTATAAGTATTTCCCTGATAAAGAAGCCCTGTTCCTTGAAGTTGTAGAAAAGGAAAGTGCCAGCTTGATAACAGCAGTCCGAGAGGCAGTTGTGGAAGAATCCACTCCTCAAGAGAAAATGAAGGCTTATCTCATTACCAAGGTGCGTAAAATTTCCGAGCTTGTCAACTTTTATCAGGTAACCAGAGAAACGGTGGATGAATATTGGCCCCGGATTGAAGGTGTCAGGGAGAAATATCTACAAGAAGAGCAAAAAATAGTCTTTGAAGTGCTTAAAGACGGCATATCTAAAGGGGAATTAAATGTAATTAATCCAAAGCTCACTGCATACGCCGTAGTTATCGCTGTGAAGGGTCTTGAGATAACTTGGATGATCGAAGCGAGCCCCATGGAATTGGAGAAGGGTGTAGACCTGCTTCTTGATGTGTTATTTAATGGTATTTCAGAGAAAAACTAAATTTTTTTCACTTAGAATGACGATAAAACTAATAACGTCTAATATGACAAGGAAGATCAAATGAAAAGATTGGCAGCATGGATTATTCAGTTCCGGCTTCCCCTGCTTGTCGGGATTGTGCTATTAACCGTCTTCTTCGCCTATCAGTTGACCAAACTTAAAATAGACAGCGATATCCTGAACTATTTGCCCCAAAATGATCCTGTGGTAGTGCTGTTTCGTGAGGTCGGTGAAAAGTTCGGGGGGAACTCGCTGGCTATGGTCGCCCTGGAAACTGATGATGTTTTCAATCCACGCACCCTGACCAGGATCGACTCTATCACCATCCGATTTCAGGACCTTCCCGAAATCAGCCAGGTTTTAAGCCTGACCGATATTCTCGACATCAAAAAGATTCCAGACGGGATAGAAGTTGGAAAACTAATCCCCAAGGGTCACATTCCCCAGGATATAGAGGAACTTGACAAACTCCGCGAGTACACACTATCTAAGGATATGTACAGTGGAAGCCTCGTTTCTGACGATGGAAGGATAGCTCTGATTATCGCAAGAGTTCGAGAGGGAACAAGCAAAACCGAAGTGGCCGGGGCAATGAAGGATATTGTTTTATCCACTGAAGGGGAAGAAACTATCTATTATGCCGGGATCCCTTTTCAGATGGTCTTCCTTACCGATATCATCACCAGTGATTTAGGACGTCTCATCCCCCTTGTCAGCCTGCTGGTGGTTTTGGTGCTATTTTTGAGTTTTCACAGCCTTCGGGGTGTATTCCTGCCTCTGGGGACAGTACTGATAAGTACCATCTGGGTGCTGGGGTTGATGGGTTGGATGGGGATTGACCTTACGATTGTCACAGCGGCGATCCCGATACTTCTTATAGCGATTGGTAGCGCTTACGGTATTCATCTGTTCAGCGCTTATTTGGAAAATAATGGGTCTAATAAAGACAAGCTTGACCATATCCAACAATCCACAGCTGATATTGCTCTTCCTATTATATTTGCGGGGGTAACGACATTGGTGGGCTTTCTGGCTTTCATTTTTTCCTATTTAACTATGATGAAAATGTTTGGGGTTTTTGCTTCATTAGGGGTGCTTCTCGCTATGACGCTGTCGCTGATCTTTATACCGGTTGCTCTTGCCTACCTCCCTGCCAGGAAGCCAAAAATCAATGCAAAGGGTCAGCAAATAAACTGGGTCACTCGACTCATGATTACACTCGCCAACCTCATTTTGGCTCATGAAAAGTTGATCATCTTTGGGGGTGTTTTAGTGCTAATTGCCGCCGTCTTCACCATTCCTCGGTTAAACCGGGAAGTGAATATGGTGGAGTATTTCAAGCACGACAGCGAGATTCGGCAGGCTGAAGATATGATGGAAAAAAGTTTTGGCGGTGCTATACCAGTACAAATACTTGTGAGCGGCGACATTAAAGACCCTCTGATCCTCAAGCAGATGTTCAATTTCGAGAAGTATCTCCGCAGTCTCCCTGACATCAACGATCCCCAGTCCGTAGCCGACTTGGTTGCTGAACTGAACGAACAGATGAATGGTCGTCGTACGATTCCGGATACCCGCGAAGGAGTAGCCAATCTTTGGGTTTTTATTGAGGGTAATAAGGTAATGGATCAGTTGGTTGCTGATAATGATGCGCGGGCTATGATACAAGCCAAGATCGGTACGGTTAGCACAACCAGGATTATCGCGATGGTTGACAGCATCAACCAGCATCTCGCAACTGATGTCCCGAGAGATCTATTCAAACTGGAACTCGCCACCTTACCCGAATCAATCCGCTCTGAAGTTCAGCGGTGGAGAATAAATGACGTCGCCGATATGATCATCCTTGATGCGAAATATCGTGGTAATGGGCATTTGGATACCAACAGGGTTCTATCTGTATTAAAAATGGTAGATTCCCCCGAAGTGCAACAGCTATCTCCCCTACAACTGAAGAAAATCAACCAAACCATCGCCGCCTATTTCCAAAGCGAGGCTTCTGACCTGCCGGTTGATTCCGATTTCATTATCAAGGATGTAATCTCGGGGTTGAAACCTTTGTTCGTTGATTCTACACCGAATGAAGCAGGGATAGACTCCGTATTGCGACAGCGAATTCCAGCATCAATGTACGCTGATGATCCGGAAGCTGTTGAGTATGCAGCGTTTGCTTTGCAAAGCATACTTCATGAAGGCCGCCGTCAAGCCATCGTTGACTATCTGACACACAGAATAGTGGAGATTACATTCGATATGCCAGAAACGGCATTATCTGCCTTCCAGAAAGATATACAAGGAGACATCTGGACATTAGTAGAAGACTATACAGGTCTGCCTCCTGATAAGTTTTCTTCCACCGGAGCAGTAGGACTTGCTGACCATGAACGGGTAGAGCTTACTACCTTACAGACCGGCATGCCGATAATCTTTAAAAATCTGGACCTGAGCATCTTGAAAAGCCAGGTTCTAAGCTTGACTGTGGCATTTACCCTGATATTTCTTCTCCTCGCATTTCGCTTCCGCTCCTTTACCGGAGGTCTGATCGCATTGGCTCCTATCACAACAACCATTCTCTGCAACTTTATCTTTATGTCCATCTTAGGCGTTCCCTTGGACACCGTCAGTGTTTTGATAGGGAGCGTCGCCGTAGGAATCGGGATTGACTACACGATCCACTTCCTGACCCGTTTTCAAAAGGAATTTCAGGCGGGGAGGTCGGAACAAGAAGCGCTACGCGTGACATTGGAAACGACTGGCAAGGCGATCCTTATCAACGCTGCCTCGGTGATGATGGGCTTTTTGGTACTTGTCCTTGGAAATATCGTCCCTATGCAAAGATTCGGCTACCTGATTGCTGCAACAATGGTCACCAGCGCCCTTGGAGCAATCACTTTATTACCGGCGCTTATTCTTGTGACTAAAGCTCGCTTCATCGGCGAGTTCGATCGGGTCGCCGGAAAAATGATGCGCCAGATGAATGGATTCAAAACCTTCGTAGAGAAGAATCATAATGTGAATAAGCGACCTATAGTTCTTGAAGATCATCATGAAAATTGTACCTGTAAGAACGAAGAAAGAGATTAATACCTTCATTGAATTACCATTTCAGCTCTATCGCAACGATCCAAACTGGGTTCCTCCGTTGCGAAGAGAAATGGAGAAGGTATTCCATCCTGAGAGTAACCCATTCTTAGCACACGCGGAAATCGAACGATTCCTCTGTATTGACAGTTCGCGGGTGCTTGGAAGGGTGGCAGGGATTGTTGATAATAATCACAATCAGTTCCATAAAGAAAAGACGGCATTTTTCGGATTTTTCGAGTCAGTCCGTGACATTAATGCAGCGGCTCTGTTGTTAGATACGGTGAAAGATTGGGCAAGAGCGCGGGGAATGGAGCGGCTACGTGGCCCCATGAATCCCTCCATGAATGCCGAATGTGGATTTTTACTTGAAGGATTCGATTCCCCACCAGTGATAATGATGCCCTACAACCCGCCTTATTACTTAGAACACATGGAGGCAATCGGATTTCGTAAAGTAAAAGACTTGTTCGCGTTTTACAAGGATAATACAAAGGGTATTCCCGACCGAATGAAACGAATCGTTGAGTTGGTTCGCAAGCGTACCGGTGTAGTTGTACGCCCTCTTAATATGAATAAACTTGAAAATGAAGTAAAAATCATTAAGAGAATATACAATGATGCATGGGAAAAGAACTGGGGTTTCGTTCCCATGACCGATGCAGAGATGGATGAGATGGTAAAAATACTGAAGCCCCTGGCAGTTCCCGATCTGGTGCTTTTTGCGGAAATCAAGGGTAAGCCCGTTGGTGTCAGCATCACTATACCCGACTACAATCAGGTCTTAAAACATTTAAATGGGAAACTTGGTGTAGTGGGGCTGGCTAAATTCGCTTATTACCGGAGAAAAATCACAGGTCTGCGTGCGATTGTTTTTGGGGTAGTTAAAGAATTCCGCAGTGCTGGTCTGCATGCGGTGTTGTATTACGAAACCGAAAAAGCCGCGGTTCGTCATGGATTTCAGAGTTGTGAACTTTCCTGGAATCTTGAAGACAATGACGAAATCAACAGCTTTGACGCCGCCCTTGGCGGGGAGATTTACAAGAAATACAGGACATACGAGATAAAAATATGAAAGTAAGGGATATTAATCAACCCGTTGGGATCGCCCTTGGCAGCGGTTCAGCCCGCGGATTGGCTCATATAGGTGTATTGAAAGCCCTGGAGGAGGCGGGAATTCGGGTTGGCTATGTGGCGGGTACCAGCATAGGAGCGTTGATTGGAGGCGCTTATGCAGCAGGGATTTCCATCGAAGAGATGGAAGAGATTACCCGCCAGCTTGATTGGAAAAGGCTATTGAGATTCTTTATGCCCAAATTTTCAAGAGGCGCTATTATCTCTGACCGTATGGTTATGGATTTTCTTAATTCTCTATATGGTGATATGCGGATCGAGGATCTTCACCTGCCTTTTTGCGCCGTCGCGGCTGATTTAGTCACGGGAAGTCGTGTCATAATTACCAAGGGAAGACTGGCAGATGCCGTACGCGCCAGTGTTTCGATACCGATCATCTTCAAGCCTGTTCGGCGGAGAGAGAGAATTCTGGTTGACGGGGGTCTGGTCGATCCGATTCCCGTGGAAGCGGTGCAGAACATGGGCGCATCTGTTGTTGTTGCAGTTCCGCTTACCAGGCCGCGCCAGCTTAACCAGCATCTCTCACCACCATCAGTCGTTTTAAAAAGGAAGGGTCCCACTCGCTTTAAGCGTGTTCAAAGAATATCCCCCATTCTTGATCGTCTGTCTCAATTCTTTCACGCGGACAATGAGTTGACCACCGGAAAAACCAATGATGATCAGGCGGAAACGGTGGCAGAAAATGATTTCAATTTAGTCAAAACTTTCTTGCAGTCAATTAAAGTTGCAGAGAGTGAAATAACCAACTTGCGTCTGGAAGCAACCTCGCCTGATATTATCATTTACCCTGCTGTTGAAGATCTTCAAGCGTGGGACTTTCACAAGGCTGCGGAAACAATTGCAGCCGGGGAAAAAGCCGCCAGAGAAGTTTTAGAAAGCTTAAATAAACAAAAAGAAAAGGAGTCAAAATGTTAGTTCGTCGTGGTTCTATCCTAGTTAGCATACTGCTGCTGGCGGGCATCACTTACACCGTTTCAGCGGTCGAACCAGTCCAAATTTTGCAGGCTGTAGAAGACACTTTGAACGCCCCAAAAGATCGCGAGTTGACCATGACAATGCAACTTATCGATAAAGCCGGGGACATTAAAACCAGAGAACTTACTATTCTGCAAAAAGGACCGGATAAGCGACTTATCCGTTTTCTGTCGCCAGCCGATGTCCGAGGTGTCGGATTCCTGGTACTGGAAGATGATCTTATGTACCTCTACATGCCTGCCTTCGCTAAAGTTCGACGCATTGCCTCCCACGTTAAGAACGAAAACTTCATGGGGACCGACTTCACCTATGACGACATGGCTCAAAGCGATTATATTGAGAATTACAACCCTACTCTCAGGGAAGAAACAGAGCAGAATTATATCCTGGAACTTGTACCGAAGCCGGAATCCGAAATCGACTACGGCAGATTGGTTATGTGGGCGAACAAGGAGACCATGCTGCCTGATAAAGTGGAATTCTACACCCGTTCAGGACAGCTTCTAAAGATTATGACCCAGACAAATGCGAAGCGAATTGACGGTTATTTAACTCCGCAACACATTGAGATGGAGAATGTCCAAGACAAGCACAAAACGATCATGGACTTGAAAAATGTAGTGCATGATCAGAATATTCCGGATAAGCACTTCACACAACGTTACCTGAAACGTTTTTAATGTCTGACATCCTGGTGTTTCACAGAATAATTTAAGAACGGGTAAAGAAAAAGACGAGGAAATAGATGGATCATGGAAAAATTCAGCTTGTAATTCTTATCAGCCTTACATTTATGGTATCTTCTACCCTGGCTGGTCCGGAAATCGGTGGATTCTTAGGAACGGACAATCGCTGGAGACCCGGTGGCGAAGACGGATATACATGGAACGAATCCCAACTCGGTATTAAGCTCGATATGCGCTCTGCGGACGCAATATTTCACTCTGAATCTCGGATCAGATATTCCGGCTTTCCTGATGTGGAGACAGCATCCCATCTTCACAACAGCGATAATATTCAACCCTGGCGATTTGAGATGTATGAGGCGTATGTCGATATATATGGTCTGCTATTGGATAACCTGGATCTACGGATAGGAAAACAGAGGGTTACTTGGGGTACGGCTGACAAGTTGAATGTAGTGGACAACCTGAATCCTGACGACTTGGAGGATATTCTCGATTTTGGACGAAAAATTCCGACGATGTCGCTGCGGTTTGACTATTATCCCGGCGACTTCACCATAACTGGAGTTGCGATACCAGTCTTTACGCCAGCAAGGTCACTGTCTACAAGCTGGGAGACACCTATTTCATTTCCTCTTCCCCCTGAACTGACCCTGCGAACTTTGGACGACGAGATTATCTTACCTGAAAACCGCCCTCAGGACTCGGCAACCTTAGGGCTGAAAATTAAAAATACGCTTCTTGGCTATGATTTGTCTCTGTCCTATGTCTACGGACGGGACGACTGGGCGTTGCCGACAATAGCGGAAATCATCCCGGTGGATACGCTTGGAACCACGGATGTTCATTTGACCTTGGAATACCCAAAACAACATATCGCCGGAATGGATATAGCTGGAACCATCGGCGATATTGGGATCTGGGCTGAAGGGGCTGTATTCTTCCCCGAAGAAAAGATATACACAAACGTAACTTCGCCTAATGGGACACAAAAACAGCTGGTCTTGGATGACGCACCCTATTTCAAGTATGTCATCGGTGGAGACTACACTTTCCGTAATGGATTATATCTCAATGCTCAGTACCTGCACGGCTTTTTCACCGACCGCGGTGTTGATAACCTGGAGGATTATTTCTTCGTCGCTATTGAGAAGAAGTTCTTCCACGAAGAGTTAAAGGTGCGAGCAACTTTCGCCGCCGAAATAGCAGATTTCGATGACATCGGAAACCATTCCGCTTACTTCGGTGGGCCGGAACTGACATATTACCCTGTAGATAATGTTGAGATCGTCATGGGTGGCTTATTGCTTGAGGGCAACTCCTCAACTCAGTTCGGGCAATTCAGTAAAAATGATGAAATCTACATACAGGTAAATTATTCTTTCTGAGCCAATACCAACGGAGTATTAGTATCTGTTTAAAGGGGATAAATTGTTAAACAAAGGAACAAAATCGATTAAAAGAGCGAGAATCCTCAGCACAGGGAGTTACCTGCCAGAAAAGGTTCTATCTAATGCTGAGTTGGCTGAATCTATATGCCTTGATGAGGACTGGATTTTGACCCGTACGGGGATAAAGACCCGGCGAATCGCTGCTGACAATGAGAACACATCCGATTTAGCGGCAAATGCCGCTTTAGAAGCACTTTCGAAGTCCGGGATCGAGGCGTCGGAGGTAGAGTTAATCATCCTGGCGACGATTACACCTGATCGTCTCCTGCCATCTACTGCGTCAATCGTCCGGGAGAAAATAGGAGCGTCTCAAGCTCTCGCTTTTGATCTGAACGCCGCCTGTTCAGGTTTTATATTCTCGCTGAATGTCGCGGAACAGTTTATTCTTGCAGATACCGTTAAATATGCCTTAGTAATAGTCGCAGATACATTGACCCGCTTCGTAACTCATGAAGATCCCAAAAACTTTATTCTGTTCGGTGACGGCGCCGGTGGCGCTTTAATCTGTCCTGAGGAAACGAATAGGGGAATAAAAGGACGCCTTTTGGGAATGGACACTCAATATCCTGCCGATTGGTTGACAATTCCTATTGGCGCAGAATTTATGAATGGAAATTCCGGTGGTAATAATAAATCATCATTTATGATGAACGGTCGGGAAATATTCCGCTGGGCAGTTAAGACTGTGCCATCGGCTATGCTAAAGTGCCTTGAAAAATATGAAACTTCGCTTAGCGACATCAAATTGATCATTCCCCATCAGGCGAATTTGAGAATCATATCAGCTATTGCTAACGAACTAAATCTGCCGATGGACAAGTTTATGGTGACAATCGATAAATATGGTAACAATTCTGCGGCTTCAATACCCATCGCGTTGGACGAAGCTCTTGAGACTGGACGATTAAACTCCGGTGATACCGTTATGCTGGTGGGATTTGGCGGCGGGCTCGCCTGGGGAACTATGATTCTGGAGTTATAACCGGATTCGATGAACTACATAACCAATATAATAAAGGTGAGAATTCTACAACAGCAGGGTAAAGCAGTTATTCATCTCCTTTTACGCGGAACAAAATTCAATCTCGTTGCATGGTTGGGGATGCTGGTCAATTCCGGCTGCCTCTATCTTTTTAAGGGAATTCTAGGGGTTCCGTTGATACCAGCAAGTTTGATGTCCATCGAAATCGCCATCGTTCACAATTTCATTTGGCATAGACATTGGACATGGGGAGATAGGGATGGTGAACATCCTCCTCCGTTCCTGAAGCAACTGTTAATCTACAACCTGATGACAGGACTTGTTGATTTGGTGGCAAATGTCACAGTACTTTGGCTATTGACCACCTTCCTGGATATATATTATTTGATAGCGAATGTCGCTGGAATGATACTGGGTCCTTTCATTAAATTCTGGCTTAATGAGAAGGTTATCTTCAAGAAAAGAGGTAAAAGTGGAGACCCAAGACAGAAGCACACATAAAGAGCGAATAAACAGAATTTCCTTAGGTCCCTTTGAACGTAGGGTATTACCCTGGATGGCCACGCGTTTGCCAGAGTGGATTGTGCCTGATCATTTGACTATATTAGGGTTGTTTGCCGCTCTTCTAATCGGTATGTCTTATTGGTTGACGAACTACAGCTTAAATTGGATTTGGCTGGCTAATTTTGGCTTTATTGTTCATTGGTGGGCAGACAGTCTTGACGGTACTTTAGCCAGAGTGCGACACATCGAACGCGAGCGCTATGGTTTCTTTATAGATCATTACAGCGACACCATCGCCATATTTCTGATCTGCTTCGGTATGGGATTGTCTTCTATTTTGGACATGAAAGTATCCTTGTTGCTTATTTCTGCGTACTATAGCATAACAATCCTTGTTTATTTGGTCACAATAACGCGTGACGTTTTCAAGATATCATTCGCTGGAATGGGTCCTACTGAAGTCCGGTTGATTGTGATAATCGCCAATATAATTGTCTGGTATTTGGACAACCCCCTCATCCGATTTCATCATGCGGAATTCACTTTGTATAGCCTATTTGGACTGGTGGTTTCCATCATACTGTTCTCCTTTTTTCTGATCTTCGGCGTAATTGAAAGACGCAAGTTGGCCCAGCTTGATCCTCCCAGGTCAAGGGACCTATCTAGGTCAAAATCCAACGAAAACGTTAAGCATTGACTCGATTATATTAAATATATAGAACTTCGCTCGACGATATCAAATTAATCATTCCTGGAAATAAGGCATCTGAACAATGATAAATTAAGTCGGGTTTATACTTGCCGAACAATGATCCTAAAAAGTTGAGTTTAGAGGACAGGGCGAAAGATTTAACAGATATTTTATTAAAACTGACCAACAAGTTTCAGTCATTAAAGTGTGACGAATCCCGTTCTGGTTCTGACTGTAACCTACGCGAATTAAGAGTATTGAACTTTCTGAGACAGAATGGTCCCAGCAACATGCGGGGAATTGCCGAATATTTCGATATAGCATTAAGTACAGTAACCGACATTGTGGATCGATTAGTGCGAAAAGAATTGGTAACGCGAGAGTGGTTGAAAGAAGATCGCCGAGTTGTGAAGGTCGAATTATCAAAAAAAGGCAGAAAAGAGCAACAACAACTTCTTGATCTGTATATAAAATTCAGTATTGGAGTTCTGCAATCTCTATGTGAAGAAGACCAAAACACGTTTCTGATATTAATGCACAATATCTCTCAAGCGGTCGAATAACAGAAACGCTTCGGCTGTTCCCCATCAGACCTTATTGGACCAAGAGAGGGGCAAAATCCAAGCTGTGAGTCTGGGTTGTTACCCCAAAGAGCCAAAATCTGTATTCTTCTATATAACTTCAATGATAACAAATAATACACCCCAATCAATACTAACTCAAGAACATCTCAGAATTCAATTTTCCCACCGTATGTCCCACCTAAGTTGTCATTTCCCCTGCATATTTGATCGAAATCTTTATTCTATTCTATAGCGAGAACACCAAGGTATAGTAGCGTATTTTATTGGTTCTGGGGCGAGATTGTGTAATTCAGCGGATTTATACAATAAAATGGGGCCGACTCGCAACGACTGCCGGGACTTAATCGAGGAGATAACCCTTAAGGCCGGGAGAGTTTCATCTATAATACACTGGCTTGTTTTCAGTTGTCGTGGAACATTTAGGACATCAGATACTTAACCAATGACTCACCCTTATTAAGATCCGTTGCTCTTAATACCTCAATCCTCCATGGCGGATTGCCTTCACGTAAACGCCCCTGTTCCAACTGCCTATAAAATCCTGTGTAACTCTGCTCACCTCTTAAATGACTAATTGACATTCCTTATCGATTAATATCTTCTATTCTAACTATCTATTACCCGTCTTTTCATACTTTTATATTGCTTTTTAAGATATTGTTTATTATATTATTTACATATCTATTTTTATCATCATTGACACCACCATGCGTACTGAATTCCATAACTTTCAGACCAAACCTCTTCCTGCCATCATTTCGCTTGATCAACATTGTAGAACACGTCTTGAACATCCGCCCTTCGTTGATTATAAAGAATTGCTAACATCATTTCTGTCGGGAAAAAGTCCTCAAACGATGAAAGCATATCAACGAGATATTGAGGATTTTCATCAGTTCACAGGGCTGCCTGATGCAATTGATGCGCTTAACAAGTTGATCGGTTCGGATTTGGGGAGAGCGAACGGATTGGCTCTCCGTTATAAGGTCGATTTGATAAACCGAAACCTGACTCCATCGACTATCAACAGACGGCTATCTGCATTACGATCAGTCGTGAAATTAGCTCGCACATTGGGTTATATCCATTGGGAACTGGAGGTACAGGGATTAAAGTCCAAAGCCTATCGAGACACACGCGGACCGGGTCAAGGCGGCTTCAGGGCGGTTATCACAGCAGCTCGGAACCAGCAACCAAAGAAAGCAGCCAGAGATGTCGCAATCCTATTTTTATGTCGCTATATGGGACTTCGACGCGGCGAAGTTGCCAGCTTGAATTACGAAGATATAGACTTTGATCGAAGCGTTCTGTATCTAATCGGTAAGGGGCGACTTGAAGAAGAACCTCTGACGATTCCTCGACGCACACTTGAAGCCATATGTAAATGGCTAGCTTATAGAGGCAACCATGAGGGCGCATTATTCGTCAATCTGCACCATGATCCGAGTGTTCGTGACCGGCTGACCGGAGATGGTATCTATCATCTAATCGTCAACCTCGGTAAAAAAGCGGGCGTAAAACTACGACCTCATGGCATACGCCATCTAGCGATTACCAGCGCACTGGATGCTGGAGTGGGAATTAGGGAGGCTCAGAGATTTTCGAGACACGCTGATCCAAATGTACTGATGCGCTATGATGATAACCGCATGGATCTCGCCGGAAAAGTCGCTCAACAACTGGAAGATCTGGATAGCGCCGTTTAGTCCTTTAAATTGATATTATCGGTAGTAAAATAATACGCTTAGAAAAAGCCGTTATACCAGGCTGATAGACCTGGTTTTCGGCTTTTTGTTTTATACAAATTAAGGATAACTGACATATATAGTAGACAACTGTAAATATTAATCCATCATTTTTTCGATGTACTAGGGGACATTTACTTGACAATTGGATTTTTAAGCTCTATCTTATAGCAAAAAGAAAACTATGGAGGAACTATTGAAGAAATGCATAAGAAGAACACTCGAGGATAAAGACTTAATTCAAGAAATTATTAAAACTCTTGAGGATGCTTCAGAAGAAGTAGATATGGAAAATCCAGATAATCCAAATAAGTTGCGAAAGATAAAAATCCCGGTATTGCAGGTTCTCGAGAAGATCGAATTTTGTTTAGAAGAATACGATACTCTGCAACAGATGGAAGCTAATAGACTCCCACGCGTTAAAGACTTTCTTAAAAAAGCATATCATCAAGTGTGCGCCCTTTCTAAGTTAATTTATTCTGGTGATGAAGAAGTTTTAGACATAGTATTTAAGCAAAAGGAATTTTTTGGTACTGGTATCTTAATTGATGGGAATGAGCCTCTCCCAAGAGATGAGATTGAAGTGAGGATTGCCGAGATTAAAAGATATTTCGGTTCAAAGCTCCTCAATCTTGACCCTTATAGTTATTTGAGATTGAATTCTGATATGAATGGCGAGAAATTTCCTCTAAAAAAAGATATTAGGCTTCTTGAAAACAGAATTCGTAAAACGAGTACACTCGCTCGTGATTATATCTTAATACCGGAATTAGTGGAGATCTTTTGCGATATTCTCTGTTCACCACTGAATAGTGATGATACCATAAAATACGATTTTAATTTTGAGATGTTAGATCATCTTGGGTTATTTATAGAGGCTGTGCTTAAGGCATATGGAATTGATGCACCAAACCGCCGCATATCTAAAAGGATAATTGGTGAACGGGGTCAGGGGCGACTAACTCTGATTCTGAAAGAAATCTTAAAGACCGGTAATAAACGGTGCCGTCAGAAATTTTATGATGCAGTTGGTAGATTACCTAAGAAAGAAGTTATAACAATTGACTGCCCCGAGCACGGGGGGATATTACAAATATGTTTAAATTATAAGAATAACAGTTGCAATGAATCGAACTGAGTTCATACTGACAACATCAACAAGGGCACCCTCAAGGCGAGGGTGCTTTTTTGGTTTACAATATATTCGTTAAAATGAATCCCAGAAAATATAAACGCCAATTTAAGGAGTTTCTTATATTTTCTTGCGTGAACAATAATATCCGGTTAGCAAATCGTTATATGAAAAATTGATGTTGAGAAATTGAATTTGTCAACCAAGCAGAAGAAAATATTCAAAATCTGCATCAGGTATATTTTCAGTTTAGACAAGTAAAGATATAGCCAGACAATATTAAGGAATATAATAATGACATTGCCGCAATTACGAGAAACTGTCAACAGAGTAATTCGTCCAGTTTTGCAAATTTAAATTACGTTGTGTGGCATTATAAATTAAACAAGGATGGGTAATAATATCGAGAGCAAATCGACCCAAAACCCAAATACCGAGAGAATCGCTCATGCAGAAAAATGTGCGAGGTACTATCTTAAGCGCAAGTGGAGTCCAATTCCTATACCATCAGGTGGTAAAAGACCACGATTGACGGATTGGCCTAATTTTGATCTGACAGATGATTATATCTGGCCTGAGCCGGGTGTGGGAATTATTTTAGGCGAAAGGTCAGAGGGATTAATCGATATTGATTTGGACTGTGTTGAAGCCATCGCTGCTGCGTCAACCATTCTGCCGAAAACTCTGTATAAATTCGGGAGGAAGTCGAAACCGTTATCCCACTATCTATATCAAGTCAAAGATCTCGTAGGTCAAATGCCAAGTAAATTCACCGATCCGGAAGACGGTGAGGTGCTTGTTGAATTTCGCTTCAGCTATTACAAAAACGGGAAACTTAATGGCCTTCAAACTGTTTTTCCTCCCACCATACATCCGAGCGGTGAGATAGTTACCTGGTCAGACAAAGAGGTATTGTCGACAAATGAACCATCTGAAGAAACTTATAGTGACCTGTCAAAAAGCGTCAAAGAACTCGTAGCGATTTGTCTGGTCGCAAAGCGTTGGCAAAGTGGAAGCAGACATGATCTGGCACTTGCATTTGGTGGTTTTCTGGCACATGCTGATATGGAAGAGCAGAATGCAACAAGGCTTATGCAAGGGATCTGTTTGGCTGCAGGAGATCCTGAAGTCGATGATCGCGTTCGTGCGTTATCCGATTCCTATAATAAGCTTGAGGAAGGAGAACCAACTTCAGGTAGTGACAGACTTTCAGACTTGTTAAGTGATAAAATAGTGGCAAAGGTCCAACAATTACTCGATATCAAGAGCAGTTATGACAGAGAAAATAGCACGATTGACATCTGTGAGGAACCACGCCCCCTTTTGAGACCAATAGAGCCTTCTGATCCTTTTCCGGTCGATTATTTGGGGGAACATCTTTCCGAGGTTGTAAAAGCAATCTGTGAAGTAGTCCAGGTCCCTACAGCACTCGCAACTGGTTCTGTTCTCGCTACTGCAAGTCTTGCTGTGCAAGGTTTCGCCAACATTGTGTTACCTATAAGCAATGGAGTCGAAAAACCATTGAGTCTGTTTATAGTCACAGTGGCTCAAAGTTCTGATCGAAAATCAACAGCTGACGAGCTTGTATTAAAACCTATCTGCCGGCGTGAAAAAGAGCTGGATGCCAATTATAGAAGAGAGGAATTGGAATTTGAAAGAACTAATGAGGTATATCAAACAATCAAGAACGAAATACTTAAAAAGAGGAAAGGCAAAATAAACAACCCAAAAGATGCTATCGCCGAGTTGGATTCAGAGCTTTCAAAACTCGGGAAGCCACCGGAACGTCCACTCTTTCCCTATCTTATTGTTCAGGAACCGACCTACGAAGCTCTTCTTCAGCTCTACAAATCCGGTTTACCATCAATAGGACTTTTTTCAGCAGAAGGTGCCCAAATGCTTGGAGGTTACAGTATGCGTGATGAAAGAAAATCAGTTACAGCCGCAGGATTAAACGCATTATGGGATGGTTATCCTTTGAAAAGGACACGGGTATTAGATGGCAATTATTCACTCGACGGGCGCAGATTAGCACTTCATCTCATGATTCAGCCAGGCGTGGCGGCTAAACTCTTTAACGATGCAGAATTAAGGGATATCGGATTATTAAGTCGAATGTTAATTACGGCACCAGAAAGCCTGGCAGGGACTCGTAGATTCAAAGAAGCACCTGAATGGGCAATCCTTTTATTAAACCAATTTGAACAAATTATCTATACTTTACTCAGCAGACCATTACCGCTAAAAGAAGGGTGTCGTAATATTCTGAATCCAACAGCGTTAAAATTATGTCCAGAATCAAGACAGATCTGGATCAAATTTCATGACGAAATTGAAAACGAAATGGGAGATGGTGGTCGATTGGAAGAAATTAAAGGTTTTGCGGGGAAGATGCCAGAACAAGCAGCCCGGATAGCTGGGATATTAACGCTGATTGACAATATTGAGTCTCATGAGGTTCCATCACCATTCATGGAGTCAGGATGCCGAATTTCTAAATATTATGCAAATGAATCACTCCGATTACACAGAACAGGTCTTCTATCGCCCCGCCTAAACGAGGCACAAAGATTACTTGACTGGTTGCATCATTCACAGAGTGAGTCTCAAATCTCATTATCTGATATTTATCAGAGGGGTCCAAATTCGATTAGAGACGTCAAAGGAGCCAGAGCGCTTGTGAGCATACTTGAGGAACACGGGTGGCTAAGGAGACTACCCGAGGGTACTAAGGTGAAGGGCAAACAGCGTAAAGAAGCATGGGAAGTTATTTTTCCAGAGAATGGTGATATAGAGATTTCATCATTACAACTGTGCTAATCCTGCTAATTCTGCTAATGAGGGTAATGAATTAGCAACTTTAGCAAGATTAGCAAGCAATTAAAATGAAAATTATGGCGGATTTAGGGATGAGTTTTCTAACACCAATACGATAAACGACGGGTATTATTTAAGCACGCATCTAATATCAAAGAGTGAAAAAACTCTTCTTATGATAAATAAAATTCGTAACATCCTGTAAAAACAATTATATAAATATAGTCTATTAAAATAAACACTTGTATATTAGTGACTTACGTATTATATTACATATAGGATAAAAATAGGATCAGCGATGCTTTACACAATCGGTTATGCAGGGCATAATTTTCTGGAGTTGGTAGAAATTCTGAAAAGGTATGGGATCACACACATAATCGATGTACGCACAAAACCATTCTCAAGGGATAAATCGTTCAACCGACCGGTTCTAAGCCAAGCCTTGAGTGAAAGTGGGTTGAATTACATTTGGGCGGGGAAGAAGCTTGGTGGACTGGGTGAAATTTCAAATGGTAGTATCCAATGGCTGAAGGAGTTCCAGGTTGACAAGACTGCCTGCGTGATGTGTATGGAGAGCGAACCAAGCCTATGTCATCGATACTACGTTATAGGAAAACAATTGGAGCTTTTAGGTATTAAAATGAAGCATATCAAGGTTGTTAAACGCCCTGTACCAAAATATTGGATTCTGGGCGAAGAAAATCAAACCGACATGTTTTAGGAAAGGAGCGACATTTGTTTCAAGGTGTCATGCCATTGAAGTGTATCAACCAGATCCTGCGAGTGATCGATTTTCAAAAGTGGGAGAAGTGCTTTGTATGTTGTTCAGGGACATTTCGTCTTGAGCGGTTGCTGACTATGACATTTCCTCATTTGGAAATCCATTCGAATGATGTCAGCCTTTTTTCGACAACCATCGGCCGTTCTGCCACGCGTGAGCCGTTTGAGATCCGTTTCGTCAATCGTTTATCCTTCATCGAAGAACAGTTTCCTGAGATGGCCTTCGCTGACCGTGTGGCTGCGGTTCACCTCGCCTTTCAGATGAGTCGATTTGTCGGTAACAATCTTTACGCACAGAAGCATTTTCAGTATTTCATCGATAATTTTGAAAAGCTTCTTCCTTTGCAGTCGGAAAAGATAACTGGTACAATTCAAGACATGCGAATCAGCAGCTATTTCGCGGGGGATTGGAGAGACCACGTACAAAATACAATGCAAACTGAAGGTGCTGGGATCATTGGATTTCCTCCCTTCTTCAAAGCTGGCTATGAACGTCAATTCAAATTCATTGACGAGAATATCAGTTGGGAGTCCCCACGTTACGAAGTATATGACCCGAAGGATCTGGAAAGCATCATTGATTGGATCGATGCATCAGGCACGCCATTTTTTATCATTTCAGATCAGCTTTTCGATGACCATCCACCCTCAACGGAATTCACTAAAGCAGGACGTGCCCCGCATTATGGATATACTAACACCAAACGGTCGAGCCTGGTTTGCGTGCCGACTAGATCAAAACCGTTCAAATACATCCCAGTAAAGGTGGAGAAACTCCATGAAGAGAGTACGGTAAAGATCGTTCCTTTTGAACCTGACGAGATGAACTTTTTAAAAGACTGTAATCTGTCGAATAAGATCAAGCACGTTGGTGGCATGTGGAACTTTGCGGTATTTGTAGATGACATGCTGGTGGGTGGATTGATCCTCAGTTTGGATAAGTTCAATTCTCAGGGCAAGCTTTACCTGTTGTCTGACTTCTCTATAAGCAGAGCAGCGAAGCTTTCTAAGATGGTGGCAATGCTGTCAACCTCCAAGACGGTGGTTAGACAAATTGATATAAGGCGCCTCACCAAGACTAAAACAATAATGACTACAGCTTTTTCGAACCATCCAGTCAGTATGAAATATAGAGGAATCTTCAACCTGACTGTGAGGAAGGAATCGCAGAGTGCTGAAACGCGTTATGCACTCAACTATGAATCAGATGTCAGTGACCTGACTGCACAAGAAATCTACAATAAATGGTGGTACCGATATGGACCCGGATCAGAACGAAAAGGGCGGAAAATTAAAAACCGAAATTCGACGGGTTAAGCTGAAAGAACTCAAGCTGCTTGAGAAGAACGCGCGCTACATGACCGAGAGGCAATTCAGTAATCTAGTAGAGAATTTAAAGCATGATGGTCGTTTGACTTCCCTCCCCCTTTGTTCACCCGATAACGAGGGACGTTTGGAAGTTCTCAGTGGGAATCACCGTGTACAAGCGGCAATTGAAGCTGGTATTGACGAGGCTGACGCCATCGTTATTCTAACACCTCTTGACCCTGAACGGAAAGTGGCCATCCAACTAAGTCATAACAGTATAACAGGTCAAGACGATGCAGGCGTGTTGCTGGAACTTTACAATGAACTCGACCTTGACTGGAAGAAGTATTCCGGGTTGAATGAAGAAGATTTCGACTTCAGCGAGATAGACCTTGGATCATTCAATCTAGCGTCTGTCAAATATGAGGAGGTCAGCTTTGGATTTCTACCAGTCGAGAAGGAAGCCTTTTTAGAACTGTTTGAAAATATTCAAAAAAGGGCAAAACAGCACCCCCGATTTGTGGCTCCACGCAGTCAGTTCGATGCCTTTTTCGACGCAGTTGTAGAAGTTAAAGGACGACTGAATATATATAATTCCGCCGTCGCTATCGTAGCGATGTGCGAACTCGCTTTAGAACGCCTTGAACAAATTGAAGACGAGAGCGCTGAAAGCAATGATTAAGCAGCCTAAGCGCCGGAAGCATAGTGGCGATGCACCTGGCACCCAGCCGGGAATGAGGGCGGTTCAATTCCGTCCCGGCGCTCAAGGTAGAGGGATCGAATAAAAATGGCACGACCGACTAAGTACCGACACACACATCCTCTGACCGTGAAAACGCTGATGCGAAAAGGTTGCATCGCAGAAGAGATTGGTGAAGCATTAGGGGTGACCCGAGAGACCATCTATCATTGGCGAAAGCAATACCCCGAATTCGATGATGCCTTTCGTGCAGGAAAAATGGAAGCCGACGCAGTCATTGAAGACAGTTTGTATCAGCGCGCCAAAGGTTTTGAGTATGAAGAAACGAAAACGATAGCTGCGCAAGACAAATCCGGCAAGGCAACTGTTCAGAAGATAGCAAAAGTAAAGAGATACTTAGCACCTGATATCAGAGCATGTGAACTCTGGTTACATAACCGTAATCCGAAGGATTGGTCAGGCAGTATGCACCAAGAAATTCGAACTGTAGAGGATGATGCGAACAAGAAGGAAGATCTGAATATACTGGATCTTGAAATACTTTCAAAGGAAACCTTAGCACTTATCTTAAGAGACATCGAAGATGCTGAAAAAGCAAACGATAAGAATGAACTCATAAGAAAATTGAAACCAGACTGTAAACGAGTGTAATCTACCCGTAATGAAGACTTCACAGACTCCCCCAACACAAACCACCACAGAGAATCAATCAATGCCTAGAGGTGATTTTGAGGCTAATCAGCAAAAGGACATCAGACAGTTGTTAGAGGATATGCTTGCCGAATTGCGTCGGATAGGCGATAATTCTACAGAAGTGCGCGAAATCATGACTGTAGAAGAAGCGGCAGTATATCTAAGACTGTCGCCGTTTACCATACGCGACAAAATATCAGCTCGTGAAATACCTTTCTATAAAGTAGATGGATCAGTCCGCTTCCGAAAATCAAGACTAGATAAGTGGATAAACCGAAATGAGAAACCACTGTCTAACTAAAGAAATCGAAACAATACTTGTTGTAATGGCACAAGGTGATAGTTATATTCAATGTTACCCACACTTGGCTACAGCAGCGTTTTGTTCGCTCTTTGACAGAAAGTGGCAGCAGAAGTGCACGCCACGGTTCGTTCAGTTTATCACAAAACATCGTAGGAGGAAAAATGGCGACGTTGTTTAAACGCTACCATAGAAATAACTCCTACACGTGGTATGTTTCCTTCATGGATCAGGGTAAATCCCGCATGAAATCAACGGAGACGAAGAATCTGAAGTTAGCGGAGAAAGTAAGACTGAGGATTGAGGAAGATATTATCAGGACCAAAAAAGGACTTGAACCTCTAGAGCAGGTAGAGCCTATAACATTGTCTGAATTTTGTGAGATCTACTTGGCATTTAGACAAAAAATCGGTAGAGCTGAGAGGACTATACAAACTGACGAATACTCACTGAGAAGACTCTTATACTTCACTGGTGATTGTAGTCTTTTATCCATCACCCAAAAAGTCGCACAAGAATACAAAGAATATAAACTTGAAAGAGTAAATAGCACCTCAGCGAGTATCGAGTTAAGAGCAATTCGGGCAGCATTCAATTGGGCAGTTGAAAAGGCAGGAATTAAATACCTATACTATAATCCCTTTGCCCAGAAACATCTAATCCCCTCAGCGAAAAAGAACGAGTATCCACTGTGCATGTCACCTGAGGAAAAGCTCCAGTTCCTTGACGCAATAGCTGTACAAGAACATAAAAATCTTTTCATGTTCTATCTTTTAACTGGATGCAGAAGGAGTGAGGCTCTGAAACTCGAATGGGCAGATATTAATCTCAAAGAGAGGAGGATAACATTTCGTCATACAAAAACAAAAAGAGATCGAACAATACCAATGAATCTAGAGTTGATGCAGGTCGTGATTGCACTCGAAAAATCCAAGGCGCGACCTTTCGAATATAGTCCATCCTGGGTCTCACACCTCTTTCGGAAATACCTAAAAAAGTCTGAAATTAAAAAAGAGTTTCATCTGCACTGTTTGCGACATACATGCGCAAGTGATATGGTGAGGCAGAATATCCACCTCTCTAAAATCGCCAAGCTCTTAGGGCACACCAGCACAAAGACAACTGAGATATACACCCATATCGTAGTTGAAGATTTGCGAGAGGCTGTTGACACTCTTTCTTGTGTAGGCTAATTCCGCGCAAGGTTCGTGCAAGGATATTGCACGGTAAATAACCTGAAAATACCTAAAAATGCCCTAATATTACTATCTCCTCCTCTCAAGGAATTTCATAATAATTAGGGTTTTATGCTGTACGCCCGCCGAGACTCGAACTCGGAACCCTCGGCTTAGAAGGCCGATGCTCTATCCATTGAGCTACGAGCGCATGGAATTTAAAGTTAAAAGTAAAAAGGTAAAAGGAAAATGTAATATAGCAGCAGAAACAAAGACATTCCTCTGCGAAAAAGCAGAAAGTTTTACACGAAGAACCATCTTATTTCCCGCCGGATGGTAATATAACTCGAAAATTGCCGAGAGTCAACTGGAATGTCAATATTAGTTAAACAGAGACTGTCCCATAGCGCGCTTTGTTTAAAGCTCCATCAATTCACGGACATATTTCAGAGGTGGAGAACCGAACGATAATAATGTATCGTGAAACTTCTTGAGATCTATATCTGATCCATGTTTAGCCCCATAAACACGCCTGATATCATTGACTTCTACATTTCCGACGAAGTATGTAGATAGCTGAGTCGAGGTCAGGCAGGCGCGGCGCCATTTACCGGCAGCTTCTCCCTCTTCTTGAAATCCTTCTTCTATCAACAGGCGCATCACTTCGTCTTCCGTCATACCCGCAGTGTGTATCTTTTGATCGATTATGGCATTTATCGCGACTCGCAGGTGCATTTTCAACTGCTGTATCTTGACTTCAAGCCCGCCGTAGCCGTGTTCCATCATAAGCTGCTCGGCATAAGTAGCCCATCCTTCTAAAAAGGATCCGCTGGCAAAGATGGCGCGCACTTTCGTCGGCGCTTCGAAGCTGTTGGCGTGAGAAAGCTGTAGATAATGACCCGGCATCGCCTCGTGAATGGTGAGGTCATGAAGCATGTAATCATTGTGCTCACGGAATGAAGAGAGTGCACGCTCCTGTGACCAGTCTTTCGGTGTCGGGGAGATTGCGTAATATGTCGTCTGATCTGGTTCCAATGGTCCCGGCGCATCACAGTAAGCCGTGATGACGCCGCGCTGGAATTCCGGCATTACGATGAGGTTGATCGGATCATCGGGAACAGTAACTAAATCATTAGCGATCACAAAATCCCTCGCCTCATCCAGACATTTCTCGGCTACCGCAACGATGGTTTCGTTTGTCGGATGCGAATCAGCTAACTTATCGACCACATATTTTATAACTTGTTTTCTCTCCTGCGGACTATCCCCGACAACGGCATCTGGCAGGTAGCTTTTATATAGCACAAGCGCAGTTTCAAACATGACTTCGTGTGTTTTGATAAGATCGAGTTCTGCGCGCTCGAGGATCTCCTCCATAGAAATATCAGATTCCAAGGTGAACCGCAGCTTTGCTCTGAACTTTTCCTCACCCAGACGGAAATCGCCTGTTGACCGAGGCAGAAGATCGTTCTCAAGCCAGTTTGTATATTCTTCTAACGCTGCAATCGCAGTTTCTCGAGCCGGTTCGATATCAGCTCTGATTTCAGGAACTTGTTCAATGAATTCCTCGAGCTTATGGCGTATCAGAGATATGCTCCCTCTACTCTGAAGGATAGCTGTTTCTGTGAATATCTTCGGGGGATTGATAAGGTTAGACCTGGCTTCATTCAATACGCCTGGCACCTCTAACAGACGTTCTTTTACGCTTATCAGGCGCTCTTCCAGTGGCGCAAAGTCTCGGACAAGCAGATAGTAGATCGATCCTCCAACTTTATAGAATTGCGGGTTCCACTGCTGTTCTTTTAATACCTCCTGACTGAAGATAGATTCCTCGATGTTATGACTGAGGATGAAATAATCTATCCGATTGACGTTGCTGAGACGTTCCGGATTCACCTTTTCCAGCAATTCAAGATACTCTTTATCAAGTTCAAGAGCCGCTTTGAAACCTGCCTCACTGTAATCATTCAGGTGATTATCGTACCGATGGTCGCCGAGCGCGGTGGCAGTCTCCGGAAACATCTGCAGAGATTTCTCAATGTATTCACCGGCTAATTTTTCAAATCTCTGATCTTCTGTAGGTGAAACTCCACACGATGCAAGCAGCATGATAGTCGATATGGATAGAAACACTATAACCATTATTCTCATTTTACGACTCCTCTTTAAGGTGACAGTTCTATTCTCATTTCAAGGATTTTACAAGTCTCCCGCATAATATAATCCTAAACCAGTCAAACTCAAACTGTATAATACAAATAAAGTCGAGATGAGGGCTTATAAATATTATTAAGACTGAGCGATTAACGCAGGATAGCGCTAAGAAGAAAACAGCCTGCCACTCGGTGTTAAGATTTCAGCTTAGTTTTCTAATCGCAGATTTCCATTGACATTGACATATAAATTATTTAAATTTATTCATATATAGTTCAGTTTTATCACTATGCACCCTCCACCATAAATCGCCATCTGTAATGGACAATTTTAATTGGAAAGATTTTATTGAAGCAGATGGCGTTGCCATCATCAATCCGGATCTGAGAATTACCTATTTCAGCCCCGCCGCGGAACAGCTTACCGGCTATAAAGCCTGGGAAATAGTTTCTAAGAACTGCTCATTCATATTTCGGAAATGGGATGAAATCAAGGATCAAATACAGAACGTTCTCGAAGGCGGAGAACCTCGGTCTGATGACTTAATCGAGATTAATAGAGCTGATGGAAAAATAAAAACTCTCTATGCTTCTTTAACACCGATTTCACTAAATAACCAGCGAGTCCAAGGGACTCTGGTTGTCTTTCAATCGTTAGAAAAAGTGCTTCCCCTTTATAATTCCCTGCTGGAAAAAACTGCGGAACTGATCAGTGAGCGTAACAAGTTAGACGCCATTTTCAACAGCAGGTTAGAAGGCACTTTCACCATCGATCAAGAATGCAATATTACCTCCTTTAACCGCTCGGCAGAAAAGATAACAGGATACGGCAGAGCAGAAGCCATCGGTCAGAAGTGCTGGGAGATCTTCCGATCTGAATTCTGCCGTGAAGGCTGCAGGAACGGAGGCGACCAGAGCCCCGCTATGCAGGAAAACAGCGCCAGATTCAAAGAACTGTACATTAACAGAAAAGACAACAGAGAAGTGTTTCTCCGGGTTACCACAGCTCCTTTATTCGATGCTGAAGGTAAGCATATAGGCGCAGTTGAGACGTTTCAAGACATTACAGAACTGCAAAATCTAAGTTCGCACCTTAACGACCGGTTTCGTCTCAGCAGCATCATCGGGCAGAGTAAGAGTATGGAGAGAGTTTACCGGATGATTGAGAATGTCAGCAAGAGCAACAGCACTGTTCTAATCACCGGTGAAAACGGCACAGGAAAAGAGCTGGTGGCGCGGGCTATTCACCTCAACAGTCACCGGCGTTCGGGTCCATTTACTGCCATAAACTGCAGTGGGTTCGCTGAAACTCTGCTGGAGAGCGAGCTTTTTGGACACGAGAAGGGAGCATTCACAGGAGCTTATCAGAGCAAACAGGGCAGGTTTGAGATGGCACAGGGAGGCACCCTCTTCCTTGACGAAGTCGGCGATATATTGCCCTCTGTGCAGGTGAAATTGCTGCGTGTTCTGGAAACACGCCAGTTCGAACGAGTAGGTAGCAATAAATCCATCAAGATGGACGTCCGCTTGATAGCCGCCACCAACAAAGACATCGCCAAACTCGTCAAAAAGGAAGAGTTCAGGGAGGATTTTTACTACAGAATCAACGTCATAAACATTCACCTGCCACCGCTGCGTGAAAGAATAGACGATCTGCCCTTATTGCTTCAAAATCTCATAGAAAAAAATTCATCGAAATTCAACAAGACCATCTCCAACGTATCGCCTTCAGCTCTGAAGCTTTTAAAAGCATACGATTGGCCCGGCAACATCAGAGAACTCGAAAACGTCCTCGAACACGCTTTTGTCATGTGTCACGGCGACATGATCGACACAGATCATCTACCGGAAAGATTTCTAAACATACACGTCCCTATCGAAGACGTAGATGATTCATCAGCGCCTGCAGAACCGCTGAAATACGCCGAAAAAATCATAATCAGTCAGTATCTTGAGAAATATCACGGTCACAGGGGGAAAATAGCTGAGGCTCTGGGCATTGACAAGACAACCCTCTGGCGAAAAATGAAGAAATACGAACTGCTCTAAAACCACCACGTTAAACAGGTTTCAGCAAACCCTGCCCTTCTCATTCCATTGTAAAGTGCATCTCATGTAACCATTTCCAACAAAACCAGCCCTAATCCACCTCTCCCTAATCAATCCAGAATCAATGATTGCAATATTGCAATTAGCAATTATTTGTGATTGCATGAATGCAATTAATTGTGTGGTTTATAAATATATATATTCAATAATTACTATATATTACAAATACTATCTGCTATGGCATGCTGTTTGTATAAATATGTCAAACTATGAACCCGCATCTCTTTATTGGCTTCAAATATGCTAATTTGTGGAGGACAAAATGTCACTGAAATATAAGCGCCTCCTTGAGCCGGGCAGAATCGGCGGCATCGAAATTCCCAACCGCATTATCAAGGCTCCGCAGTCAACCGGTTTAGGTCAAATAGATGGATCCGTTTCTGAACGTTTGATTAGGCATTATAAGGAGCTTGCAAGAGGGGGTACCGGGTTGATTATTGTGGAGAGCGCTTATGTGGATAAGATTGCCAGCAAATCCTCACATTGTCAATTGAGCATTTGTGATAATGAGGACACTCCTGGATTAGCCTGGCTGGCGGAAACGATCAAAGATCAAGGATGCCGCTCCGCTATTCAGATCGATCACTGCGGCAGACAGAAGTATCTGGGGACGCCTCCTATTAAATCGGCTTCAGCGGTAACCTGGTCCACGCTCTATGAGCGCGTCGGCGCTGATGCAATACCTGAACCCCTGACTCTTAATGAAATTGAAGCAATCGTCGCGGCATTCGGCGACGCGGCTTTGCGCGCCAGGACAGCCGGTTTCGATTGTGTTGAGATCAACGGAGCTCACGGGTATTTGATAACCAATTTCCTGTCTCCGCACACCAATAAACGCGATGACGTCTATGGTGGATCTCTGGATAACCGCATGCGATTGCTTATACAGGTATATTCCAGCATCCGTTCAAAGGTTGGACAAGACTTCCCTGTTATAGCGCGGCTAAGCGGGACGGATTACGAACCTGATGGCTTCGGAATTGATGAAACGGTCGAAGTATCAAAGGTACTTGTATCAAAAGGCATTGATGCAATTCACGTTTCAGGAGGCGATAATAATCAGATGATTCACCAGGTGAGCCCTATGTCGATCCCTGCTGGACATAACGTGTGGGCTGCCGAAGCATTGAAGAGAGAGAAAGGTATCAATGTCCCCATTATTGCATCCGGATCTATCACAACTCCGGAATTGGCTGATGACATACTGTTTTCCAGCAAAGGCGACTTTATAAGTTTAGGAAGACCGCTCTGGGCGGATCAATATTGGGTGAATAAAATCAAGAATGGTAATCCAGAGGATATCAGACCCTGCATTCGCTGCAATGAGGGTTGTCTGGAGAGGACTTTTTACAAGTTCAGGTCGGTGGCGTGCAGCGTTAATCACACTCTTGGACGCGAGGGTGAGATTAACATAACGCCTGCTGTAAAAAAGAAGAAAATCGCGGTTATTGGAGGTGGACCGGCAGGAATGGAAGCGGCGAGAGTATGCGCTTTGCGAGCACATGACGTTACCCTCTACGAAAAGCGAAAACTTGGTGGATTCTTAAACGAATCCTCAGCGCCCAGATTCAAGTCTGATCTCAAACCATTTATGAGGTACCAGCAAACTCAAATAAAGAAATTAAAGATCCCAGTTATCGAAAAAGAGGCGACACTTGAAGTTCTCGCTGATTCAGGGTATGATTCAATAATAATTGCCACAGGCGCCAAACCGATGAAACTGGACGTTCCCGGTATTGATAAATCTTTCGTGTGTGAAGCCGCCAATGTCTTTGCTGGGAAAGCTAAACTCGGCAAATTGGTTATCGTCATAGGCGGAAACATGATTGGAACGGAAACAGCCTTGTGGCTTGATGCGCAGGACAAGAACGTGGTTCTCCTGGAAACCTCAGACCAGATCATGGCTGATGGTAACACAACAGACCGAATCGCCCTCGGTGAAAAACTAACTATATCCAATATTCAGGTGCATACCGACTCTCAACTCGAGAAGATAACCAATAAAGGCGTTATTGTCGATTGCAAAGGCAATAAGGCGGAATTTCAGTGCGATTCCGTTGTTTTAGCTGTGGGTTACACACCTGATACAACGCTGGCTGAGAAGCTTCGAAAAGAGACAGATATTGATATTCACACCGTTGGTAACTGTGTTCGTACCGGGAAAATCTTCGACGCTATTCACTCTGCATATAAAACCGCTATAAGTATTTAATCCGAAGCTGGAAAAAAGATGAATCTACGCTCAAGGATAATTGCAGTTTTATTAACTGTGTCACTTCTCCCCATCCTGTTGATGGGTATAAGCGCCTGGTTCGTCTTCGGACAGCTATTAGAGCGCAAATCTTTAGAACTGCAGAATACTGTATTAAAAAGCCATGCTGACGCCATTGAATCCTATCTCGCGAAACATCTGAATTCACTCCAACTTTTAGCCAGCACACAGGAACTAAAACAGATCGCAGAGCAGAATACACTAAATGAAGTATTTACAAGCCTGAACGAGAGCAGCCGTAGCGCTTTCGAGGATCTGGGAGTTATCAGCGCGGATGGAAATCATTTAGCGTATGTCGGGCAGTACGATCTAATGGGGAAGAATTACCGGGAAGCAGACTGGTTCAAGCAGGTGATGTTGGAAGGAACCTATATCAGTGATGTATTCTTAGGTTTCCGGAAGGCTCCCCATTGCATCATCGCAGTTAAAACAACAGACGGAAATCAACCCTGGATACTGCGCGGGACAATCAACAGCAAACAGTTCGATGATCTCGTCTCCACAGGCGCTTTAGGAGAAACCGGCGATGTTTTCATCGTCAACCGCGAGGGTATTTATCAGACGACGTCCAGATCGGGAATAGTGCTGGAAACATCCGCATTTACTGATTCGCACAGCTTTCAAGGCGTACAAGACCGCAAGGTGCAAGTCAATAGCGTTGAGAAAATACAGGTAACTACCTGGATCAAGCATGATAACTGGCTTTTAGTGGCAGAGCAGGATGCCGCCGAAGTGCGAGCCCCTGTCAACCGGGCTATTGCGAAGGGAGCCTTGATTGTCCTTATCGCCGTTATTTTAATCGTGGTGACCACTTTTCTGGCAACCAGACACCTGACTAACCTGGTCGATAAGGCAAATGCCCAGCGTGAAGAAATCTTCAGAGCCTTCACACGCTCGGCAAAACTCGCTTCTGTAGGCGAACTCGCAACCGGATTAGCTCATGAGATCAATAACCCCTTAGCCATCATCAGCGCAGACCAGACGAACATCAGCGATATAGTTTTAGAGATGCCTGAAGCCGGCGAAGATCGAATTGAACTGCTCGAATCGGTCAAACGAATTAAACGCCAGGTAGAGCGATGCAGAACTATCACGACCAAGATGCTCCAATTCGGGCGGAAGAGTGACAGTCAATTAGTGTTGACGAACGCCGCTGTCGCCTTGCGTGAAATAGGCTCACTTCTGGAGCGGCAGGCAAAAGTGCGCAACGTTGAATTGATTCCGGATATAGAAGAAAATCTTCCTGACGTCATGATCGATCCGCTGGAACTTGAACAGGTTTTGGTCAATCTGATAAACAACTCATTGCAGGCTCTTCCGGAGGGGGGAACGGTGCGTATCGTCGGAAAACAAGTAGGCGATGAAGTGTTGATTGAGGTGATAGATACCGGAAACGGCATTCGTCCAAAAGATCTCCAACGGATTTTCGAGCCGTTCTTTACCACCAAGCCGGTCGGCGAAGGAACAGGTCTGGGCTTGTCCGTCTGTTATGGAATAGTGAAATCCTGGGGTGGAATAATTGAAGCGGAAAGCGAAGTCGGGAAAGGAACAACCATGCGTATAAAAATTCCGCTGTCAAACGATTCGTAAAAAAAGTGAAACTAAAATATCTGAGGTAAAAAATGGCTGATGAAGGTGAAAAAATCAGACTCCTCCTGGTGGATGATGAGGAAGAGTTTCTCACCTCCGCCGCAACCGCTCTAAAGCGCAGAGGCATAGAGGTGCAAACTGCCTGTGATGGTGAAAGCGCGCTGAAAATCATAGAACAAGATATTTTCGACGTTGTCGTCCTGGATTTGAAGATGCCCGGAATCGACGGGACTGAAGTTGCCCGACGTATCCGAGAAAAACGCTATGATCTGCCGGTTATCATACTTACCGGACATGGCACCATCTCCCACGCTTTTGAAGTTGTGAAAGAGAGCGTGTGCGATTATCTGGCGAAACCCTGCGACATGGACGTTCTGGTTAACAAAATAAGAGAAGTGGTAAAAGCTAATACGGCGGAGAAAAAGACAGAGAATGCCGGGACGATCAACGTTTTAATCGTGGACGATGAAGAGGAACTGCTCGTGTCCCTGAAAACAGTGCTGGAGCGCCGTGGCACAACCGTCACAACAGCTAAGAGTGGCAAAGAGGCGCTTTCATTGCTTGGAACGTTGGACACAGAGGTAGTGATACTGGACGTAAAAATGCCGGATATGGACGGTCTCGAAGTGCTGGAAGCGATCAAGCGAGATCATCCTCTGCTGGAGGTTGTCCTCTTAACAGGACACCCGGATGTGGATAATGCTCTGCGCGGCATCAAGATGGGGGCTTGTGCTTATTTAGTTAAACCTCCAGAAATTGAGGATCTGGTAGAAACGATTCGGAAAGCCTTTGATCTCCGCCAGGCAAAGCTGCAGCGGCAGCAGCAGCAAACTGTCCAGGACATCTTAAAAAAATACCCGGACTGAGATATTTCTCGTCAATCATTAAGAATCTACAACCACTGATATACCCACAACCAGGCGCTGGAGGTCTGTATGGATAATACTCCGAAAGCAAAAAGCTCTGCCTACGATAAGTACATTAATTACAAGCGATTCTCTATCGCAGTCACTGCGTTTGTCGTCCTTCTGCTTATCCCTATCCCCAACAGCATGCTGGACGTCGCTGTGGAATACACGATGGGCGAGACTTACCTGCTGGATTTCTATACGAAGGAACTCTTCGATACTCCCATAGACGATGCCGAGCAGTGGCAGGCGCTGACCGCACGCGCCCTGGAAGGGTGCATGCGCCAGGGCGCGCTCGACAAAGCGAGTGTTGTAAGACGAAGCATGAAGCAGTTGAAGTCGATGGGTGTTGAGACCTCAGAGATACTCTACGGACGGTATCATACATTTATAGAGGGTCTCGATGAGGCATACGTAAACGATATGATGAAGCGCTCCCATGCCATGCGCCACGACAAATTATCATACCAGATGCTGAGCGAATCACAGCAGAAAGACGTTGACCACTCAGCAAGAAACATCCGCATCTGCGTTGCCATGGTGGCGTTCGTGGTGATCTGTTTTGTCACGGAAGCGATGCCGCTGCCGGGAGTGGCTTTTTGTATCGGGTTAATCCTGGTGTTCTCAGGAATAGTTTCGCGCCGGGAGGTCGCCTCCCTTTTCTGGTCTGACGCCTGCTGGTTCATTATGGGCAGTCTGATGTTCGCCGCGGCATTCGTTAAGACGGGAGTCGATAAGCGTATATGTCTGCTGATTTTCAGGTCGCTGGCTAAGCCAAGCGTCGGATTCATTACCCTTATTCTAATTGCAGTCATAGCGCCCAGCGCATCGTTCATATCCGATCATGCTCTCGCGGCTATTTTCCTGCCTATCGCCATGATTCTGTACAATAACAGTCTCGGAGCACATGGGGAAGACACTGAGCTGGCAAAAATGCTCATGATTACCATAGCCATGGCATGCAATATCGGAGGCTTCGGCTCCCCTTCCGGCGGAGCGCGGAACGTGATCATGATGACCTATATGGAGGATATGTTCGGTATTACCATGGGTTATGGACAATGGATTGTCTATGGATTGCCCTTCGTCCTGATCATGATTCCCATCCTATGGCTGGTAATCAACTGGCGTTTTAAACCGAAAATTCGAGATCTGCGCCCGGCGCTGGTTACGTTGAAAGAAGATATCGGTAGAATGGGCGGCTGGAATCGCAAGCAGATAATCGCGGTGATAATTTTCCTGGTCATGCTCTTCGGCTGGATCACAGAAAAGAATCTGCTGCTCAATCTGTTCGGTGTACGTCTCGGTATAGGCGTTATTGCAGTAGCCGGAGCGATGGCTTACCTCCTTACCGGCGTAGTCAATTGGCGCGATTATCAGGAGAAGGTTGATTGGGGAGTTGTCTGGCTCTATGCCGGCGCAATTATCTTCGGTCGCATCCTGGATCAGACCGGAACAGCCTATTGGATGGCTCGTTCAATAGTCGATGGTTTAGCCGGGATCGGATTTGACTCGGGTCCAGCGCTATTGGGAGCGGGCACAGCGGTTACGGTTGGTTTGACGAATTTGATGGCTGACGGTCCTGCCGCCGCATCCGTGGGACCTATTACGCTGAACATGGCGGCAGTGTCAAACCCCGGAACAACCCTGATACCTTTCATGGGTCTTGCCACAGCCTGCGCTTCTTCCTTTGCCTACCTGTTGGTGATCGGCACACCACCGAATGCTATCGTCTATTCCAGCGGTTATCTCGAAGCAAAGGATTTTCTGCGTGTCGGTGTTATTATGGCAATAATCGCGTTTGCTGTATTGTTATTACTCAGTATGTTCTACTGGCCCCTTATCGGTTTCGAGGGAATGCCTTCAGCCTGAATCCCGCTCGTAAAATAGGAGTTAATAATGAATGATAAACACGATAAACAAAACGTTCTGCTGGTCGATGACGAGGAGGATTTCCGAATCGCCACCCAAAAAGCGCTTACGAAGAGGGGTTTTAGGGTCGGCGTAGCCGCAGGCGGCGAAGAGGCAATTAAATCAATCAGCCAGAACCCGCCCGACATTGTCCTCCTCGACTTGAAGATGCCGGGATTAAACGGCATTGAAACGCTGCAGAAGATACGCGAAATTGAAAAATCTCTGCCGGTTATTATATTGACCGGTCATGGCAGCATACATGATGCCATAGCCGGCATCAATCTCGAGATCGTAGATTTCATCCAGAAACCGGTAGATATCGAACTCCTGGTTGTAAGGATGCGCAGGTTTTTTGTGGAAGGCAAAGCGGATACCCTGCGTGAACGCGCTATTTCCGAACTGATGGTGTTGCCAGATTTATATCCCAGACTCTATATCGATGAACCGATCAGCACGGCAATGGAGAAGGTTAAAAGCGCTTTCTTTCCTCATGAATCAGGAGTTATCCAATCACCCAAAATACGATCGGCGCTGGTTTATAGCCGGGATGAATCCTTCTTAGGGCTGGTACGCTTTCAAGATCTGCTCAAATTGGTATTGCCGGACTTCCTCGAAGATTCACCTTACAGTTCCTTCTTTACCGGTATGTTTTTAGCGCAGTGCAAAACGATTTCACAAAAGAGCGTGAAGGAACTTTTAGGTAAGCTTGTCTATGTCAACTTTGAGGCGCCGCTGATGGAAGCAGTGCATCAAATGGCTAAACATAATCTGGTAACGCTGCCCGTCATGAAAGAAGGAAAACTCGTCGGTGTTCTGCGCGAGAGAGACATCATCCTCGAAATCGCTAAAAACTTCGCCACATTTGACGTTCAGCAACTCAGCGAATGGTAAATATAAAACAAAAAAGGAGAACTATGATAATGCAAAAAGCTGCCAATATCACCTGGCATGAAAGCCATGTCGAACGCGTAGTGAGAACCAGACTTCTGGGGCAGGAAGGCTGCACTATTTGGTTCACAGGATTACCTTCTTCGGGGAAAAGCACGACTGCATTCACCCTCGAACACGAACTTATCAAGAGGGGCTATCTGGCTTATGTGCTTGATGGAGATAATATCAGGCACGGCTTGAACAAAAATCTGGGCTTTTCAGCAGAAGATCGGGAAGAAAACATCCGCAGAATCGGTGAAACTGCCAGGCTTTTCGCGGATGCAGGGCTGATTACCATGACCAGTTTTATCTCTCCCTATAGAGAGGATCGCAACCGAGCCCGTGAACTGCATAAAAAAGATGGGTTGAGGTTTATCGAAATCTACGTTGAAACTCCGGTGGAAATATGCGAAAAACGAGATCCCAAAGGGCTATATCAAAAGGCAAGAAGAGGTGCGATAAAAGGATTTACCGGCGTTGACGATCCCTATGAAGCGCCGCTGAACCCAGAAATGATTATTAAAACAGGCGATAATTCTGCTGAAAAGATAGCCGCGGATATTCTCGATTACTTGGTATCTCATAAAATCCTGTCGGAGTCTGAATAAGGGTGACACTATAACTTTCGTCAAAATAATCACATAGTAGAAGCAAAACACTGCGCATTTAGAAAGTGGAGCAAATGAACTACCGAAGATTACTATCCATGATTGTAGCATTGACTATTCTGTCAACTATGGCTTCAGCAAAGATTAAAATCGCTGAAGGCATCAATCTGGACGCCGAATTCAGACCCAGATTTGAGCTGGATAACCGCGACTTCAATAATGCAACAGGTTACGATGCTTACAGCACCTACAGAACCCGAATAGGTCTGGAACTCGATGGGCTCATAGAAAAAACAGTTCTGTATATCAAGATCGGCGATTCCCGCACTATGGGCTACGGAGACCCTTATCTTATCGGCAATCCTGTGGGTCCAAATCGATTTGATAATAATCTGGGGGTGATTGAAGCATTTATCGAAGTTCACGATGTTATCACCCCCGGTTTTTACCTCAAGACTGGCAGGATGTCCAACAACCAGGGGCGCTTCCGCCTGTTCGGGTCGGGGAATTGGAATTTCTTCGGCCCCAGAACTTATGACGGCATCAAGATAGGATACATCGAAGACGCCTTTTCTTTAAATATGTGGCATTTCTTCGGAGCGAATGGCGACCGACACTGGTACTCGCTGCCGGATGATCCAGCAAAGTATCCTGACCCGGATGAAGATTACAAGCGCGACCACACTTTGACAGGGATAGATCTCACTTTGCTGAGCGGCAAGATCAATCTGTTGACATACCTTGACCTTGATCAGGAACCGGTAGTGGATACGCTGAATAACACGAGTAATGTCGCTGTCAGCCGCATGACAACCGCCTTATACGCTCACGAGAACCTGGGCAGCCAACAGCAGCATCGCTTTGATCTGGATCTGGCGTATCAATTCGGTACCATGGGACACACTGCCGGGCAGGCGGATATCAGCGCATATCTCCTTGCAGGCGACTGGTCATGGCGATTTGAAGAGTGTCTGAAATCGTGGATCGGTTTGGGATTTCATATTCTCAGTGGCGACGATGGTGAAGACCCGGGTAAAGTGAATTACTTCTATGATAAATACTGCTCCAAACACCGGGTGCTCGGATATATGGATTACTTCAAGAGTGATACCGGCGTTAAGTCACTTGGAATCAGGGATTTGATCTTGCGGGGAGGATTCAGCCCTGCAAAGGGGCTGAAGTGTCAGATGGACGCTCACTATTTTGCTGTTGAAAAAGCCTTCTCTTCGTCAGTCGATGGGTCTGACGCGGATGTTCTGGGGCAGGAGCTGGACATAACGATCAAGTATGCCATTCGTAAAGGGCTGCAGTGCCAGTTAGGCTTAAACCTCTTTCTCCCTACCGAGGATTGGCAGGGCTCGGAAACAGACACAGCAACACTCTGTTACCTCATCTTAACTGCAAAGATTTAAATATGCCTGAATCGAATTTGTAAAATTATATTGTTTTTAAGGAAAATTCGATTTACATTACGATTGACAAAGCTATTCCTGGTAATTCCCATCATTCCGGTACAAATATTTGAGACTCTAATCAAGTTCCAATAAAAACAGATGGCAGAAGAAAAAATTAAGCACTCACCCGATACGGGCAGCACCATTCTCCGGGATTCGTACTACCGGGAGCTTATCAAGAGGAACTTTCTCAGATTGGCGCTGACCTATCTCGCGCCCCTTATTATTCTCATCGTCTATTTCCATTTCCAATATCGGGAATTCCACGAACACAGCCGCCACACTCACCTGCAGGCAATTGCTGAATATCAAGCAAATACTTTAGATCTTTTCCTGCGTGAACGCATCGTCAACCTGCGGAACCTCATTGACGATCCGCAATTCCAGGCGCCTCCCTCAAAACCGGCTATGCAACATTATCTGGAAAGGCTTCAGAAAAGCAGCGATACGTTTGTCGATGTTGGCTTTTTCGATTCAACGGGGATTCAGAGAGGATATGCGGGGCATCTTGACTACCTCGAAGATCAGGATTACAGTGAAGAATCCTGGTTTATCGATCTCAAGGATGATAAGAGCGATTTTATTATAACGGATATCTATTTGGGATTTCGACAAAAACCGCATTTCACCATCGGGATCAACCGTATTATTGAAGGTCAATACATCGTCTTGCGAGCCACTTTAGATCCGGAGAAGTTCTATGAATATATCATCTCCCATGAAAAAACCAAAGAGGTTAAAATATCAATAGTGAATCAGGAGGGATATTACCAGATCGTTACTGCCCATGAAGGGACGCCCTCAGGGGATTCATCAATTATTCCGCCGCGAAATCAGAAGATCGGCATCGATAAAGTAGTCCTGGGTAACAATAAAATCGAATATGCGTATGCCTGGCTGCTTACTGCTGATTGGGCTGTCATTGTGGAATGGGTGGAACAGGGGATACCTCTTCCGGTCTTTGGAACGCAATTCGGTTTAACTGCCTTCTCTTTCGCCATTATTCTGCTGCTTTTAGCTATTATTATCATAAGAACAAAAAAGATCGTGGAATTCCAAATCGAAAGGGAAACCACCAAAGCCCAATTTGAACATGCCGCCAAGTTGGCGTCGGTCGGTGAATTATCCGCCGGCGTCGCTCACGAGATCAATAATCCTCTCGCCGTCATCAGCACTGAAGTGGGATTGATTAAGGACATGATGGATCCGGAACTGGGTGGATCATACGAGTTGGATGATATTGTGCCCCATCTGATCAGCATCGATGAAGAGGTTTTCAGATGCCGTGATATCACCCGCAAATTGATGAGCTTCGTCAGGAAAACAGAGATCAAATTGATGCCGCATAGCGTCAACGTCCTGATCGATGAGATCACTGACGCGTTCTGGAAACAGGAAATCGCCGTGTCCAACATTGAAATTGAGAAAAACTATCAGGATAATATCCCGGAGATCGTCACCGACGCCAATCAGATGAAACAGATATTCCTGAACATTCTGACCAATGCATTCGATGCCATCACACCGCCGGGCAAAGTTACGATCACAACTTCATCTGACCATGAAGGACATATATCTATAGCTTTTTCTGACACAGGCAAGGGGATTACTCCACAAGAGATGGATCAAATTTTTATGCCGTTTTTCACCACCAAAGAAGTTGGCAAAGGAACTGGTTTGGGACTCTCGGTCAGTTACAGTATTGTCAGGAGTCTGGGTGGCAAAATAACAGTGGAGAGCATCCTGGGAAAAGGCAGCGTTTTTACGGTAGTGTTACCCGTCAGGTAACCGCTATTGTGAAATATTGTAGTTGATTGTATAATCACTTAGAAAGTGAGTTCTGGAAATTATGAACAAGAATTCAGAAGCAAAATGGGTGAAGGACGTAATGCTCCCCTTGGATGACTACGCCGTTGTTCCTGAAGATGCGTCTATGATCGATGCTTATATAGCTCTCGAGGAAGCTCAAGAAAGATTGCCAACCGGTCGCCAGCCCAGCCGCGCGGTTCTAATCGCCGACAAAGATGGTAAAATCATCGGGAAAGTAGGACAGCTCGCGTTTCTAAAAGCACTGGAACCCAAGTATAATGAAATGGGAGATCTAAGCGCATTGTCCCGCGTTGGCTTGAGCACCGATTTCATCAGCACCATGATGGACAACATGAGCCTGTGGAAAGAGAATTTCTTCGATGTTGGTCAGCGCGCTAGGAACACTAAAATTGCAGAAATTATGCATCCTGTGACCGAAAGCATCGATGAGAACGCCCATTTGAGCGAAGCTGTCCATCGAATCGTCATGTACCAGACATTATCACTGCTGGTAACCAGAGATAAGCAGATTGTGGGCATCCTGCGTCTCACCGATCTCTTCAATGAAATCGGTCAACAGTTGAAGTCCTCTGCCAATAGCGATCCTGAATAATACCAGAAAGGTAACTTTAAATGCCTATTATCCTATTAGTCGATGACGAAGATAAATTCCGCACTTCCACGTCGAAGCGGCTGAAGATGCGGGGATATGAGAATATCACTCTGCCCAGCGGCGAAGACGTCTTAAAAACTATCCGCAAATATGACGATATTGACGTCGTTATCCTGGATAGAAAAATGCCGGGGATGACCGGCGAGCAGGTTCTCAAGGAGATAAAGCAGTTTCGACCGGAACTGCAAATCATTATGCTTACAGGTTATGCAAGCATGGAATCTGCTGTCGAAAGCGGTAAGCTGGATGCCTACTCCTATCTGGAAAAGCCGATTGAAATAGACCGTTTGATCGAAGCTATTGAGGAAGCCCGTAGAGATAAGCCCATTGTAATGGAGAAACATGAAATCCCGCAGATCGAAAAGGGATCGCTGAGGAAGTGGCTTATCGGTTCTCATAATTATAGACCAGGCATTATTATCCTCGGATTCTTGATATTTGCAGGTTTAGTATTGATGCCCACGCCGGATAAACTGACACACCTGTTATCCTTTGAAAAGAAAGAGAAGATTACCCATCCCGAATCCGGCGCCGACGTAATTGATCCTACGGATGAAATCTTCGGCTATGTCGGTCATAAGAAGATGGCAACCGGTGAAACCATTGCTGAGTATTACGGCAGAGCTTACCAATTAGAAAAGACGGAAATCAGCGCATCGGGAGAAAAAGTCAAACATCCTATGACGACCGAGGATGCCGCTTTTCGAGCGAAAGTAATGCTGGGGGTACTAGCTGTGTGCGCCCTGTTCTGGGCGTCGGGAGCGATCCCTATTGGGATCACTGCGCTGCTGGTGGGCGTCTTTATGTATTTAGCGGGAGTCATGAATCCTAACGATGTGGCTCAAGCTTATGCTAAAGACGCGGTAATCTTTATTTTCGGCGTGCTGGTTATCGCTCATGCCATCAGTAAAACCGGATTGGACCGCAGGATAGGGCTGCTTCTATTGGGCCCATCTAATTCACTATGGAAATTGATGTTTATATTCCTCCCAATGGTTGGAGTTACCTGCGCATTTCTATCCGAACACGCCATTGTGGCTTTCCTTATGCCGCTGTTTATCATCGTTTACGCTTCCGCCGTTAGAGAGGTCGGTGTTGGATATGATAAAAGCCTCGCAGTTATGCTGATTCTCTCTCTCTGCTTCGCGGCCAATTGCGGCGGTCCGGGATCTCCTGCCGCAGGCGGACGTAACGCCATTATGATCGGCATTTTAAGCGATTATGGCATAGCGCCTTCCTTCGGTGAATGGGTTAAATACGGTCTGCCCTTTGTGCCGGTAATGTGTCTGGTGATCGGCGCATATTTCTTTCTCGCCTTCCGCGGAAAAATCAAAGCGAAGAAGTTGAATGTCTCCGCCATAGCCAAACAGGCAGCAGCCAGGATTGGACCGATGAACCGGACGGAATACATTTCCGCAGCCATCATGGTTCTATTGATATTCCTCTGGATTACCAAGAGCGATACGCTGGGTATGGGCGGACCAGCAATTCTTGCCATTGTTCTATTTTCCATTTTCAGGATCATCACCTGGGGAGACGTTGCAAAAATCCAATGGGAAGTGATTGCTCTGTACGCCAGCGCATCTGCTATGGGGAAGGGTCTTGCTACCACCGGCGCGGCGCTATTTCTGGCGGACAGCTTCATCAGTATCCTGCCTGAATTCATGCGCAGCGGAGAAGGGCTGGCAGTCGCTTGCAGCGTATTTTCCGGTGTATGCACGAACTTCATGAGCGACGGCGCCACCGTATCTGCAATCGGTCCCATTACAGTCCCAATGGCGCAGATAACCGGAACACACCCCTGGATGGTGGGTTTTGCAACGGCTTTCGCTTCTTCATTCGCTCATGCGATGGTCATCGGGACCCCTAATAACGCAATTGCCTACGCTATGGCGAAGGATCCGAGAACCGGGAAACAGTTGATCACGCTGGGCGACTTCCTGAAACATGGATCGATTGTGGTGGTGCTTTCACTGGCAGTTCTCTGGGGATGGTTGTTCTTTATTTACTGGCGCTGGGTCGGATTTTAGTCAAAAAGAAGATGTATAATAGAACTTATTGTCAACGCTTGCGTATAAGCAGTAAAGATCGGAGATAGGTATGGCAGATAAGCTGAGACTCCTCATCGTGGATGATGAGGTGAAGTTTCTCGATTCAATAGCTAAGCGGCTGGAAATGCGCGGCTTGGACGTCACCAAAGCAACCAACGGCAAAGACGCAGTAGAAATCGCTCGCCAACAGAAGTTCGACCTGGCGCTTCTGGATCTGAAAATGCCCGGTATGGACGGATCGCAGGTGCTGAAGATTCTAAAAGCTGAACATAAATTCATCGAAATCATCATCTTGACTGGGCACGGATCTATGGAATCTGCCGTCGAATGCACTAAACTGGGAGCTTACGGTTACCTGCCGAAACCGTATGAATTCGATGCCCTGCTCGATATTCTCAAGGAAGCGTATGAAAAGCGGATGATGCAGAAGTTTGAATCTGACCAGACCCGATTGCAAAAAATCATGGAGATTGCTCAGGGTGGCAGCGCTCTGGGAGTCCTGCGCTCCTTGAAGGAATTGGACGACGATGAGAGATAGAGACAGTAAGGGCGCTTATATAATCATACCCATTTAGAATTCGGCGGAATCTCTTCTTAATGTAAATCTCCACTTTTCAATTGTTTATAGTAAATCATTTGCCACACTCCGCGTGTGATCACATCTTTGCTATCCTGAAGCAGCCTGTATATAAGAAAATCCTGACTCTATAATAGCCGTAGCGCTTCAGGATTTATTTTTTTGAAGAATATACTTGATAATTTATAAAAAGGAACCTAATATATATTATACCGGTTAATACTACTGTGCATCTAACAGGAGACATCATGAGGATCATTATCACAATAACTGCAGTTCTGCTGCTTTTTGCCGCCGTCAATGCTCAGGACGTTGTTATTTCTGAGATAAATTATAACTCCGCGATCACCTTCGATCCGGAAGACTGGATAGAATTCTACAATAACACCATTTTTACTATAGACCTTTCCGACTGGGAATTTAAGGATTCAAACGATAGTAACACATTCGTTTTTCCCATTCATACTTTCCTCGATGCCGGTGAATTCCTGGTATTAGTAAGGGATTCATCAGACTTCTCTGCGCTCTTCCCTGAAATCGCCAACTATATCGGTATGATCGATTTCAAACTCAGCAACGGCGGCGAATTGGTCAGGCTGTACGATAACACCGGCGCTATCGTGGATTCACTTACTTATGATGACGTCGCGCCCTGGCCTACTCTGCCTGATGGGCACGGTCCCACTCTCGAGAAAAAGGCTCCCAACCTAGATGGATGGGATCCCGCAAGCTGGCACGCTGTCTCAGGAACAAACGGAACGCCGGGGCAGGAAGGGTGGCTGGGAATTGCCGCGGAACTCATACCAGGCGCTGTCGCGGAGAATTTCTGTCTGATGCCCTGCTATCCCAATCCGTTCAACCCTGCAACGATGATCATTTTCCATCTTCCCGGAGCAAGCGATATTTCTCTGAACGTCTTCGACACGCAGGGCAGACAGGTCTCCGCTCTGACCAACGGCTGGCACGCGCAGGGCATTTATCAGGTTTCCTTCGACGCGTCGAACCTGTCGAGCGGTATCTATATCGCACGCTTGACCATCGGTGATTTTAACCAATCGCAGAAACTGCTGCTGGTCAGGTAATATTCACCTGGTCTTCAAATGCACCATGGAACTGTGATGATCCTCTTACGCAGATCGATCTTATTCTTGATGGCGTTCCTCCTCTGGCAGAACTCGTCTGCTCAGAGCGTCGTTATCACCGAAATCAGCTACAACCAACCCATCTGGTTCGCATCTGAAGACTGGATTGAATTGTACAATAACACCGACGAAACGATTGATCTTGCGGGGTGGGTTTTTAAGGATGAAATTGATACTCAGAGCTTTGTCTTCCCTGACAACATCAGCCTCGGAGCCGGCGAATTAATCGTACTCTGCATCGACACCAGCTCATTTAAATCTCACTATCCGGGTGTTGAAGAATACACAGGCAACTTCGAATGGGGCTTAAGCGGCGGCGGCGAACTGATACGCCTCTACAACGATCAGGGTTACCTGATTGATTACCTCGTGTATAACGACGTCGAACCCTGGCCCACCGGACCGAACGGAAACGGTCCAACATTGGAATTAATCCATCCCGATCTCGATAACACGCTCCCTGAAAGCTGGCGTGAATCTATCTATCCATTTGGATCCCCAGCCGTCAAAGGATGGCTCGGCGTCGAAGACAACCCGGCGGATTACGCTCTTCCGAGTGAAATACATCTGTTCCAGAACTTTCCTAATCCCTTCAATCCTGCTACAACTTTATCGTTTTACCTGCCATCCGCGATGCCTGTTTCTCTCGTTATATACAACAGTAGTGGATGCGAAGTGACCCGTTTGATGGATGACTTCCTGCTCGGCGGCATACAGAGTGTTACCTTCGATGCTTCTGGTCTCCCTTCAGGTCTCTATTACGCGAGATTAAACGCCCCCAGCCTCACCACCACGCAATCCATGATACTGTTGAAATAGCAATATTAAGGACAAAAAAAAGCGAACCCGAGGTTCGCCCTTACAAAACCCGCATTAACTCATCACTCCATTTCGCGCAGTCTCTCTTCCGCCTGCGATGCTTCCGGTGTAGCCGGATAGTCATGGATTAACGCCTGAAAGGTGGCGATAGCCTCCTTTTTCATCGTCAAAGCTGTCTGACAGAGACCCACCTTGAACAACGCCGCCGGGATTTTGTTCCCGTTTGGATACTTCTCCCGCACCTGCTTGAATATCGAAAGAGCTTCTTCATAGTTATGCTGCACGTATTCGGTTTCGCCCGTCCAGTAGAGAGAGTTATCCGCCAGTTCGGTGTCCGGATAGAGCCTCAGGTATTCAGCAAAGCCCATTTTCGCCAGTTCGTAGTTGCCGCGTGTCAGATCGTAATACGCTTGATCATAGAGTTCTTTCAACTCCGGTGAGGGCGGAACCGGTTCCACCGCCGCGCTGTCAGTCGAATCAGTAACGGTCGGTTGAACCAACGGCTGATAGCGGATTTCATCCATCTGCTGTACCACGCCCGTCAACCGCTGTGACAGATCGTTGATCTGAGCGGAGATCATCAACGCTTGCGCTTCGTAATCATCGAGACGGCTGCCGGTGTAAGCCTTGAACTGCCGCAGATCAGACTGCGTAACCATCTCTTCGACCAGCCGATCCTGATGGATTTGCAAACCATCGACCTGCATGCGCAGATTCTGGATGTTCAGATTTATGGTGTCCAGCTTGGTGCGAATGAACTGCGCATCCTCCTGAAATCCGAGAATCTCCTTCCTCGACGCGCATCCGCTAAGATAAACCGCGAAAATAATTGCGCATAATAAAAGCAGGGGAAACCCGGCTAAGCGGGATTCCCCCTTAAAACTTCGACGCGGAGTCATCGAATTACCAGGACTGCCCGGCGATTCATCTCCCATGCCTCTTTATTGTGACCGGGATTGGCGGGACGTTCTTCACCGTAGCTTACGGTCGAGATGCGAGGCGCATCGATGCCGTAGTTGACGAAGAAATCCTTAACCGTAACGGCTCGGCGTTCGCCCAGCGCTAAGTTATATTCATCCGTGCCACGCTCGTCGCAGTGACCTTCGATGAGGACGTTCCATCCATTGTATTCCTGAAGAACGCCTGCATCGAATTCGGCTGTCTGACGAGCATCATCACGCAGATTGGAGCGGTCGAAATCAAAGTAGATGACCTGCAGTGACGCCTTGGCATTCTGCTCGGCTTCCAGGCGTGCGGCTTCGGCAGCTTCCTGTGCGGCTTTCTCAGCGGCTTCGCGCTCGGCAGCCACTAACGCTTCAGCCTGGGCAATGCTGTCCAGTCTTGCCTGCTCCAGCTCTGCTGCTGTCGGTCCCGGGGGTTCGACGATGGGCTCTGGTTTCTTGGCACAACCAACGATAAGCAGACCTATCATCAGGATAATGCCTGCCCAGAGTAAAATTTTAGTTGGGTTTTTTGCTTTCATTTTTTCCTCTCGTAACATATGGGTTATTATTGTCTTCTTCTATTTACTGGCTAATCGTTCGTGTTGTAACCTTAACGTTCTCATTTTCTTCCAAAACCGGCGACCAGGTAGGTGAAGCGCATGAAAGGTTTCTGTCGCTGATTCGGGACACGTGCCTGCCGAAGAGATCCATAGTATAGACCTGCTTCCTGCCGATTCGATTTGACGTGAAGGCGATCTTTAATCCATCCGGTGACCAGCACGGGTCCATGTTATGACCAGGACCGGTGGTCAACTTGACATGACTTTCTCCCCGTGGATCGGTTACGTATATCTGAAAACCATCAGCATCGCGCCTGACATAGGCAATCAGATCTCCTCGAGGCGACCAGGCGGGTGAATCGTTGTAATCCCCTTCTGTTGACAGACGCCGCTGGTTCGATCCGTCAGCATCCATCACGAACACTTGAGGTCTTCCCAGGCGATCAGAGACAAATGCTATCTGATGACCCGTCGGCGACCAGCAGGGGGAATACTCGATAGCCCAGCTATAAGTCAGCCGCCGGCTGTTATTCGCTTCGAGGTCGCGGATATATATTTCCGAATTGCCGTCAACCGAAGAGCTATAGGCAATCAATTTCCCGTCCGGCGACCAGTCCGGCGTCTGATCGATCCCGGGTCCCTTGGATATGGGATAATAGCTGCCATCCTCGAGATCGATAACGTAGATATCTGCCTGATCTTCGAGGAAGCTGGTATAAGCGATCCGCCTCCCGTCCGGTGACCATGCAGGAGAAAGAATCGGCACTCCTTGTTCTGTATGTCTTTCGACGTCAAAACCGTCGAAGGTCGCTGAAAAGATCTCCTTACCGCCGTCTATTTTCCCTACGTAGGCGATCCTCGTCCGCATCACGGAAGGTTCACCAGTCAACTGCCTTATGACGTCAGCGGCAATCCGGTGTGCCGCCGCTCTGGCTCTATCCCCCTCAAACTCGTAGGAATTGTTCCAGTAAGGTTCAGCACCAAAGGGAAGCGCGAGGTTCATAATCACGCTGCACACGCTGTCCGCTCTAAACTCTCCGCTTAGATAGGTCATCCTATGCATCAGGGGATTCGATTTACTCGTATCCGGCGGCAGATTGGGCAGACGGAGATTGAACAGACCACAGAGTGTTAAATCCCGAACCAATACGCGGTCGAGCGTATCCAGAACGGAATAGGTCGTGCTGTCCGTGCAGGCAATGCCGAGATAGTGCAGCGGCACCTTGTCGGACAGGGATACCCGGCTGCTCAGGAACACCTCCAGCATTGCGGAGGATTCATGTGAAAGATCATCATCTTGAGCCTGCGCGCAGAGCGCAAAACACAATATGGGAATAATAGCTATAACGAGTTTTATATTACTCTGAAGCGACAAATTCAAAGTGTACCCCCAGCCGGTCGCTTCCAAATGCAGGCGGCAGCGCGGGCAGCGGATTAGACCTTAACACCGCTCGCTGCGCTTCCTGATCGAATAGAAAATGACCCGACTTACTCTCCAGTTTTACATCCTGTATCTTGCCGCCTCTGCCAACCACAAAGAAAACAACCGCTTTCAACCCCTTTGCTTTCTTCGCGCTGATCACCGGCTTGAAGTTGGATAATATCTTTATCTGAATATTGCTTAAATAATAGGGATACGGAAAATTAGCTCCGTCCAGTCTAACGCCGCTCTGTCCGCCTTCTCCAGCGCCGGTTGCAACCGTTTCAGTTTTCGCCTTAGTTGAAGATTCAGCCGGTTTCGACTCCGCTTTCGATTTACCTTTAGTGCTGACTACCCGTTCCGGCGTCTTCTTAGCGACAGGTTTGGGCTTCGGTTTCGTCTCTGCTGGCGCCGTTTCCTGTTTGATGGCCTGTTTTGCCGGAGTCGGACCGGGTTTTCCCGGCAGAGCCACCAGCCGCACCGGCTGGTACTTCCTGAAAGACTTAATCTGCGTCACCGGCTGCGACGTCATTAAAAAGATCATTCCGATGGCGATAATGTGCAGCACGCCAGATAATATGTAAGCATTGCGCACAGCCACGATTTACCTCGGCTTAGGACTTTCCGTCGCCAGCCCAACGTCAATAGCGCCTGCCTGCCTTAGAATATCCAGCGCGGTAATGATCTCCTGATAAGCCAGCTCCCCATCCGCTCGAACGAATACCGGGCGGGGATTTTCAGGTGAATATATCTGCTTGAAAGCGCTGGCAAAATCGGCTCTGCTCACCTGGCTGGCGTCGATGAAGATCACCCCATTTTTGCCCAATGTGATCTCAATCCCCTCCTCGGATCTGGGCTGCGCTTTACGGGAAACCGGAAGACTGACGTCATAAACGCTCTTCAGCATAGGCGCGCTGATCATGAAAATAATCAGCAATACCAGAAAAACGTCCACCAGCGGAGTGACGTTGATCTCCGCCATGCGCGACTGTTCAAACTCTACAGGCTTCACCGGCTTATCTCCCGTGCTGCGGTCTGGCTTGAGGCACGCTGCGCTTCATGCTTACGCATCACGCGCACCGCCAGTAACAGATCGGTGGAAAAATCTTCTATAGCCCGCGCTTCGTCTTTTAAAGAACCTAAAAAGTAATTATAGGCGATTACTGCTGGAATCGCGGCTGCCAAACCGGCGGCAGTCGCAATCAGAGCCTCGGCAATGCCCGGAGCAACGACGGCAAGCGACGTTGAACCCCAGTTGCCGATATTTATAAATGAGCGCATTACGCCCCAGACAGTTCCGAACAGTCCAATGAATGGGCTCGCCGAACCGACCGAAGCGAGGATTCCGAGACGGCTCTCCAATCGCGCTAATTGAATACTGCCCTGCTTCTGCAGTATCCGCGTTAAAGCATCTTCATCGCCGTGATGGCGGCGCACCGAAAAATAATCTAAGAATACCCTGTGATATATTCTCGAAACCGATGACCAGGGATACCGATTCAGTTTATCCCGCAGACTCTCTGGGTTGAAATCGCCCCAGTTGATCTTTGCAAAAATTCTGCGGGCTTTACGCTCTTTAGAGAAAACCCAGGCTTTCTCTATGATAATTCCCCAGGTCCATATAGAGAGCACAAACAGCAGTGCGAGCACCAGTTTCGCCAGCCCCGAGGCGGATCGCAGTAGAGAGACTAAGTCTAAGGTAAAATTTTCCATAAATTAAAACGGTAACTGAAGAAGTATAATCTTTCAGCCCTATACACACCTTCACGAGAACACCACTCCATCACGGGAACGATAGTATAGAACCCGTTAGATAATACAATCTTTGAATATACGAGAAGTTCCCTTAAAAGGCAAGAGAATTCTGAATTTCTCCTTAAAATGAAAAAAGCACGCAAATATCGTGTTTATTTATAAAAATGGATGGTGGGAGGGTTTGTTTTGTCATTCCGCCTGCCCCTTTGAGGTGCCCGGATCCGACGCCCTGTTAAATCCGTGTCATCCGTGGTCCAGACAATTACCCCGCCACCACCTATCTTAGCAGCACCACCTTCTCCGCCGCCTGATATTCCCCTGCCTTCAACCGAACAATATACACCCCCGACGGCAAACCCTCGCCATCGAAGGTGATTTGGTGCGTGCCAGCGTGATAATATCCCGTAGTCGGGGTCGTCCCTGACCCCGACAATTGTAGGGGCGACGCGTGCGTCGCCCTGTTGTTAATCTTGCATCCAGCTATATCGAACACATCCAACCTGACCTTTCCCGCCACTGGCAGATCGAAACTAATCACCGTCTGTGAATTAAACGGATTGGGATAGGTATTTAGTACTATTTCAGACGGCGGAATGGGGGGTTGAGGGATTTCTTCCACTCCTACTGATTGGTGATAAGATGTATCCCCAAGTATAATATGAATCCTCCCCCATAAATTCTGCGTATAGAATTGATTAAATCCTGGTTCTCCTATAGCCAGGTCTTCTAAATCGTCTCCGTTGATATCACCTATGTTGCAGACTCCCTGCCCAAGGTTACTTTCTGTATTTCCTTGATAATAGATTGCATCATATAGTGTATCTGGATTTGCACCATTCAGACATACATATACTTTGCCTGCATTTAAAACATTTGATGAATTCCCTGATACAATATCCTCCCATCCATCCCCATTAAGGTCAATACCTAGTAGATGATCTCCTATTGTATTAAAATAATTGCCAGGACCAGGGAATATATAGTCAGGCTGAGAATGACTCAAGACTGGAGAGAGAAAAATGTATATCGAACTTTCAATTGATGGAGGATAGTTTCTTCTATTACCAACTACCACGTCTTTAATCCCATCCCTATTAAAATCGACTCCGGTAACTGACACCCCCAATTTGGAATCCTCTTCTTCCCCCCAAATTGTAACATCCGCTAAAGTATCTGGAATAGAACCACCATGGTAGATTGCTAGATAACCGAGATCATCCTCTTCTTGAGGTCCATCACAGAACCTATCCACAATGACAATATCATTGAAATTGTCTCCATTAACATCACCTAAGCCGGCGGCATCCCAACCCACTCGTTGAAATTCTCCGCCACCCTGCAATTGCCAGTCGGGGATATTATCTAGTACTTCTCCCCCATAATAAACATATATTCGACCTCGATAATCTTCTTCGTAATCTATCCAGAATTCATAGTCGAGGATCATGAAGTCGTTTCCCCCATCCCCATTGAAATCTCCGATCCCCGCTCCCCTATAGCCAAATAAAGTATCCCAATTCTCCTGTCCCTGAATTATTAAGTCTGGAATTGTGTCGAGAATGCTACCTCCAAAATAAAGATAAACTAGACTGCACTCTACAGGCGCTGATGGACTATCCACATTAATTATAAAATCAACGCCACCATCCCCGTTGACATCACCTACATTATATAGCGAGATACCGAAATTATAACCGATTGTATCTGGTTTAGGAATTATTAGATGTGGGATTGTATCTGGCATCGAATTCCCAAAATAGACAAATGCTTCTTCATTCCAACTTCCAACCAAAAAATCATCATATCCATCTTGGTTAATATCACCAAGGGCTGCAATACTGGTCCCAATTCCTGTCGAATCCGTCTCGCCCATATCCATCCACCAGGCTTCTAGTTCTTGCACCTGTGCGGCAGCGGTTAGTGCTGTTATCAGAATAAAGATGGTGGTTAAGGTCAGTTTTTTCATAATAGGGTCTCACCTTATAAGTAGCATCTTCTTCGCAGCAACATATTCCCCTGCTACCAACCGAACAATATACACCCCCGACGGCAAACCCTCGCCATCTAAGGTGATTTGATGCGTGCCGGGTTTCAGGTCGGATTCCCCCCACGAAGTGGTTCCTTTGAAGAATCCGACGCCGCGTAGGGGTCGGTCTTGTGCCGACCCGAGGGCGAGGCAAGCCTCGCCCCTACTGGACTCCAGGTCGTCGCCCGGAGTGACACATATCATACCCTCAATATAACCAATATTTCGTAATTTGTCAAGGGAAACTATCGGTCAGGACAAAAAAAGGCAGGGTGGGTGGCATGCTTCTGGTCCGTCTCCTGATGGAACGAAGCATGTTTGTATGGGCGGATCCGCGTGTCCGCCCTGTTTTATTGCAGAGCGTCCCACTTATGGTAGTTAACTAAATATCTTGACACCGTCCGGGAATTTCCCAAAGGGATGCCTATAGTACATTACTGGGCATCAATCCTTCCTCTATGCCATCCACCCCCTCTAAAAATCTCCTCACTTATCCCTTGTATTTACGATACAAATGTTGTATATTATATATACAGGTGTTACTCTTACTCGCCAACCTGTTCCGCGGAATCCTTAATAAATCAGTGAAATCTGTGATCCCTTTTTCTGAATCCTGAACCCTGAACCCTGAATCCCAATAAAACGACATCACCTCGTGTCGTCTATAAATGAGCGACATCGGTTCATGTAGCTCTAAAACCAAACAGACGGTCACAAGACCGCCTGCCATTTTCCATTTTTATTCTTTATTTATTCAGAATGTGTGGTCGGGACAGCTGAATATCCCGGCGCGTATCACACTTCCACATCAGCAATCAACGCCGCCTCTTCTGCTTCCCGCGCTGGATTGATGCCAGCGATAATCCCTTTAGAGTTACAGATCAAACTCCGACCCTGAAGTTTCCTGCCAATTAAGGCGCCGATACCGCAGGTTTTTAAAATCACAGACGAGGTGATCTGAGCGCCTTTAATATAAATATCCCGGTCCCGCCGCTGCTTTTCTGCTACAGAATCGTCTTTCAGATATGGACTGTCAGTCGGATTGGCAATCAGATCAGGCTTCAGCTTCGCCACTTCACTGAAGCTCTCCGGAAAGAGAACGTCTGAACAGATCAAAACGGAAAGCCTGATCCCTTTAACGTTAAACACTTTATATTCAGTTCCCGGTCTGATCCCCCGCTCCCGTTCTCCCGGCATCGGGTGCATTTTCCGGTAGAAACCGACATGCTTACCCCGGTCGAAAATATGACAGGCATTATAGAAATTCTCATTCACTTTTTCAGCCAGCGTCCCGCCGACCAGGACGCCATCGAGACGCCGCGAGTAATCTGCCAGGAGATCCAGAATCCGCTGCCGGTCTCCGGCGGTTTCCGCCTGATTTTTACATTCTGGAGGGACAAAAAAATACTCGGGCAGACAAGCAAGGTCCACTCCGAGTTCACGTAAGCGGCTGAATTCTTCAGGGGCGATACTTCTCCCCATCCTCATTTGCAGCGCTGCTATCTTTAAAATCTGGCTCATTCCGGTTTGATCCGCTACAGGAAAGCGCTCCGGAAACTGGCTGGCACAGGAATCGGTTTCCCCGTTTCCCGGTCAACGAAAACCGCTACGAATTTCCCCCGGCTGACCAACTCACCCCCTGATTGCTCTACGATTTCCTGTTCTATGGTGATAGAGCTGTTTCCCACATCTGTGATTTCGCCTTCTATTACGATGCGGTCGCCAACCGACAACGGCTTGATATAATCCACCTCAGCCCGGACGATGATGAAGATATAGCCTTCTTCCCGGAGTGATCCGAAGGACATATTCTTCTGTTCTAAATACTCGACCCGAGCCTGTTCAAAATAGTTCAGGAAAACCGCGTGATTGACGTGTCCGTAGGCATCCAATTCATATGAACGGACTTTTAGTTCACAGGATAGTTTTTGGGGCATAGTTAAGCTCCGCCCGTATGTGAATTATGTTTAGTCAGGTCTTGATTTCCGATTTATCGGGAAGTGTGACCTGACGCCATTTCCAAGAGCATCCCACTTCAGTGGGATAGCTTTAGATTAGCTCGGGAATTAATTCCCGAGTGGCAGAATGTATTCAAATTTATCCGAAAAATAAATGTCACGTTAATTAGCAGCGCCCGGAAATGAATTTCCAGGCTAATTTAGTGCTGTCCCACTGAAGTAGGACGCTAATAATGGTTACATCCCGCCCGGGCGGATTTGGTCATTTTTGTTTCTTCTCCGCTAACGCTTTCAACACCTTTTCAGGTGTAATCGGCAGCGACCTCATGCGTATTCCTGCGGCATGGTAGATGGCGTTGGCAATTGCCGCCGCTGTTGGCACCATGGTCATTTCACCCATACCTTTGGCGCCAAAAGGACCTTCCGGGTCTATCGTTTCCACCAGGATCGATTCAATTTCCGGCATATCCATCGTGGTGGGGATTTTATAATCGGTGAAATTCGGATTTAATACCTTCCCATCTTTTATCTGAATCTGTTCCGTGAGTGCATACCCCAATCCCATGGCAACACCGCCTTCGACCTGTCCTTCAGCGCCTACCGGATTCAGTACTCTGCCGATATCGTGAGCCGCCGCTACTTTTTTAACCTTCACGACGCCGGTCTCTTCATTGACTTCAACTTCGACTGCGTGAGCGCCGAATCCGTAGGTGGCGGATATGTTACCCTTCCACTCTTTATCTTGATGTTCGGTCGGCGGATCGTAATAGTATTCTCCAACTACAACATGTCCACCCTGACGGAAGTGCAGCGAACGCACCGCTTTCCCCAGACTCAAATTCTTCTCAGAATCCTGCTTTAAATATATTTTACCGTCCCTGATATCAAGCGCTTCCGGTGAAGTCTTGAGCATCTCTGCTCCGGCTTGTAAAATCTGCTGCTTCGCTTCACGGGCGGCATACAGAGCGGCATTTCCAGCGATGAACGTCGTTCTGGAAGCATGCACGCCGACGTCCCAGGGACGCACGTCAGTATCGGTATTCACCAGATGAACCGATTCAAAGGGAACGCCGAGTTCTTCAGCGACAATCTGACACAGCACCGTATCCGATCCCTGCCCGATCTCGGTCGATCCGGAAATGATGGACACACCTCCGAAGTCGTTGACCTTAACTATGACTCCGCAGCCATCGGACGGATAGATACGCGCGCCGCCTCCAACGTGAATAACTCCAGCAATGCCGACTCCGTGACCTGTCCCCTGTTCCTTTTTATGCTCTTTCCAGTTGACAGCTTCAGCGGATTTTTCCAGACATTCCGACAGTCCGCAAGTAGTAATCACCATCCCTGCTCCGGTAACGTCGCCGGGCTGATTGGAATTCAGCAGGCGGAACTGCAGGGAATCCATATTGCATTGCTCGGCAAGTTCATCCATTTGCACTTCGCAAGCGAAAGTAAGTTCGGGGTTACCGAACCCGCGCATCGCACCGCCGTAGGGATTATTGGTATAGACGATCTGGCAGACAAAACGGCAATGAGGCACTCTATACAAAGCTGATGCTGTCTGCATCGAAACGAGCGGCGTTACCGCGCCCCAGGAGTTGTAAGCCCCGTCATCGCTGACCGCAAACGCGGATCTAACTGTAAGACGTCCATCTTTCGTGCAGCCGGTCTTCAAATCAACCACCATGGGGCTGCGAACCGGACTGTAGAGAAATTCATCACGCCGGTCGTATTCGATTTTAACCGGTCGGTCCGCCTTCTTCGCTAAAAAAGCGGCGATCGCTTCATAAGGATATAGATCCAGCTTAGCACCGAATCCTCCCCCAATATAGGGCTGCTTAACGGTGACCTGCGATCCCTGAAGCCCTAAAATACCCGCCATGTCCCGCTGGTAGAGGAAAGGCACCTGCGTTGGCGTTCTCATCAAAAGAGTTCCATTGGGCAGCCATTCTGCTATTGAGGCGCAGGGTCCCATACAGGAATGTGCGATAAATTGCAGATCGAAACGTCCTTCGACCACGAAATCAGATTCGTCAAATCCCTGTTCGACGTCGCCGTGTACATAATCGTAGGTAATGGAGAGGTTATCGGCGCGATTTTCATGGATAAGAGGCGCGCCCTCTTTCAAAGCATCGAACGGATCGAAAACAGCGGGCAGCTCTTCATATTCCACTTCAATCAGTTCCACCGCTTCTTCTGCTATTTCCGGCGTGCGCGCCGCTACTGCGGCAACCTCGTCCATCAATGAGCGAACCTTGCCGAACTTCAGCGCGTAATTATCATTGCCGTATCCATAACCGACTTTTAAAGTATCTTCGGCGGTTATAACGCATATAACACCGGATAGCTTTTCCGCTTTGCTGGTGTTGATACTTAAGATTTTCGCATGCGGATACTTCGACCTTAGAATCTTGCCATACAGCATCTTAGGCAAAACAAGATCGGTGGCATATTGAGCTTTGCCGGTGGCTTTAGCCCGGGCGTCGGGCTTGGCTACGCGTTGACCAATGGATGAAAATGCTGATTCAGGTGCCATTGAATCTCCATTTGTTTCACTGATGGAATGTAGATAATAACAAAGATAAAAAATAAAAACGGAAAAAGGAAAAATAAAGAACGGATGGCTACATCTCAAAGTTGTTTTCTTAAAGTGTGTATTAATCCTGCGATTTGTCGTGAGATATTTACTGCTATAATCAAGATGTTATTATATTTCTCCTCTTCCAAATACCCCAGTTCGTATGCAATAATAAGTTGACTTCGTAATTAACCCGCAGACCCTTTTGCAATAAATAGAAATCTGATATACTCTTTCGTTGATCCACGTTCATGTCCTTCCGCGATATTACTACTAATGGATACAGCAGAGCGACGAATTTGGTCTTTCAAAGAATAATCTGTTGCTAAGCCGCCACTTTCACATAGCTTATATACTTTCAATGCTATGTCCTTCGACTGCTGCCATATTGGAAGCTCTTCAAACCTCTTGAAATTTCCCAAAGCTACTTACGTAGTAAAACAAATTTGTTATTTTCTTTTTATTTTTTATTTAATTTATTTTTTATTTGCTGCCTTTACGGCAGCCACAATCTTCTCGTAGCCGGTACAACGACATAAATTCCCCTGCAATGCCCGCCGAATCTCTTCTTCGGTCGGATCAGGTTTTTTGTCCAGCAGAGCCTTTGAGGTCATAATCATACCCGGCGTGCAAAAGCCGCACTGGATGGCTCCCTCCTGAATGAATGCTTCCTGCAGAGGGTGCAGATCGTTGCCGTCTGCCAGTCCCTCGATGGTCTCGATTTCACAGCCATCTGCTTCCACCGCTAATATCAGACAGCTATTCACCGCCTTGCCATCAACGATGACGGTGCAGGCGCCGCAATCACCCTCGCCGCACCCTTCATGCGTGCCGGTCATCTCTAAATCTCTGCGCAACAGGTCGATTAAACGCCAGTTTGCCGGCACGTTAAACCGAAATTCTTCGCCATTTATGGTAAGTTCAATTGGATATAGCATTGTTTATCTCGAGGTTATCAAAATACGATCTGATAGGCTTTTTTCACCAGCGGAGCTATGACAGCCCTGCGGTATTCAGCCGAGGAGCGCACGTCGTCTATCGGCGCGGCTGCCCTGGCGGCTTCTTCCGCCGCTTCATCTATCTTCCCTTTGTCTATCAACGCTTCAGCGGCAGGAACTCGGATCGGCGTCGGCGCCACCGCGCCCAGCACGAGGCGGGACGATAGCTCACCGTGAATCTTCATCGAAAGGCAGACGCCGACAGCGGCTATGTCCATGGCCTCCCTTAAGGTCTGCTTGATGTAATGCGCCTTTCTGGCGATGTCCGGAATGGTTATCGAAACGAGGAGATCGCCCGGTTTCATTACCGTTTCTCCCGGGCCGGTGAAAAAGTCAGCGATGGGGATCTTTTTCATCGCTTCACCGGAAAAATATTCTATCTCGGTGTCCAGAACAATCAACGCTGGAGCAGTATCCGCGGAAGGTGAGGCATTGGCTAAATTTCCACCCAGAGTTCCTCGATTGCGCACCTGTTCACACGCCATAGTTGCCGCAGCCTGGGACAGCGCCGGACTTCGCTGTCTGATCAGCTCGTTTTCAACCAATTCCGACAGAGTCGTCATCGCTCCGATCTTTATACCGTAATCACCTATTGGCGTTACGTCTTGCATCTCAGGGACTTTTTTAAGATCGACGAGCATCTGCGGCGCTATAATTCCCTGCTTCATTCTGACGAGAATGTCGGTTCCGCCGGCATAGGGAATGGCTCCTGGAGTACTCTGTAAAACTGAGACCGCCTCCAACATGCTGGCTGGTCTGCTATATTCGAACTGTTTCATCCTTCAACGACCGAATTATTTCTGTGCCCTGCTTCAAACGCCTGAATATTCAAATCTTTAAAGCGTCCCGGGGAAATATCTGATATGACCTCTTTCAAGGCGTCGCCGCTTAACGGGAAACCATCCGATCCGGCGGCAAATCCGATCAGAATCTGGTTCAGCACTACCGGCGCGTTCATTTTCAGCGCGATTGCCGATGCATCCAAATACTTGATCTGAATTTCTCTCTCTTTCAGCAGCGCCTGTATTTTTTCCGGGATGAAATTCAGATCTGCAGCGTCAATATAGGCGATGCCGCCGCGTTTAAGAAATGTGAGATTAGCAAAGATCTCTGTTTTTTCAAAACAGAAGAGCAGATCGGCGTCACCGCGCTTGATTAAGGGTCCATGGTGAGAACCGATTTTCATGTGTGAAGTGACCGATCCGCCGCGCTGGCTCATGCCGTGAGTTTCAGATCCGATGACGGCATCTCCACCGCGGATGGCTGTTTCAGAAAGAATGCGAGTGGCAAACAGAATACCCTGTCCGCCTACTCCGCAAAGCAGTACCTGGAGATTCATAATTCCTTTAATTTTCTATTATTAACTACAAATATTGCTCGTTTAAATTGAAACAGTAAAGTAATAAAAAATCTTGAAAAGATCAACCGAAAAATCCGAAATCCGTTCTGCGCCTAAATCGGCACTCTAATTGCTTCTATGATGCACAATGCAAAATCGATTGAGCAACGCTCTATACGATATTATCATAAAATATTGAAAATCAGATACTGTTGCAAAATACATATTATGTCATTCCCGTGAAAACGGGTCCGTAGGACTCCTATGGAGAATCCAGCTATGTAACTGATATTTCTGGACTCCCGCTTTTCCCGAAGGGATGCCTTCGGCACGCGGGAGTGACAGTTGGATATACATTATAATGTTTTTCAACAGTCTCAAAGTAATAATATAGAATTTAAAACGATATCAATTAACTCGTTTCGTTCAGATTCACTGGGGAACTTTTTTCCTGAATCTGGGAAAATTTGTTCACCCAGAAACAAACGAATCACAGCAATTCCACGGAAGAAAACGACCATGAGCCCCAAAGTCAGCATTGTTATTCCGGTGAAAAATAACCTCAATTTCACAGAGAAATGTTTGAGTTCTATCAAAGCAGCGCCGCCGCGGATCAGTTACGACATAATTGTCATCGACAACGCCTCGGATGACGGCACCAGAGAATTCCTCGAAGAAAGGAGAGCTGAAGGCGAGCTGGACTTCATCCGCAACGATCCGCCGCAGCATTTCGCCATATCCTGCAACCAGGGAGCAGAAAAAGCTCGCGGTGAGTATCTCATGTTCCTGAACAATGATACTGAAGCATTCCCCGGCTGGCTGGATGAAATGGTAAAGGTTGCTGAAACAGCCGACCGAGTAGGAGCAGTCGGCGCAAAGCTCATGTACCCCGATTATACCATCCAGCACGCGGGCGTAGCTTTCTATAACTCCGACATAAGAAAAGTCGTATTTCCATACCATATCTTCAAGGATTTCCCCAGATATTCGCCCGCAGTAACAAAGAGAAGAGAATTCAAATGCGTTACCGGCGCCTGTTTGCTGACTCCGTGGGATCTTTTCTTTCAAATCGGTCGCTTTGATGAAACCTATGTCAACTGCTTCGAAGACGTAGATTACTGTTTAAACCTGCACGAAGCAGGGTATAAAATAATTTATACTCCCGACGCTGAGCTGATCCATCACGAGGGACAGACGGCAGGACGATCCGACAATATAATTCAGGCGGGAAGATACTTACAATCCAAATGGTCAGGGAAAATCTCCGCCGACGATGATGAATATCTCGTTTCTGAAGGATTCTGTGGGTACGAAGATACAATTGGACAATTGATTATCTGTCTGGGACCGGAACTTAAAAAGTGGTGGGATCTAACCATCCAGCTTATGGAAATGGAGCAATTTGGTCTCGCCATTAAAGAACTCACAGAAATTGAGAAGGTGATACCCGGAAATGCCGAGTTCTATGAAGCGAAAGGTAGATGCCAGCTCAGCATGAAAGACCTCTATGAAGCTAAGGTCTCTTATGAAAAAGCAATATTGTATGATGATACCCGCATCGAACCGGAGCTGGGACTGATTCTTACGGCAATTGAATCGAAAATGCTTCCGGAGGCGGAACGCCGGTTGACAGGGGTAATCGAGAAATTCCCGGACAATCCTCATCGAGGTGAGCTTATTGATCTACTTAAAAAGATCAATCCTGATAATGCCATGATCAACAGAGGTAGAGCAGAAACAATATCCAACGCCGCGCATGTACAGACAGATAATCCATTTCAGTGAAACCATATCACTTGAAAGTAGAGTATTCATCCCGCAACTGGAGGTAAGCTGATGAAACCTGTGGTAAGCATTATAATTCCTGTCCGCAACAATCTGCATTTTACAGTGAAGTGTCTTGAATCTATCGCCGCGGCGCCACCCGCCGTCTCGCATGAAATCATCGTTATCGATAACGCTTCAGATGACGGCACGAAGGAATTCCTCGAAGGGAAAAAAGCGGCTGGCGAGATAGATTTCATACTTAACGATCCGCCTCGGCATTTCGCCATATCGTGCAATCAGGGGGCTGAAAAAGCGGCAGGCAGATACTTGCTCTTTTTGAACAACGACACCGAAGCTTTCCCCGGCTGGCTGGACGCCATGGTAGAAACCGCAGAGCGCTATCCTCGCATCGGCGCGGTAGGAGCAAAGCTCCTCTTTCCTGATAACACGATACAGCACGCAGGCGTTGCATTCCACTTCTATAAGCGTATTCGTCGCTATGGACCCTACCACATATTCAGACTGTTCCCACGCCACGCCCGCGCTGTGAATAAAGAACGTGAATTTAAATGTGTTACCGGAGCCTGTCTGCTCACCCCCCGCCAGCTTTTCTTTGAATCCGGATGCTTTGATGAGCGGTTCGTCAACTGCTTCGAAGATGTCGATTACTGCCTGCGGTTATGGCATGCGGGATATAAGATCATCTACACACCCAAAGCGGAGCTTATCCACTATGAGGGACAGACCACTGGAAGAAAGGATAACGAGGTTGTCTCAGACAAAATTCTCAGAGAGAAATGGGAAGGCAAATTGATGGCGGACGAACTCAACTACCTCGAGGAAGAGGGGTTCGTCATGGAAGAAGACGAATTGGGTCAGTTGACGATCTTCCCCGGTAAAGAACTGCAGGAATGGTGGCAAGCCGTCAATCGTTTGATGGAGATGAATGAATACCGCATGGTCCTGGAAGAGGTGGATAAAATCGAACAGGTCCTTGGCAATAACTACATGAGATTCCATGAGTTACGCGGGCAGTGTCATACAGCTCTCGAGGATTATCGCGCAGCGCGCATGGCGTATGCCAGAGCTCAGAATCTGGATCCAAAGAATCCTGAGCTTAAATGGGGTCTGGTTCAGGTGGCGCTTGCTGAAGGCAAAACGAAGGAAGCAGTTACTATACTTAACAGGTTAATCAATAAATATCCCGATGACGAAAAGCTTAGTTTGTGGCAGGAGACATTAGACGAAATTGACAGAGTTGAAGATCCCCGGTTAGTAACAGATCAGATACGACAAAAGAATTCGTTAGATCTATCATTAACTCAATCCGCAGTTTAATCACTATTCAGCTTTATGTTTTCTTTGCCTTAACGAAAATCGTTGAGGAGAAAACAGGGACCTTGGTGGTATCCCCTCTGAATATCTGCTTTCGCAGCAATCCCTTCAGCCTTTCATTCTTTACCACATCCATTGGCGCGGTCAATAATTCCGTAGTAACGTCGGTGAATCCTGCTGATTGCACTATCCCTTCGATCTTTGCGCGTGTATAGATACGCGCTCTCGCCCAACGATCATGAATCGGCTTGGGCAGCCATGAAAAGAACGGGACTCGATTCCAGGGCAGCAGTGGCAGATCTGCGCCATGCGTTTCGAAGATCCACCAGCGGTGCGGCACAGACATGATCAAGTTGCCGCCCGGCTTTAAAACGCGCCGGATTTCTTGAAGGGTCTGATCCTGGCTGAAAACGTGTTCAAGCATCTCGAAGCAGGTAACGAAGTCGAAAGTGTCATCCTTGAAGGGCAAAGTTTCACTGTTCCCACCCATTAACAGAATGTTTGATATTTTCCGGCTTACCAAGTCTCGTCTAAAGCCGGGCAGCCGGTTGGCTTGCAGATCAATTCCTGCCGCAAACTCCATGCGCTTCGCGAAGTATTCCGTCTGACTGGCATTACCGCAACCGATATCCAGCAGCCTGCCGCCATCTTCAAGCCCCTTAACATGTTGGAGCGCGACACGATACCGCCTTTCATGGAAAATACTGCCGCGAGGAATCGGTTCACCGGGTAAAATATGCTTCAGCTCATTCATGTCGTTCCAATATCAAATTCGCAGCTCTTTTTCCAGATCGAACTGCTGCTTCCACCGTCGGTGGAAGCTCAGGATCCAACCAGTCTCCGGCGAGGAAGAGATGCGGCGTTCTGGTAGTCTGCCTCAGTCGTTTCCCCCATAAGGCTTCCGGGCGCAGCGGCGTCGCGCGTTTCTCGCTGACCAGTCTTACCGATTTCCAGCTTACATTTCTCAACTGTGGGAAAACTTTATGAGAGCTATCCATAATAGCGCGTATCCCGCTGTTTGATCGATCAACTTTCCCGTTCCCCAGCAAAAAACAGAGCGGCGCATTTCTACGTCCCCAGATACGCCCGAAATCAAATACCCAATCTACCGCGCCTTCCGGCGTACAGATAAATTCATCTAAAAGTGGTCGCTCGTCAGCCCAGAGGTAGAGGGAACTGATCGGTTGTGTCCTCCATGACTTTAAATCGAGTTCCGCCTTAATATCCTCACCTGCGGAGGTATTTGATAGAAGACTATCCAACGCCCAGGGCGGAAGCGCGGCAACGACCGCGTCATATTTGCCTCTCTTACCATCGTGGAAAGAAACGTCCAAAGCCATCCTTGCGTCAACCTTCACGGATGAAACCGGTGTCTTCAGCAATACTTCAACCCCGGCACGGTTTAAAGCTTGTTTAGCTCCCCGATTGAAGACCGAATCCAGAGTCCTTCTTGCAAAACCCAGTCTGCCGCCGCTAAATCCTCTGCAGAATCCCTCTTTGAATACCACCTGCAAATAGGATAACGGCAGACTGCTGGAATCTACGTTTAAAGCGGCTTGTATCAGAGGCTCCCAGAAAATTCGGCGTTCTTCTGCCTGTGAATTCTCCTCTAACCATGTTTGCATCGAGAGCACCTCTGAGTCACGCCCCGTCAGCAGCCGTCCCGCAGCTCGAACGACTCTGCCGCGCGCCCGCAGATTCAGAAGAGAAAAGGCGAGCAGACCGCCTGCAAGGTTCAACGGCGCTGGCAGCGCCCATTCGGTAAATTTCGCACGGCTGCCATCATATAGCACAAAGGGGATTCTGCCGGGGAAAGGGAAATGCAAATCCCCGCCTGAATCCAGCTCTTCTAAAAGGCGTCGGGTAGAAGTGTAACTGCTGAGAAAGAGATGTGGTCCATTATCGAATTTCGTCGGTATGCCTTTGGCGGAATGGCTGCACAATCGTCCACCGAGATAGGGCAGCGCTTCAGATATTGTTACCTGAACGCCCGCCTTATTCAATTCCCATGCTGTGGCGATACCGGCAATCCCGCCGCCTATGATGAGGGTATGCAAGTCAACCCCGATGCGATTTACTAAAACCCATTATACATAAAATATTGTTGTGTCCGGCATTAACCATGAATCAACATGTGTTACCAGGCAAACCTACCCCGGACACTCGCCAATATACTCAATTTTATTTTCCGAATCAAGCGATATTCATATCAGTCTGTAAATCCATCTATAAATACCCATGCGATGGTATTGTTTTAGGAGCGTATATTGCCTTTTCTCTTGATTTTGCCATAAGTTTTCCGTAAATTAGGCGCGATTAGATTAATCAGCCATTACTAATGGAGGCAAAATGAAACTGAAAAGCCGTACAGAAGGCGACATCGTGATCCTTGAGGTTAAAGGTAAGGTCATGGGAGGACCCGATGCAGCAGTCTTCCAAGAAGCAATCAAAGCGGAAATCGGAAAAGGGATAAAAAAATTCATCTTCGATCTCGGAGGCGTAGATTGGATGAACTCTTCCGGTTTGGGAATCCTCATAGGAGGGCTGACAACGATTAGAAACATAGAAGGCGAATTGAAGCTCGCAAATGTGACTGATAAGATTCAGAGCCTCTTCATGATCACTAAACTGGTTACCATCTTCGACTCGCACGAAACCGTGGAAAACGCACTGAATAGCTTCAACTGATCACCTTGAACGACTCCACAGCAAAGAAACTTGAGAAAAGCGATCCGGCGTCATCTTCTGGAAGAGGTTGGATCGAAAGGCGCGCTTTCAGTGATCTGACCCTCACGCTGAATATCGCTCGCCAGGATCTGAAGGAGCTACCGCCCGGTAGAGTACCGGACGAATGGCTGAAGACCTTCGAAAAGCGCCTCGCTCGGCACGAACAACTTCTCGAAAGCATTCAGGAAGTGCAGCGCACGCGTCTCGAACTTCATCTGATTACCCAGATAGCGCTCTCTTTAACAAATACTTTAGACCAGGATGAAATCCTGAAGTTGATTGTAGATTCCCTGAAACAGATGGTAGATTTCGATGCGGCGGGCATATTCGTAGTCAGCGACGATGGACAGTCAGTGGAGGGTGAATATTTGACCGGATATGAGACCTGCGACATCGGGATAATCCGGCAGAAACTCGGACAGGGACTGATGGGATGGGCGATGAATCAGATGGCGCCCCTCACCGTAACCGACGTCAGGCGCGATCCCCGCTATATAGAAGCTCGATCGGAAACGCGCTCAGAGCTGGTGGTGCCCATGTTCACTGGCGGAAAAGTGATCGGATGCTTCAATTTAGAGAGCGACACGGTTGGCGCCTTCTTTGAGAAAGACACCAAGCATCTTCAAACCTTTGCATCCCATGCCGCCGTTGCCATTGAAAGAACACGGCTTCATCGTGAGATACTCCAGAAACAGAAAATAGACGAAGAGCTGGCGTTGGCACGCCGTATGCAACGAGATCTCTTACCGGAGAATGCGCCGAAGTATAACAGATTCGATATAGCAGGTATCAACGTTCCATCTGAGGCGGTTGGTGGAGATTATTATGACTACATCCCTTTGACGTCGAAGGATCTTGGCATCGTAGTAAGCGATGTGGCGGGCAAAGGCGTTCCTGCCGCGTTTATTATGGCTTCGCTGCGTGCTGCGTTGAGAATTGAAGCCTTCAGCCGTTATACCATATCATCGGTACTTTCCAGAGTGAATGATTTCCTGCACGAATCGACTAAACCCGACATTTTCGTCACCGCTTTCTACGGTGTCCTCGATACTGAGGAAGGGATTCTAACGTATGCTGATGCAGGGCATAATCCGCCGATTCTGCTTCGTGAAGATGGCAGCTACGAATTACTTTCTGAAGGTGGAATGCTGCTGGGAGCTTTCCCGGGAGCGCTCTATCATGAATACAGGGTGAGTATCGAAACGAACGATACTTTGATACTCTATACAGATGGAGCCACTGAAGCTGAGAATGCTGCTGGTGAACAGTTCGGCGTAGATAATCTGCTGAATGTTTGCCGAAATAATGTGCGGAAAGGATCCAGCGCAATAATTGAAGAATTGCTAAAAACAATCCGCAGCCACACAGGTTCGACGCAATTACAGGACGATATAACCCTGATGATAATTCAATGCCATTAAAGAAACTCGGTGAATTGGAGGTCCCCAGCGACCAGGATTATCTGGCTGAAGTTGACAACTTCACAGAGAAGCTGATAAAGAAAACGTTGCTGCCATCGAGTGACGTTGACGACGTGGCTATTGTGATTTCTGAAGCGGTGAACAACGCCATGGTGCATGGGAATAATCTGGACGTTACGAAGTCTGTTAAAATCCGGCTTTACTCCTGCTCAAAATACATCCGCATTGTTATTCAAGATGAGGGCGGCGGGTTTTCTCCTGAAGACGTGCCCGACCCGCGTGAAGATGAGAACTTGTTAAAAGCCTCGGGGCGCGGTCTGCTGATTATTCGCCATTTGATGGATGAGGTATCTTACAAGAGTGTTAAATCAGGCACGCAGATTATAATGGATAAGTACGTATAATGAAAAACGCTAAAGTGAGTTCTAACCAAAGCAGATCGCCGAAGATCGCTATCTATCCCGGGTCGTTCGATCCGATCACATACGGGCATCTCGATATTATCGAACGAGCAGCGGCAGTTTTCGATAAGGTTATCGTGGTTTTGGCGGCAAATCCCAGAAAAGATACGCTGTTTTCTGTCGGTGAACGCTGCGAAATGATCAGGGAGACGGTGCAGGATATCGAGAATGTCGAAGTCACAGATGCCGTTGGTCTGATGGTCAATTTCGCGCAGCAGCATGATGCGATTGCTCTGATCCGGGGATTGCGCGCTATTTCCGATTTCGAATACGAATTTCAGATGGCTTTGATGAACCGAAAGTTAGCGCCAAAAGTCATAACGGTATTTTTAATGCCGCACGATAAGTACACCTACCTCAATTCATCCATTGTAAAAGAAGTGGCAAGTTTCGGAGGCGACATTTCCAAGTTCGTAACGCAGGGTGTTGCCAGTCGTCTTAAAGAAAAATTTTCCTTATCTTAAAGATGATTCGTTTCTTAAATGTATCTGCAGAGTACGCGCCGGGCAGAGGGATACAAGGTGTCTCCTTTTCAATCAAGAGAGGCGAATTCGTCTTGCTCGCCGGTCCCACCGGCGCCGGTAAGACTACGATCCTGAAATCAATCTTTTTTGAACTCCTCCCCGCATCAGGTCAGATATTGATTGAAGGTAAGTTCCCCCGGATAAATAAAAAGCGGGAACTGTCACGCCTCCGCAACAAAATGGGCATTGTCTTTCCGGAAGCAAGACTGCTCCCCGATAGAAACATCTTCGACAACGTCGCCCTGCCGCTGCGTATTGCAGGTGAGCCCCGCAAGCGTATCAATCTGGAAGTCAACCGTTTGCTGTTTCGCTTTGGTTTAAAGGATCAAGCACAAGCTTTCCCGCTGGAGCTGTCATCCGGTGAACAGAAGAAAGCTGCCATCGTCCGAGCTTTAATCGCCCGCCCCTTTATCCTGATCGCCGACGAACCTCTGGCGAACGTTGACAGCGAATCAAGCGCTGAAGTATTGGAACATCTCGCGCAGATCAATGCCGAAGGAATGACCATTTTAGCCGCGACGCATGTGCCCGAACCTTACATGGGTATGGCTAATCGCATTTTGAAGGTCAGGGAGGGGAGGCTGGTTGAATGAGACTATCTCTCGGCTTCATCATCCGTGAAAGCGTTGACGGTTTAAGACGCGGCGTTTTTCATTCCTATATTACCATCGCGGCAATGATCATTGCAGTGACCATGGCGGGTATTTTTATTTATAGCATCTATAACCTGCATAAAGCGGCTGAAGGATTGCTCAGCTCGCTTCAGGTTCAGGCATTTATTTCGATGAGTGTCCCGGAGCAGAATCACACTAAACTTGCCGAAAGGGTGCAGCAATTCGATCCGCGCTGGACTGTGGAGTACATTACACGTGACGAAGCCGCCGCTGAATTCGCGCAGGAGTTTGACCCTGAACTGTTCAATATTTTAAAAGTCAATCCGCTGCCCGCTTCGCTACGGATTAACCTGCCTGCGGAGATGATGCAGCCAGATTCTATAAGCAAAGTTATCGACCGAATATCCGCGGTCTCAGGCATAGATGACGTCATATACGACCATGAATTACTGGTATTGCTGCATGCTGGTATGAACAAGCTTACAATATGGGGAGGAATCATCGCGGCAATTACAATCTTCATTGCGATAGGCATTACCTTCAATGCAATAAGATTGAAAATCCACGCCCAACAGGACGCCATGAACCTGATGTCGCTTCTGGGAGCTTCTCCGGCATTGCTTCATGCACTATACTTGTGTCAGGGAGCTATACTGGGAATTGCCGGAGGACTGATCAGCGCCGGAATCATCATCGCAATCGCTGGCGCAATTAGCCTGCGGTTAACCAGCGACATCGTTATTGCATTGCCGCATATCTACCTGCTGGCAATAATCGGCGGCATTTTAGGAATCATCGGCAGTTTGCTGGCAGTGAGAAGATACTTAGCAGTATAAACTCAAACCCCAATCCATTGATTTAATATGGAACTGGACGCAGGGGAAATTCATTCAATCTGTAAAGGTTAAGAATAATAACTACCATGAACCTACTTATCACCGGCGGAGCCGGTTTTATCGGGTCGAATTTCGTTCACCTGATATTAAAAGAACAGAGTGGCGTCAATCTCGTGAACGTGGACAGCCTGACTTATTGCGGCAATCTCGAGAACCTGACCTCAATTGAGGATAATCCCCGCTATAGCTTCGTTAAAGCGGACATAACCGATAATGAAGCTATGGAAAAGCTCTTTGCGGAAAGAAACTTTGACGCGGTTGTCAATTTTGCCGCAGAATCCCACGTAGATCGTTCTATTACTGACCCGGCGATCTTCCTGAAGACCAACATCATCGGCGCTCAGGTTTTACTGGACCTGACGCTGAAATACAAAGTAAAGCGCTTCGTCCAGATATCAACAGATGAAGTCTATGGCTCACTGCCCGAAACCGGATTCTTCGTCGAAGAGACGCCGTTGGCGCCTAACAGCCCTTATTCTGTTTCCAAAGCGAGCGCCGATATGCTGGTGAGCGCCTATGTCCACACCTATGATCTGGACGGCGTCATCACCCGTTGCTCCAATAACTACGGTCCCTATCAGTTCCCTGAAAAGCTGATACCGCTGATGATCACCAACGCCCTTGAAGATAAACCTCTGCCTGTCTATGGCGACGGCATGAACGTCCGGGATTGGCTGCACGTTGAAGATCACTGCCGGGCAGTCTGGGCAGCGCTTGAAAAGGGCGAGACCGGCGAAGCCTATAACGTCGGCGGCAGCAATGAATGGCATAACTTAGCATTGGTTAAAGAGCTGCTGAAAATATTAGAGAAACCGGAATCGTTGCTCACCTTCGTCAAGGATCGTCCCGGTCACGACCGCCGCTACGCCATCGACGCCTCTAAGATAACTAACAAATTAGGCTGGGAACCGACTTATGACTTCGCTTCAGGTCTGCGTCAGACGGTTGAATGGTATCTGGAAAATGAAACCTGGTGGCGCCGCGTCAAGAGCGGAGCATACCAATCTTATTATAAGCAGCAGTACGATTTGTGAAAGTATCCAGAGAAAAAATAACTCTGTTAGCCGTTGACTTTCTGGCTCTGAATCTGGCGTATATCGGCTCGTATATGCTTCGCTATGAAACCGGCTGGTTTTACGAAGTTGCCTTAGCGCCGGAATTCAAGCACCTCTGGATTCCCTCTCTGTTCGTCTCCAGCGGATGGATCGTGATTATGATCCTGCGCGGGATGTACGGCACTCTGTACGGTAAAGGCACGGTCGATATTTTCTTCGACGTGGCGAAAACTTCACTGGTGGGCATCTTCATCATTTTCCTGGTAACCGTCGACCTGCGACAGCCGCTGTCTCCCAGCCGAATCGTTCTGATGTCCTATTGGATGTTCTTGTTCCTCTTTGTCGGCGGCGGCAGAGTTATCATAAGACGCGTGCAGCGCAGACTGCTGGCTCGTGGGATCGGACTCCGTAACGCTCTGATTGTGGGATTTAATGAACGCGCCAGAGCATTCCTTCGCCAGATACAGCGCGTGCCCGATATGGGATACCATGTCTGCGGATTCATCAACGATAGCATCGAAGAAGAGTATCTGGGCGTCAAAGTCATTTCAGGTATCGAAGGTTTGGAGAAAGAGATCCAGAACCTCGGCATCAAGCAGGTGATTCTGGCTCCTGCGCCCAATGAGCGGGAACAGATCCCTGGCATTATTTCAAGACTGGCTAACCTTCACGTCAGAATAAAAATCCTGCCCGACTTAACAGAAACTCTGTATGGTCACGTCCGCACCGCGCAAGTACGCGGCGTTCCCCTTATCGATGTCTTCCCGGACATATTATCCCCCTGGGAAAGAATAGTAAAACGGTTCATCGACGTTGTAGTCTCCCTGCTGGTTATTGTCCTCGGAATGCCGTTCTTTCTGTTCATCGCCGCTTGTATCAAATTGGATTCTATGGGACCGATGCTCTACACCCAAAAACGTGTAGGCAGAGGCGGCAAACTGTTCACACTATATAAACTGCGCTCTATGGTGCAGAATGCAGAAGCGAGGACAGGACCGGTATGGGCTGATAAGCACGACTCGCGCATCACCCGCGTCGGTAAAGTCCTGCGCAAACTGCGACTCGATGAATTCCCGCAGTTTATGAACGTCCTGAAAGGTGATATGTCCCTGGTGGGACCGAGACCGGAAAGACCGGCGTTCGTCAATGAATTCAGCGGTTCTATTCCCCTGTATGAACGCCGCATGAATATTAAACCGGGCATCACCGGCTGGGCTCAAGTCAAACACAAGTACGACGAATCCCTGACCGACGTAAAAGACAAACTGCAATACGACCTCTTCTACTTAGAGAACATGTCCATCGCCCTGGATTTGAAAATCATCCTCTCCACCGTGGGAATTGTGCTTAAAGGACAGGGACAGTAAACCACCTCGCATCCTTACTTTTAGTATAATTTACCCTCTAATTTTTCTTTCTCTTGACTTTCGTGTTAAACTTGCTTATATTAAACAATATCCATAAAGCACACCTTTAACGATGAGGTAATCATGCGCACGTCCCCCCGTTGCATCTTTAGATGCCTGCTGATCGTTTCAATCCTGCTTGGTTTAGTATCGAACTCTTCCGCCATTGAATACTTTGAAACATCAAATGGTCTGTCCTATCCCCAATGGGAAGGCGGACACACCGAGATCGAAATGGCTGACCTCAACCTTGACGGTCACATAGATTTAATTTCCATAGGAGATCATGGATCCCCCTATATCAATACCCAGGAACACGGCGTCATGGTCTATTTCAACGACGGCACCGGCAGAAGCTGGAGCGTTCACCAGAATGGAAATTTCGGTTATGGTGGAATCTGTGTCGGCGATGTTAACGACGATGGACTCCCTGACATCGGCTATGGTATGCACCATAACTATTCCAGCAATGACTTCGGCGACCAGTTGATTGAAGTCGCTCTGGGTGACGGCAGCGGTCAGAACTGGACGCCCTGGGATGACGGTTTGGCTTCACAGGGTGAAGATTATGGAATGTTCGCCTGCGATTTCGGGGACGTCGATAATGACGGCGACCTGGATATTGCCTCGACCTCCTTCGGATCAGGTAATCCCTTGATGATATATCTAAACAATGGCGATGGCACCTGGACTCATAGCCAGGCTGTTACCACGGGTAATTGCAGTATGATCGTCTTCTTCGGAGACATCAACAAGGACGGAAACCTGGATGTGGCATCATCTTATCAAAATGGCTCGGTCTTTTTCGGAAATGGCGATGGAACCTTCTTTAACGCTATGTATAACCTGCCGGGTTCTTACTGCTATGGTTTATCTTTAGGAGATGTCGATAATGACGGCGGCATGGACATCTCCTTCGTCAACAACGGTAATCCCGAGGTCTGGACTTTCGATGAATCAGCCGTGCAGTGGATTAACAACACAGGCAATCTGCCCACCGGCAGTTACGGGTACACTCACCTGTGCGACATGAACGCAGATGGCTTCTGTGATCTTGCCGCCACCAGCAGCGGCACAGTTACCGTCTGGACTGGTAACGGCGCCGGAAACTGGAGTTTTGCTGCAAGCTATGTAATTGCCAACGATCCGGATTGCTATTTTGAGGCGTTCCGCGTGGGCGGCGATGCGGACCATAACGGCTACCCCGACATCGTTCACTTAACCGACGAAGGAAGTTGGATCAACAGTTACAACCATCTCCGCTTTTATAGAGAATCTTCACTTCCCACCAGTCTTACCTGTTTCCCCGTGTTTCCTGGCGGTGGCGAGCTTTTCCCGGTTGGATCAGTCCGCTTCACAGATTGGTTATCCGCTGTACCAGAAGGCTTGGGTGAATCGACTGTTGATATCCACCTTTCAACTACCGGTCCTGCCGGTCCCTGGACTCCTGTCGCAGAGAATGTCCCCAACAACGGTCGCCTGCAATGGATTATTCCCGAAGTTACGACTTCCGCCAATTGCTTTTTGAAGTACACGGTAACTGCCGGCGCTTTCACGGTTGAAGCTGAAACTCCGCTGGCATTCACCATTGTAAGCAGCGGCGTTCCCAACGTTCAGATTATCCTGCGTCCTATGAATCCGCCGGTTCAAATTCCCGCAGCCGGAGGCAGTTTCGACTATAACGTTGAAGTGAACAATAATTCGGGGTCACCACAGAACTGTAACGTCTGGATCGATGTTACCTTGCCGGGTGGTTCGGTAGTCGGTCCGGTTGTCAACGCTTCGGCTACGATACCGACCGGGATGATCGAGCGCACCAGAACACAGCTTGTGCCAGAAAACGCGCCAACAGGAACGTACAGTTACAACTCTTACGTTGGAATATATCCGAACGCAATCTGGTCTTCTTCCAGTTTCGATTTTGAAAAATTAGGGTATGGTGATAATCTGAGCCTCGCAGGTTGGTTAACTTATGGCGAACCCTTTGAGTTCAATGAAAACCAATGCACCCTTTCTCCTTCATCCTTTATCCTTAATGGTTGCCACCCCAACCCCTTCAACCCCTCAACCACGATCAGCTTCGAACTGTCAGGAACCGCACAGGTCAGGCTGGATGTTTATGATATCAGAGGACGCAGCGTAGGGGTCGGTCTTGCGCCGACCCGCCAATACCCTGCTGGTCATAATGCAATCACTTTCGACGGTTCCCATCTGCCGTCGGGAATATATATCTACCGTATCCAGGCAGGAGAGTATACCGGAAGTGGGAAGATGCTCCTGCTGAAATAATTGCGAGGACATAACCATCAACACAACATAAACAGTCATCGCGCACTGGTCGATGAACGTGATCACTTTGATTCGCAGCGGAAAATCAATAACGTATCCAATCATCCACCTCAAAACAATTTGCATTGAAATCACTTGAGAGGTGGGGTAATTATCTCGGGCAGGAGGTTCACCCCATGATCAACTGGTTCTACTTGTTCTTCTTCTTATCCGGTTTTACAGCGCTGATTTATGAGACAGCGTTCGCACACCAGTTACATTTAATCTTCGGCAGCACGCTTTCTGCTGTAACCATCGTCTTAGCAGTCTATCTCGGAGGCATGGCGATGGGCGCTGCGCTGCTGGGTCCCAGAGCCGATAAATATAATCCTCTACGGCTGTACGGTTTCATCGAAATAGGCATCGGTTTAACGGCGTTTTTAGCCGTCCTTTTAATCCCCTTCATCAGGAATATCTATGCTACTTTCGCGACGACGTTCGGCGCTTCCAGCCATAGCATATTCCTGCAATGCGTGCTGGCGATCCTGTTCCTCATCCCATCAACACTATTGATGGGAGCCACTCTGCCTGCCCTTACAAAAGGACTGACCTCCTCACTTAAGCAGCGTTTCACTCGGATCAGCAGACTGTACGGAATTAACACTTTAGGCGCAGCTTCAGGCACGCTGTTATGCGGCTTTTTGCTGTTGGAACACCTGGGTTATTTAGGTACTGTTATAGCCGCCATGGCCGTAAATATCGCTATTGGCGCTGTTGCTTTAAGACTTTCAAAGCGAACTGCCAGCTTTAAACCTTCGGAAGCGCAACAGTCGCGGGATGAATCGCCAGTTCCCGTTAAGACCGCTTTACCTGGAGGGATAACACTGCGCAAGCTCGTGCTGATTCTTGCATTGGTTTCCGGCATAGCAGCTCTCGGGTATGAAATTGTCTGGTTCCGGATTCTCACTTTCTCGGTAGTGACCGATGCCTATGCTTTCGCGCAGATGCTCGGTATCTACCTGTTTGGTATCGGCGCCGGGAGTTTGACAGCAGCCTGGCGTTTCCGCAGGAAAGAGGGAACGGATTGGGAAAAAACAACTGCGTGGTTCGAACTCGGGATACTGGAAATCCTCGTGTCAGTACTGGTAGTGGCGGGTTTTGCTGTTCTGATTATGCTTAATGAACAGTTGCAGCGTCCGGCGGTATCCGACCCTTCTTTCTGGTTGATAACATTGCGTAATACCGGATTGCAGGCTTTAGTTCTGATACTTCCCGTCACGTTTATCCTCGGATATATCTTCCCGATGCTCATCTCCCTGTATAGCGCCAATATGAAAAAGCTCGGCGGGCAGGTAGGTTGGGTGACGGCTTTAAACACAACCGGTTCGATTATAGGAATATTCGCCAGCGGTTTCATCCTGATCCCGCTGATCGGCATTCAATACACCCTCTTCCTCTTTGCAATCCTATCCGCGCTCGTCGGGCTGACTGCGCTCATTTTCGGTCAGATGAAGAGAAATCTGAAAATAGGGGCGCTTGCGGCAGGCGCTCCGATCTGCCTGCTGGCGCTGTTATTTTTTCCCATGCGTGATAACTTCGGATTCCTGCAGATTCCCACCCATGCAAACGCAAAACTGCTGTACTATAGAGAATGCGCCGATCATACCGTAATGGTCACACAGGATAGAGGCGGAAGAGAGATAAGAAGACTGTTAATAAACCAGCAGCAGGCTACTTCGACCGGATTAGCCGGTCAGAGAAAAAATCAGCTCTTGGGACATCTCCCTCTCTGGGCTTGCCCGGATGCGAAAAATGCAATGGTGATCTGTTTCGGCAGCGGCGGCACTTTCGGAGCGCTTGGTCTGTACGATCTTGAACAGGTCGATTGCATCGAAATCTGCCCGACTGTCCTGCAGGCGGCGCCCTTCTTCAACGAATGGAATGGAGAGGTTCTGAGTAAACCTCACGTTCGTGTTATTATCGATGATGGAAGAAGCTACCTCCTCACGGCCAAGGAAAAGTACGACGTAATCACCCTGGAGCCGATGCATCCCGGTTTAAAGGGCGTTAGCTCGCTTTACAGCCGTGAATTCTACCAGGAAGCTTATGAGAGGTTAGATACCGGGGGCGTTCTGTGCCAGTGGATTCCGCTGTACAGTATGACGGACGAAGATGCCAGATCTTTAATCGCCACGGCAGTGGATGTATTTCCACAGAGCAGCCTCTGGATAATAGGTCTTGAAGGAATACTGCTCTCCGCTAAGGATGAACTGGTGATAGATATGGACTGGCTGGAGACAGGATTCGCCGATGTCGATATTCAAAATGCGCTCAGTCGAGTGTTGCTGGACAATCCCTGGTCGATTCTGTCCGGCTATTATCTCGGTCCCGACGGATTGAAGGATTACACTGCCGGAGCGCCGATTATGAGCGACAATCGCCCCTTCACTGAATATTCCATCCCTCGACATAAACACCTGAACCCCTGGAGTGACATTCTCATGCTGGCAGAAAAACGTGAATCTCCGATAGCCATCATGAAAGGTTTGGATAAGGCAGAAAGAATAGAATTTGAACAGAAGTGGAAACAGAACCGAGCGATATGGATCGAGAGAGATCGTGGATTTGCAGCTTACGAACAGGGTGATTTGCGTAACGCCCGTCCTCATCTGGAGAAAGCCTGTGCTGGCGATCCTGATGACAGGTACGCGGCTTTTTTCTTAAAAGAACTGTATTGGCGTTACGGCGTTGAGTTCACCAGAAGAGGCTTGCATAGTGAAGCGGTCGAAGCATACCGGAAGGCTCTGGCGCTTGACACAGATGACGCTGAAGCTCACTTCTACCTCGCCTTAGCATTGGAGAACGCCGGGGATAAAACGGCGTCTATATCTGCAGCACAAACCGCGTTGGCGCTAAAGAGTGATTATCCCGAAGTGAGCCGTTTTTTAGCTAAATTCAAGTGAATAAGCGCAATATCCGAAATTTAAAATTTCCATTTTCAAGTTGCATATCAGGAAAAAGTTGCTTAACTTTACAAGCTAAACCAATTATAGCAGACGCACTTGAAGGCGATGCACCCACAATATCTGATACCGTATAAAATTAACATCAAGCGAGCCATCATTGAAGATCGATAAAGAACAGTTAGGACCATCCAGTTGGTCATTAACTATTGAGATCCCTGCTGACGAAGCGCAGGCTGAAGTTGAAACTGAACTTAAGAAATTACAGCATGAAACGGAGATGCCAGGCTTTAGAAAAGGCAAAGTGCCCCTTGCCATGCTCCGCAAACGCTTCGAACAAACGCTCTACCTTGAAGTTGTCCGTGATAATTTGGGTGAATACTATGGTAACGCTCTTAAAGAAGCCGATATCGGCGATCCGGTAGCGCCGCCCGAAATAAATATAGAGCAGCTCGAACAAGGCAAGCCGATTATCATCAAGGCAAAGGTTGAAACGCAGCCGCCGGTCGAACTGGCTTCTTATGACAGCTTGACTGTAGTCAAGGAAACCGTCGAAATAACTGACCGTGAAGTCGATCTTCAACTCGAACGGATGCGGGAGCACAACGCTGTCGTTTCCGAAGACACCAATCCGGCTGGTCCCGAAAGTATGCTTGAAGTTGACCTGCAGGAACTGGACACGGGATTCGTTCCCCTTATCGGTCATAAGCAGGAAAACGTCACTATCGATCTGGCAAAAGCATCCCCTGAATTCCGCGACTCTCTCCTGGGAGTTGAAGCAGGGCAAAGCCGCAATGTCACCATCATGAAGCCGCCGGTCTCACCTGATGACGATAAACTGGAGGAACACTTTCAGGTATCTGTCAAGTCAGTCAAGAAGAAGGAAATCCCCCAACTCGATGACGATTTCGCGCAGCAGATGGGTGATGATGTGGCAGATTTAAATGCTCTCAAAGAGATGGTGAAGGGCGAGCTGGAGAGACAGGTGGCAGCCATTGCCTACCAACGCATGTCCCACCTTCTGGCGCATCAGGTTGTCGATAACTCACGTCTGGAAGTGCCCGAATCCATGCTGAAAGACTATCTCGACCGAATCGTCAACGATGCTCGCAAGAGCGCCTCTGACTCTGAGGATGGTAAATTTGACGAAGAGTTCATCAGAAATCAATTCACTGAGCGAGCAACTTGGAATCTGAAATGGTACCTTATCCGTCAAAGTTTGGCAGAAGCTGAGGGATTAGAGATAACCGAAGACGATCTGGAGAAAGAATACGAACGCATCGCTGAAGGAACTGGAAAGAAGGTCAAGCAGGTCAAAGCGGCGTATTCCATGGATAACCGCGACAACCAGTTGAATGATGATATGCTGGAGCGGCGGATTCTCAGCATGCTTGTAACGAAAGCGAAAATAGTCGATAAAACCGTGGGTTTCGAGGAGTTCTTCGCAAAGAATGAAACCGAACACGAACACTAAATGACAGATATACTGATCGAAAACACCTCTCAATGTAAAGCCCGTTATCCCTATAATAACAAGATTTGCTTTGTAGATAGACCTTAAAGTTATTATATTATAGATATAGAGCTACTTCTTACAGCCAATATCATCAAGCAAACGGCTGAAAATGCCGATGTAATAAGTGCAGAGAAAATTCGATAATCTACTGAATTATGGGCGAATTATAAGGGAGAATCTATGAGCTTAGTTCCCATGGTAATCGAACAGACGGGGCGTGGGGAACGCGCTTTCGACATCTTCAGCCGTCTGTTAAAAGAGAGAATCATCTTTATAGGCACACCGATAGATGACGTCGTCGCCAGCCTTGTCATCGCGCAGCTCCTTTTCCTGGAAGCAGAAGATCCAGAGAAGGACATCTACATCTATATCAATTCTCCCGGCGGCATAGTCACTGCCGGTCTGGCGATCTATGACACCATGCAGTACATCAAACCGAGCGTGGCGACAATATGCATGGGACAAGCGGCATCCATGGGAGCGCTGCTTTTAGCCGCTGGAGCCAAAGGGAAAAGATCCGCTCTACCTAACGCCCGCATCCTGATCCATCAGGTTATGGGCGGCGTTCAGGGTCAGGCAGCCGATATCGAGATCCATGCAAAGGAAATTTTAAACATCAAGCGCAGATTGAATGATATCCTCGTGAAACATACCGGGCAGAGTAACGAAAAGATCGAAAAAGATACCGACCGTGATTATTTTATGGACGCAGAAGCCGCCAGAAAGTACGGACTGATAGACGAAGTGATCGTAAATAAGGAACCAAAAAGCGAGAAGAAGAAGTAAAGCATGCGTGCCGAAAACACTCAAATATGCTCGTTCTGCAACAGAACGGCTTCTCAAGTACAGATCATGGTCAACGGACCGGACGTCAATATCTGCGACGTCTGCGTCCGCGCTTCTTACCGGCTGGTAACCCAGTCGCTGGTGCAGCGGCAGCAGCAGCGCATCGAGAATTTTCCCACTCCTAAGGAAATCAACGATAAGCTGAACGAATATGTCATCGGTCAGGAAGAAGCCAAGAAGAGGGTGTCAGTCGCTGTTTATAATCATTATAAACGCGTCAATTCTATCTCCATCTCCGATGACGTCGAACTGGAAAAAGCCAATATCCTCATGGTCGGTCCGACAGGCACTGGTAAGACCCTGATCGCACAGACTCTGGCTCGTTTTCTCCAGGTGCCGTTTGCAATTGCCGATGCTACCACGCTGACCGAAGCAGGCTATGTCGGGGAAGACGTTGAAAACGTTTTAGTGCGTCTGCTGCAGGCAGCCAACTACGACATTCCTCAAGCTGAAATCGGTATTGTTTATATCGATGAAATTGACAAGATCGCCCGCAAAGATTCTAACGCATCTATCACTCGGGACGTCAGCGGGGAAGGCGTTCAGCAGGCGCTGCTTAAGCTGTTGGAAGGCGCTGTCGCATCCGTGCCGCCCGAAGGCGGCAGAAAGCACCCCGAACAGAAACTGATCAGCATCGACACGAAGAACATCCTCTTCATCTGCGGCGGAGCGTTTGATAATCTGGAAAAGATCGTCATGAACCGCGTGGGTAAGAAGGTGATCGGATTCGGAGTTGAAGGTCGAAAAGTCCATAAGAAGCGCAATTACGAATACCTCTCTCAGGTTGAGCCCGATGATCTAATGAAATTTGGTCTGATTCCTGAACTGATCGGAAGGCTTCCAGTTGTTTCAGCCATGGACGAGCTTTCCGAAGACGCCCTGAAAGCGATTCTTACCGAACCGAAAAACGCTCTCGTTAAACAATACAGTAAACTCTTCGAGATGGAAGGCGTCCACCTCGAGTTCGACGAAGATGCGCTGCAAGCTGTTGTCGAAAAAGCCGTTAAACGAGGCACAGGGGCTCGTGCACTGCGCACAGTCATTGAAGATATCATGCTCGATCTCATGTACGACTTACCTTCACGGAAGGATGTCGAACAGGTCACCATTACCCGGGAGTCGATTGAAAATGGTGCCATGCCTACGATCATCCGCAAGGAGAGACAGAAGCGGGCTTAGATCACATAGTTCAATTTTAAGGCGCCGGGCTGTTTGTCTGGCGCCTTTTTGCTTGCATTTTACTGCTATTCTGCATATATTGTAGCGATTCTCAATCGCATTCTATATCTGATTCGATACTATGCCTCATATTCGATTCAAACCAGCGGATATCACCGTAGAAGCCAGCGAAGGCGCGTCTTTACTGGAAGCTGCCCGCCGCGCCGGATATATTCTGCAGAGCGAATGCGGGGGACAGGGAATCTGCCGCCGGTGTAAAGTCCGTTTGATCGAAGGTGATGTTTTCATCTCCGGCGAGCAAAATCTTACTCCAGCCGAACAAGATGAAAATATTGTCCTTGCCTGTATAGCCAGAGTTGTCGATGACGCCGAAATCGAAATCCCGCAGGAATCAGAACTCAAACTGACAGCCGCGGATTTAAAACCTGAACTCACACCTGGTGAAAATCCTGGAAAAGAGATAGTGTCATTCGGCTTGAAAATTGATCCCGCGGTATCGCGAGTGAACATAACAATTCCTGATCCTACTCTACAAAATAATGCCTCCGATTTCGATAGAGTAGTCGCCACGCTGCAAAAAGCAGGTGTCGATACTCCCTTTCATGCAGACCTGAAAATCCTTCAAACTCTTCCCCGCGTCACAGCTTCAAGTAAAGGCGGTCTCGATCTTCTCATCCATTCTCAGGCGGATTCAAATCATATCCTTTCGTTTGATATGGGCTGTGATCCCATCTACGGTCTGGCGCTTGACATAGGAACTACCACGCTTTTTTCACGCCTGATCGACCTCGAATCAGGTGAAGTCATCGCAGAAGCGAGTGACTACAACAGCCAGATACCCTGCGGTGGGGACATCATTCACCGAATTGTATATGCCGCAAAACCGGATGGCTTGAAACATTTGCGTGATCTTGTCATCGGTACTGCAAATTCCCTTATAGATGAGCTTCTAAAGAAGGCGGATATCTCCGCTAATCAAATAGTGGCATGTGTGGCAGCCGGCAATACCACCATGCAGCACCTCTTCCTCGGTTTAGACCCGAAAACAATCCGGGAAGAGCCTTACGTGCCGGTAATGACGCATTTCCCACAACTTACTGCTGCTGAGACAGAGCTTAACATACTGCCTAATGCTCCCGTTTATATGACGCCGTCTGTGGCAAGCTACGTTGGCGGCGATATAACAGCCGGACTGTTAGCTGCTGGCGTACACCGTTCCGATAAGCTGACACTCTATGTCGATCTCGGCACAAACGGTGAAATAGCCTTGGGAAACAGTGACTGGTTGACAGCCTGCGCGTGTTCCGCCGGACCTGCCTTCGAGGGGAGTGGCGTTAAATGTGGCACGAGAGCTGTATCCGGCGGCATAGATCGCGTGAATTTAAATTCCGCCGGACAATTGGAATTCAGCACGATTGGCGGAGGATCACCATGTGGCATCTGCGGTTCTGGCATGATTGACCTGCTGGCACAACTTCGTGCCACCAGGAGAATCACGGCTCGCGGTAAGTTTAATCAGGAAGCAGATCCCCAACGCATACGTAAAATCGGAACTAAATCGGAGATCGTTCTCGTCAGGGGAACTGAAGAGAAAGGAAGCGCTGACATTGTCGTCACTGAACCTGATCTGGATAACCTTATACGCACTAAGGGAGCTATCTTCGCAGGTATCATGACGTTATTAAAGGGCGTTGGTCTGAAAGCATCCGAGATCGAACGTGTTGTTATTGCCGGCAGTTTCGGGCGATATTTGGACATAGAGAATGCCATCCGCATCGGCATGCTCCCAGACCTGCCACTTGAACGCTTCGAATATATCGGAAATGGATCACTGCGTGGAGCCGGATTAGCCTTGCTCTCAAGGAAGTTGTGGGAGGAACTGGAGGAAATATCACGTATGATTACTTATTTCGAGCTGTCCTCCTGGCAGGGTTACATGGACGAATTCATGGCTTCACTCTTCCTGCCGCACACCGATCTATCTCTTTTCCCATCAGTGAAGTAGAGAATTAGGTGTTGTCTTAAAAGTCTAATAATGGTCATTGCGAGGGGCTGTCCCAAAAGTCCATAAACTGTCATTACGAACGAAGTGTGATAATCTCTAAGCGCATGTAATATAGGAGATTGCCACGTCATCAGCCGGACGGCTGATTCCTCGCAATGACGATAATAGCTACTTTTGGGACAGTCCCAATAACTTAAATGCTTTGTTTTGAGACAGCTCCCTGAGTAAAACCAGAATCTACGTAATCCACCCCATCCGCTAAAATCCCCGGTGCAAACCATAACTGTGAGCCATCTTAACAGCCTCTTCGTATTCCTGTTCTGTCAAGCGTCTATCCATACCCTCGAGCAGATCGGCCTTGTAGCAGGGGCGATACTGATCCATTATGTTCACATAGCTGTCCACTGATATTTCACGCGCGATAAAGCTCAATACGCCGAAGCTGTTCTCAGGGTTATTGGGAAGAACTAAGTGTCGAATCAACAGCCCTCTTTTTGCAATGCCGTTCTCAACTACCAGACTGCCCGTCTGTCGGTGCATCTCTTTCAATGCAGCCTGATTGATTTCAGGATAGTCAGGAGCGCCGCTGAAAAGTTCAGCGATATCGGCGTCTGAATACTTCGCATCCGGCATGTATATTTCGATCCAGCCCTCGCACAACTGGAGCGGTTCCATGCTTTCGTAACCGCCGCAGTTGTGGACTATGGGAATGGATAGACCTCGATTCCGCGCTAAGCGGATCGCGTCGATAATGGATGGTGTGTGAGGAGTGGGCGTTACTAAATTGACGTTGTGGCATCCGCTTCGCTCGAGCTGGAGCATAAAATCAGCAAGCTGTGCCACCGAAACGGAAGTCCCTTCCACCGCCTGACTGATTTCCCAGTTCTGGCAAAACTGACAGCTTAAATTACAGCCAGCAAAGAAAATCGTGCCGGACCCATGGGATCCGACCAGCTCAGGCTCTTCGCCGTAATGTGGTCCAACCGAAGAGATCAATATCTCTGTCCCCAGTCCGCAGATTCCTTTCTCTCCAATCCTCCGATTGACGCCGCAATGATGACCGCAGAGCCGGCACTCTTCATAGGGGTCTTTCATTATAGTGATATCAGCAATGACAAACAGGATTACATGGCTGTTGTTCTACTTAGTCAGCCTGAATACTCATCAAGATACTTATTCCACCGTCATCTTGAAAATCCTGGCTCCGACGATGAAAGAAACAATCCCAATACTAAGCAGCAAGGCGCAATGCCAGAACATCATCGCAGGCGTAAATCCTCTCCAGATCGCTCCCTCCATGGTCAATATTGCCCACTTGACCGGGCTGGCGTGACCGACAGTTTTGAGCCACGATGGTAAGAAGAACAGCGGGATCATACCGCCGCCGGTCATGGACATAACCAGCAACGCAGCCCAGCCGATGCCTCCAGCCGATGCTTCGGTTTTACCTATGACGGACAACAGCATCATTATCCCCACGAAACAGGCAGCAGAAGATGCTATAGCTAAGGCGAGAAAAAGCATGGAATTCGGTTTAACGCCGAAAAATAGAATAGCAATAGTAATCAAAATGACAGCCACCAGCATGATCGCCGTGAAACAGGCTGTCCCCTTTCCAGCTAAGATTTGGCTCAGGTTCAACGGCGCAATGCGCAGGCGGATAAGAGTCCCGTGAGTTCTCTCGGTCACCAGTGAGATGCCAAAGGACGCCGCACATCCGATCATTGCCCATATCAACGCCTGCGGAAAAGTAATCTCAAAGGCATTCTTCGGTCCATCACGCGAAATTGTAACTTCGCTGACTTCGAACTCGACCGGCTGCCAGCTTGTGCCTGCGCCGGATGTGTCAGATTCTGCGGCGCTGTCGTTTACGTTCGTTTCGAGCTGTGCCATGGCTGTGTCGAGTTTGACTAAGAATTTCTCCCATTCCTGCAGCTCTTCTTGATTATCACTCTCGCGAATCGATCCGAGATCATCCTGCAATTTCACCCTCATCTTCTCTGGATCGGTGAAATCACCCATCATACCTTCCATGAAGTTCGCCATCAGAACGCCCTTGAGCATGGCAGTTTCCGCTCTGCGAGAAGGATCGACGCCGATCTCAATCCGCGTCGGGTCGCCCCAGAACAGATTTTCCCGCGACTGTCCGAATCCTTCCGTTAATACTATATAAGCAACGCGCTTGCCCTTTTGAACAAAAGAGACTGCTTCTTCCCGGTCTGTTTGAAGGACGTCGCTGCCTTCAAAGCTCTTGATCTTATCCGCGAACTGGATGGATTGCGCGGTCGAATCTTCATCGACTATGACTAAGGGGATCGTTCCCGATCCTCCTCCGCCACCGGAAAAAACCGTCCCGAAGAAGATCGCAATCAACAGCGGGAAAACGAACACGAAGAATGCTCCGCCCTTATCACGAAATAATAGTTTCAGATCTTTCTGAGCCAATGCCAGTATTTTCTTCATCAATCCCTCAATTGTTTGCCAGTGAGGTTAAGAAACACGGTCTCGAGGTTGGGTCTTTCGACTCGAAATCGCAGTAACCCTCCCTTTTTCTGTGCCTTCTCAAGTTCTTCGATGGGGTTGTCAGTCTCGATACGGTTTTCACCATCCTCGGTTTCGGCAATAACCGCATCCTTACCGCCGTACTGATCTATCAATCCGTCCACCGTATCCAGAGCGAGCATCTTTCCTCTGTCGATGATCCCGACGCGGTCGCAGAGGCGCTGTGCTTCCTCCATGTAATGCGTCGTATAGAGGATAGACCGCCCCTCTTTTTTCAACTCGAGGATATTTTCGAAGATGGCGTTGCGCGACTGCGGATCTACACCGACTGTCGGTTCATCAAGCAGGAGCAAAGGTGGATCATGAACCAGCGCGGCAGCTAAGTTCAATCTTCTTTTCATGCCGCCTGAATAGGTATTCACACGATCCTTGCGGCGCTCAGTCAACTTGACGAAATCCAGCGCCCAGCCGACTCGTTCGGTGAGTTTCCCGCCCGAAAGCCCTTGAAGTTTAGCGTAGAAAATGAGATTCTCATTGCCTGACAATTCCTCGTAAAGAGCCAGCGCCTGCGGAGCAACCCCAATCTGCTCGCGCGTCGTCCTATCCAGAGGCGAATGATCCCCATCAATACCGACCCTGCCTGAATCAGGCGTTATGATCCCGACGGCGATGCTAACGGTTGTCGTCTTTCCCGCGCCATTAGGACCGAGAAGTCCGAACACTTCTCCGGGTTTTACTTCAAACGAGACGCCGTCCACAGCGTTGATCTCACCATAAGATTTGCGGATACTATTTAGTAGAAGCATAGTTCTATCTGTTGTAACTGGTGTCGTTATAAAATAAAAATCCAGAAAAGCTGGACTGTAACATATCACCTTCTGGATTTCGAATCCGGAACCAATATCGCTAATTCAATTCATCCTCGTCTTCGGAATGAATGCGAAGCAGCCTGCTGGCTTCCTCTAATCTCTCCTTTTCCTCTTCTGTCAGGTTTTCGTAACCTACTCTGCTGATACGGTCCAGCAGGTAGTCCACCTCACTACGGATACCTTCGAGATCTGTAATTTTGCGCGCGTCAAATTTGATCTTGATCGCCTCTTTGTGCTCTCTGTGTTTCTCTTGCGTTCGATTTGATGCCGAACGCAGCAGTGGCAACGCTCGGAGGTAGAGAAATCCAACCGCCATGCCACCGAGATGCGCCCAGTGTGCCACACCATCTGCTGTGTAAGAACGAGCCATCAGAAATTCGATGCCGGCGAAGAGCATTACGAAGTATTTCGCCTTCAGTGGAATGAAGAAGTACAGTAATATCACATTGTTGGGGAAAAGTATGCCGTATGCCAGCAGCAATCCAAAGATAGCTCCAGACGCGCCGATAGTGGGTATGATCGAGCCAGTATTGAATGCCACATTTATTAATCCAGCGCCGATGCCGGTGATGAAGTAGTACTTGACGAACTCACGCGTGCCCCACACTCGCTCGATCTGCGATCCGAACATCCAGAGCGCGAACATGTTGAATGCCACATGCAGAAATCCGCCGTGCAGAAACATGTACGTCACCAACTGCCATACAGTTAATTTGTGCAGTACCGCGTACGGAACAAGCCCGAAATAGGGCGTCAGTGGCAGCGCCAGCAGTTCCTGTGCCACATAGATAAAGCCGTTGATGATAATTAGAGCCTTGACAGCCGGAGTCATCGGACTGCCGATACGGTAAGAGTATCGTTGCTGGTAGTTCGTCTTTCCCTCCTATTTAAGAAGCAGCACCTTCTGTGCCACCGACTGCTCTCCGAACCGCAGGAGAGCGAAGTAAATTCCTGAAGCTAAATAATCACCGCGCACGGTAACCGTATGACGACCCGCCGCAAGTTGACCATTGACCAGCGACACCACCTTCTGCCCGAGGGTGTTGTAGATAGCCAGATCGACGTATCCACCATGCGGCAATTGGAAATTGAGCAATGCCGATGGATTTGCGGGATTAGGCACCGGAGCAAACAGCTCTAATTTATCGAAGACGCCGCCCTGTCCCATACTGCCATCACCGAACGCATCCGGCGGATCAGTGGTGAACTTAATGGCTCTCTCGTTTTCAAGAGGCGCGCAGGCGTCGGGATAATGGTTGGCATACGCGTACTCTAATCCTCTGATGTGAGCTTCATCTTCTATGCCCACTGTGGCGTAATTGTTGTTGTCATCTACGTCCTGCACAGCTAAGTACTGAAAGAGAATCTCACCATCGCCCGTTGACGTCGGATGTTCGGCTGGATCGTAGAGGATAATCTCGAAGGTCTCCTCTTTCCAGTTGGCATAAGTTTCATACTGGTAGCGGTTGATCGTTCGACTCCATTCAATGATAAAGCGTCCGCCAGCGTCATCGTAATCCGTATAAACGTCGATGCTGCTGTTGCCGCCGGTCGTATCCGCCTTCAAATCATCCCAGAAGGGCGAAATCAGAGACGGAGGACCCAGCGCAGAAGGCATATTCCAGTTACGGAAGTTCGCCATCCAGGTCGATCCCATCGATATCCATCCGTTAGAACAGATGGTAATAGTATCGTATTCGCCCCCGTAATATGAGAAAGTAAACGGCAGTTCCACGACCGTTGACTTGTCATCGCCGAGTTGATGCAGATCGCCGCCGCTGCCGCTGTATTCAGGATCAAGTTCAACCCAGTTAAATGACGGCGCTTCAGCGTAGTTGACGTCCGTGTCGTCGTATGCGTAGTAGCCGTACGAATCGGGTCCCAACGGATCGGTCGAAGTCTGTTCACCGAACTGCATGGTGAAATTCACATTCTGAACGTAGCTGTCCCCCGCATCGATTTCTAAATCCAAGATGACCTGACGCCCCACCGCCGCGTCAGCGTCGATATTTATCGAATACGGCGCAGAGCTTACCCCGATTCCATCAGGCGGGACAATCGGAAATGCGGAAACGTTGGCGGTGATTGTCACCGCGCCGTCCGAACAACTGAGAGTCCCTGTCGGTTGGTTAGCTGACAATGTCCCGGCGTTATAGATCTGCAGCAGGAGTTCAGCGCTGCTGCCCGGGTTCAGGTCACCGCTTTGAACTATTATCCCAGCCGGCATAAAGAACATTCCGCCCACCGGCACGATAAATTTTATTTCGCTGTTATGCAAAGCATCGTCCGAGAGTGCGAGCGTCAACTCAATTACATGACCTTCAGGGCAATGCGGCATCACGCTGAAAGTAAAATCAGCGTCGGCATCACCGGATGCCGATACCGTTCCAACACTCGCTGTCGAAGCGCTGATGGAAACGAAGTCATCGCTTTCAGTCAGGTCGGCAGTTACACCAGTTAGATCGCTCGATCCGTAGTTATGCAGCTTAACAGTCAAATCGACGCTCTCACCCGCCGAAACAACGCCATCGCCATCAACAGAAACGTCCGCAATTCCAACCGGGAAATCATTGACGGAAATGTCGATAACTGCCTGTTCGGGGATGCAGTTCTGCTTGGATACGGTGACTTTCAGTTCGCCTTCCGTCAGCGGCTGGATCTCAACTTTAACCGTCCCGTCACTGCCGGTAACACCGCCGGCTAAGACTTCATCCTGCTTGTAAAAGGCAACGTAAGCTCCGCCCAATGGCGCGCCTGATGCGTTGGTAACCGTGGCGGTAACCTGCTGCTTTCCGGGGAGCAGTTGATCAGCAACGTCGAGTTCAATTTCGGACGGGATCATGGTCCAGATGGCGAGTTCAGGATCTCCTAAGATATTATAGACGTGGAAGTAGAATTCAGCGAAATCGCCGGTGCCGGTGTTTTCCGGAAATCCATAGTACAGTTCGAACTTCGACCTCAATGACGACTGCCCGATCCGGTACAGGTTCTCTTCTAAGAGCCCTTCAAAGAAACCGGCGTATAGAGCGTTATTCCATTTGGTGTTGGTATGCAGATCGGACGGTCCGAAGAAAGCCACGCCTCCGATATAGTTCACCGGTGTGCCAGCACGCAGCCATGCCTCCCCGAAACAGGGATTAACACTGGCATTTCCAAAATCGCCGGTGTTGCATACCATACTGACGACAACGGGTGTTTTTGATCCATTGCTGAGGTTGTCTACATCATCTACTGCAAAGACCGGATATTGCCATCCATTGGCGTCCGCCCAGCCGCGGTACCCGACTAAACCAACTCCATCGTTTAAGGCGTCTGCAATTAAATCTGTGCCGGGATAGGTAGGATCCGGCGCCCAGTAGAAAACAGTGTCCACTTGCAGATAGCCGTAATCGTATAGTTTATCCACCAGCCATAAACTCGTCCAGACCGGCGTAATCGGCGCAATGCCGGTATCAGAATAATTACCGGCGACAACTAACGCTTCAGTCAGCCAGTCAGTGCTGCCAACGGCGTCGGGACTCTGCTGGTAGGCTTTTGTTTTACTGATAGCGGTGATAAGTTCATAATCCGAATTGACCGAAATTCTGCCGACCATAATGTCAGGGAAGTAATCCAGACCTTCCAGCATGGTATAAGGGTGGTCCGATACGTCCTGCTCACCGCCGCCGGGTTTTACAATGGAATATGCGGGAACAGTAATTTGACCGCTTATATCACCGATCAGAAGCAGATAATCCAGCGCAGTGTCAGCGCCGTAGTATTGTTCCATAACCGCTTCTTTAATTGCTTCGCGCGAACTGCCTATCAAAGAAAGGTGTTTAATAGTAACCTGGTAACCCAATTCCCGCTTCCACTCAGCTAAGATCTCGATCATATCATCGAGAGCGCTGCCATAAGTGAGATCATCGACAATAATCAAGTATCCACCGCGCGGTCCTTCACCCACCAGCGGCACAGCCGTATTGAACTCATCCAGATTGTCAATCAGAGATTCATAGAGCGGCTGGAACGCTTCGGATGGTCTCGCATGATGCGTCTTTAGGTTCACCGTGGAAGGCTGCTGCGTCTTTATTTCAATTTCCAGCCTCGTAGCCAGCATCAGTTCCTGATTGATCGCGTCGTATCGAACCGGGGAAATATCTACCTGCGCCACGCGGTAGTCCTTCAGTATTCCCGGCGGATTAACTTCTGCCCAGTTCAATGGGTAAATATCTTCTATCTCAACCTGAGACGATTCCAGAATCGCCGAACCCTCAATAGGTTCTGCAAGATAGGGATTATCGCAGGCAACAGTCTGATATTCAACATTATGAATCACTACGACCGGATCTTTATCGTCAGGAATCGCCAGCAGTCGGGCGATAGCAGGCATTACCGGTAATCCGACTTCTGTTAAAACGCCGGATTCTGGCAGAATGACCTTCGTCCGTGTTTCACCGTCCTGTTGCACCGCCTGTGTCCAGAAACCGGGGCACTCCAGAATGAGGTGTGTGCCGGATGCATTGCTCGTGATAATCTGAACCGACCAGGATTCACCCTCGGATGATCCGGGCGCACCGTGCCAGGTAAGCGGCGCCTGAAATGGAGTCGCTATCCCATATAACGGCAGCAAAATCAGCATGCAGAGTGCAGTAGCTCGCAAATTCATAGTATCCTCGGTATTTTAATTTCATTGTAGATATACTAAAATAAGAAATTTTAATGAATAGATCAAGAGATATTTGCAACTGAATGCTCATCCCTCAGAGAGGGTCGTTGAGAATGATAATTGGTTTTCCTCACAATCGTACAACCTGAAAACTTCAGTTATAAGCTGGCATTTGAAATAAAAATCCCCTATTTTATTAAATCAGATTATCGACAGAATAGTTTCAAAGATTTTCAATGAATATTGCTATCTACACATCAGCACATGGCTACGGTCATGCCTCCAGGTCTCACGAAGTCGCCCGCGTGCTCGTTGAACTCGATAAGAACTGCCGGGTGCACTTCATGTCAACCGTTCCAGACAGCTTCTTTGCAGAGGAAACTCGTTCCGGTATAATCTATCGAAGCTGCAAGCTGGACGTCGGCATGCGGCAGATCGACAGCTTGAACATGGATCTGCCCGGAACTTTGCAGGATCTCGATGACCTGATGCACAGATCAGACGATCTGATTGATAGAGAAACCTCTTTTCTTAGAAAGGAGTCCATAGACATTGTTCTCGCTGATCTCCCTTTTCTTGCCTTTGAAGCGGCGGCAAAAGCCGGTATTCCTTCATGGGGCATGAGCAATTTCTCGTGGGACTGGATTTACGAATACTACCTCGATGAACTCCCCGATATAATGCCGCATATTGACCGCATCAGGTCGGCATATAAGCTGGCTGAAGGACTCTTCAGGCTGCCCTTTGTCGGCGGATTGGATTATTTCAGCAATCCGGTGGACGTGCCGCTTCTGGCAAGGCAATCAAAGCTGGGCAAATCAGAGATTCGCGCCCGGCTGCAGCTATCGCAGGATGACCCGGTTATCCTCTTCTCATTCGGCGGCATAAGACAGGAAATCAATGCCAGGGCGGGTATTGAGAATAGCGTAATCCTTCTTACCAGCGACCCTTCACCCGATCCGGGGAAGCCGTTCGCACATATTTCCGATAGCAGACTGAAGGAGACAGGACTCCGCTACTGCGATCTGGTCTCAGCCGCAGACGCGGTGATTTCAAAACCGGGGTACGGCATTGTATCGGAGTGCATCGCCAATCGGACTGCCTTGATCTATACTCCACGCGGAAAATTCAGGGAATACCCGGTGCTGGCGAAAGCAGTCAAAGAACATCTTCCTTCCATGGAAATCCCTGCCGAAGCATTGAGCGGCGATATCTGGCTGCAGATCGCATTACAGGTTATCGAGCAGCCCTTCCCGGCTCGGCCCGATTGCAGTGGCGCTGAGGTTATTGCAAAAAATCTACTGGCATCACTGCACCTCGAATGAGAGCAGCAGTTATTGGGATTGATTAGGACGACAGATTCTTCAGTGGCTGGGTTCTAGGTTCTGGGGATTAGAAAAAAGAGGATCACGGATGACTCGAATCCGTCGGTAGACGGACAGGTTACATGGATTGCACGGATTAGGGGTCTTATATATAATATACAACTTTATTGATGAGAATTCAAGTGTATTGTTGGGTATTTGCGGAGATGTGTTCGATAATTGTCTGAACCGCGGATTAGGCCGCAGGCATCCCTGCGGACCTACGGACAGAATGACAGTTTATAGACTTTTGGGACAGCCCCTTTTTTATTGGATACTATATCAATTATGTCTTTATATATTTACTGATCATCCTCTCCATCTGGATATTGAACGCGCATTCCATGCGAGTTTATCAATGTCACTTTATCACCTTCAAGTTCGCCGATGTGGTCGCCCAGCAAGAGAATCTTGCCCGCGCCGTCGGGCGCGTCCGCGGCGTAATGCGGCAGCGCCATCCCTGAAGTATTAGCTGCAATGTATCTCATCAATAATCTCCCCTTCCTGATAGTAGTGCGGAAGTGAGCTGTTCCTGATACTGGATCTCCGTGGTACAAGCTGTACGGTTTTATCCTGAAACGGAGTAGTTTCCGCAGCAATGCCTGCAGAACTTCAGGTTCATCATTGATGCCTTTAAGCAATACGGTCTGGCTGCCCAGCGGAACGCCGCATTTGGATAATCTGCCGCATGCTTCATACATTTCATCGGTCATTTCTGCCGGATGGTTGACGTGTATATTCACAAACAGCGGGTGATGCTTTTCAAGTATATCGCAAAGGTCTCTCGTGATTCGATAAGGGAGGACAACCGGCATTCTGGTACAGATGCGTATTATCTCAACCGAAGAGATTTCCTTAATTGCAGTAAGCAGGTCATCTAATTTCCGGTCGGTCAGCGTCAAGGGATCTCCACCGGACAGGATCACTTCACGTATTTCTGGATGTGCCGCAATATATTCTATGCACTGCGCAATGTTCGCCGCTGAGGTGTCTCTCTCATGATTCTTTGCCCTGCGGCGGCGGTTGCAATGCCTGCAGTAAAGCGCGCACCTGTCAGTTGTTAGCAGCAAAACTCTATCTTTATAGCGGTGAACCAGGTTGGGGATGGGGCTGTCGCGTTCTTCTGACAGCGGATCGCACGACAGTTCTGGATGTTCGCGCAACTCTTCGGCAGAAGGAATTGCCTGTTTCCAGAGAACTCCGCCCGGTTTCTCTTCCGCAAGCAGTGCAGCGAAAAAAGGCGTTATAGACATTCTGAAATTCCTGACCGCCTTGTCCAAATCTTCGGGATCTTCATCCACATCGGGAAATAATCTGTTGAGATACTCAACAGATCGGATCCTGTTCGCCATCTGCCAACGCCAGTCACGCCAGCTCTTCCCATCCATGTATTGCCAGAGCGCAGATATGTTTTTATTATTCATGGTATTTTGCGTGTTAGTCACTACTGAATTTCTATACATTTTCCTAATAGTAATCTAAATAAAATACAACGTCATCCAGCCGCTGGTTAGATCAAAAATAAAAAATCCCCCGGGAAAATCAGGGGGGTTCTTCTTATATGATACTAAATATTACATTAGCAGCTTATTAAAAATAAGTAGTTAAATATAATCACGATCTACTTACTTTCAGTTATAGCGCTTTTAACCGCCTCGATTACCGTGGCTGATAAGAACGGTTTCTTGATAATGAGTTTCGCTCCACCAACCAGGGCTTCCTGCGCCTGTTTCTTATAAGGAGCGCCAGTGATGACGATAATTTTGGATTCTGGCTTGCGCTTTATTATCTCGCGAGTCGCCTCAATACCTGTCATACGCGGCATCAGAATATCCATGATAATCGCATCGTAATGAGTGTCCGATGCCAGCATAACACCCTGATATCCATCATAGGCTACGTCAACCTCCCAACCTTCTAATTTGAATAGCTCGGAAAGGAAATCGCAAATATGTTCCTCGTCGTCAACAATCAGTATCCGAGGAGCCAGCTCCCCCTCTGCTGAACCCTTCTGGTCAGCTTCGGCTTGATCATTCTTTTGTGATAATCGGCTGGCTGGATATCCTGTCATAGAATTCACCTTTTTTATTTCGAAAAAAGCTGTATTCCCGTATCTAATAAAACTTGACAAAGTTACGAAATATAATTAGTAAAATCAATGAATATACAGGATATTTTCACATAAATATTTACTGTATTAACAGTATGGCTTTAAAAAACATAATGTAACGATCAAATAGGCAACTATTTCCCCTTTTTAGTCAAAGCTGACCGTGATCCGCTGATCTAGTTCAATATCGTAAAGCAGTCTTTTCTCTCCGGATAAAAAGATTATCTCCATATCTACGTTCTCAGGATTATCACCTAATCCGAAATATACTATGCGCGAATGCTGTGAAGTTGTGCCCTTACCGCCAGCAAGTTCTCTGGTTTGAATCTCATCACCACGTTTTAAGACAACTTTTGTGCCATATCCACTGCCGGGTATATGCAAATTTAACTCCAACCAGTGCGCATCTGTTCCTCTGTTACGATAAAGCCGCACGCCATCCCTTGATCCGACAACTAAATCCAGAAAACCGTCATTATCAAAATCGCTGAATGCGCAGCCCCACGAATTGGATACCCGAACGCCTGACAGAAACGTAACATCCTTGAATTTTCGCTCTTTCAAATCGTTTAAATAGAGAAAAGATCGGCAGTTCGGATAAATAGACGTGAGATAAAGGTCAAGATCACCATCGGCGTCCACATCGCCCCACGCGGGATCGGAATGCGTTTCCTCATATTTTATACCCCAATCACGGCGTACCTCGGCGAACACCCCCTCCTCTTTCAATCGATTCTCATACAGACAGGTTTTATTTGAAAATTCGATATACCTCGGATGCGCCAGATTGGCGGTAATCAGGTCCATATCTCCATCATTGTCGAAATCACCCCATTCCGAACCGATGGTATGCCCCCAATACCCCTCACTCTCAAAACCGGCTACGCCGTGATAACATGCTCTGTTATCAACGGTCAGATCGTCCCCGCTCACCCAGAGCAGGTTTTCCTGCAACCGGTAGTTCGATACGTAAATATCCTGATCACCATCCTGATCGAAATCACCCCAGTTCACTCCGCGCCCGCATAAATGTATGCCAAAAGGAGGCTGAAAACCGGCTTCAGGTTTGAACGGTTGCAGCCTGAAACCTAAGGGTGATACTGGATCGCTTTTATTGATGTAAAGATAATCTTCGGTGCCTTGAGCCCGCGATTTACCCGGAACTTCATAATTCGCAACGTACAAATCCGGTCTGCCGTCACCCTGCAAATCCCCCCACGCCGCTCCTTCACTGGGAAATCCGTCGCGCGCCATACCGCATTTTTCAGTAACGTCGCGCAAATGCGGATTGCCCTCGCCGTCAATTTCGCTGTTTATATAAAGCCGATCTCTGCCGCCCTCACCGCCGCTGCCGGCGCAGAACAGATCGATATCCCCATCGAGATCGACGTCAGCCCATACACCACCGCGGATACCTTCCCCGTCTATGCCGCACTTTGAAGTTATTTCAAAGAATTGCTCACCAGCGCGATTGATAAACAGCCGTTTTCCATCCAAAAGAAGATCGTCGTAACCATCACTGTTTACGTCGCCCCAGGCAACGCGGCTGGCGCTCACGCCCCCCAATCCGAGTTGACCCGTGACCTCATTAAAAACGGGACCTGTGTAGTTGTTTCTCGAGCGGGCAAAACTGACCATATCTTCCGATGAGTCTTCGATATGCTCACTGTATATTCGCTTAGCCGCAGAATCGGCTTTTCCCGTCCATAATCCCCGGGAATCCCCCTGTATCAAAGCCTGAATATAAAAATCGAAGGCTTCAAGCCAGTTCTCGTTCTCTTCTTCGATAACGCCGAAATAATAATCGAAAGAAGCGGTTGTGCCCATATCATCGACGCCGTAACCACAGTGATTTTTCCCGTCGAGCAGCCAGAGCCGCGCCTCGGCATTTCGATTCAGCTCGATGAGTACTCTGGCTATGTTCAACCGGGTTCGCGCATACAACGACTTCCCTTCCATGATCCGTTGAGTCAGATGTTTCAACGGCTTCCCGCGCCAACTACGGCAGTTGTCCACCGCCATTCGCGCCAGTGGCAGAAGGCTGTCGGCAGGGCAGTTTTCTGCAAGGAGATGGTGAACTACTCTTTCATATGGCAGCGGATTTGCCGGTTCCTCCACCATCCACTCTTCCAGCGCTTTTTTGAGGTTTTGAACGTCATTCTCCTTATCTAAGGCAGATATAAGATATCGCCATGCTGTTTCACGAAAGTCAGTAACGGAATAGACGTCTAAAAACTGCCGGATGTATTCTATTTTCTTCTGGTTCTGCCGCCAGATTGGATATATTCCTTCATAGAACAAATCAGACAGCACACGGTAGCTTGCGGGAGAATTCGGGAAATTCTTAAGCAGTCTCTGTCGGATTTCAGCAGTAAGGAGGCTGTCTTCCAGTAGAACAGCGCCATCATGAGCCGTGCTCAATGTTTCCCAGTCCCAGGGATAGCTTTTCAGGAATCCGGCGATTTCACGTCTTACTGCTCTCTTCCCTGCCCTTTCAAGCAGGGAATCTCCGTTCGATGCTTCGATAATCGAATACCATCTTTTATAAAACGATTTCCGGCGTTGTGGATCAATAATCCTGACTGCGTCGAACCAGTTCATCGCCTCAACCCAGCGCCTTGACTGGAAGTAAGTTTCTGCCACCTCATAGGTCGCTTCATGATTCAAGGCGTCGATTTCAAGCGCCCGGTTGAAACGCTCTATTGCGTCATCGAACAAACGGCGCATGCGCAGCGCTCTGCCCTCGTCCAAGATCGTTTGCAGATTGTCATCCTGCCCGGGCATGATCCCGATAAGCGACACATGGGGATAAACCAGCAATCCCACTAAAGCCGCCAGGAGCGTCGGAATCATGATGTAAAATAACTTACTGTGGAAATTGGATTTCATCGCTTAACTTTAGCTTTTTTACTTTCAAAATAGTCGCTCAATATGTCTGCGTGATCGAATGCGAGATCATCAGGCAGATCTTCCGCTGTATAGACGCCGATCTCCACAGCATCGTCGGCAGCCTTCGGCACACCTTCGCCGTTGGCTATAAAGACGGTGCTGATAGTATGAACCCGCTCGTCCCGCCGGGGATCCGAATACACATGGAACTGCCGCAAATTTGAAACATCAAGACAGGTCTCTTCTTTTGCCTCCCTGACAGCGGCAACTTCAACCATTTCGCCATAGTCAACAAATCCACCGGGAATCGCCCAGCCGTAAGGAGGATTTTTCCGTTTAATTAAGATGATACCGTCAACCATTTCTATAATGACGTCCACTACAGGTTTCGGGTTGTCCCATATATCGATCCTCCTGGAACAATGAGGGCAGGTAATTGATTTTTTCATCTGTTTATTATAAACTTGAGACTGTTGAAAAACGTTATAATGAGTATCTAACTGTCACTCCCGCGAAGGCTGGTCCGAGAATGTAAATTCGCGTGCCGTCGCACGCCCTCGTGCGACGGAAAAACAAGTACTTAGCTGTCAGACGAGGGCGTCTGACAGCACGGTTTACAGTATAAATTCGCCAAATTCTAAGAAAGATATACGAAATTCTCATCTTTCCAACTATTTTCTTCTATTATCACTGAAATGGTGAAATTTAATGAATTATTGCAGAAATGACAAAAAAACTGCTAATAGCGTAAAATATTCCTTGACATTTTATAAATAAATCGTTATAATAAAAGACAGCCCTTTAACAACTGGTGTCTGGACATCATCGGAGGCTTATCATGAGAAAAAGAAAGTACTCGCAATTACTTATGTTTGCGCTTGCCCTGCTGTTCTTTTCCTGGGTGGTTCTCCCACAGCCGGCTCTGGCAGTCTGGCATGTCCTGCTCAATGAACGCTTCGATGACGAACCGCCTGACTGGCCCTGGGGAAACTGGGAACTCTATCCTGATCTGCAGTGGAGTGGCGGTTGAGGCGGCGGTCCACCCTACGTGTGGGGAGTTCAGGACTATATCTTCAAAGTCAACGGTTTGGACAATCAGAGCATATGGTGCGTTGGTCAGCCGAATACACTGGATCCAGAATTTGATGATTACATTCCCAATACTAATGCCTGGGCGAAATGGGGTCCTATCGACCTATCCTCTGCGGTTGCTGCCAAAGCCAGTTTCTGGTATTATTGTGAATCTCAACCCTATTCCGATTACGTCCGCTGGGGAGCTTATCCAACGAATGCCTTCAACATGAACGAGGCGAGGCGTGTTAGCGGAATCATGACGGAATGGATGTACGGATACGTTGATTTCGACAGCCTTGAAGGCGGCGCGGTCAGTCTGATCGGCGAATCAAACGTTTATCTCCTCTTCCACTTCTACTCCAACGGCGACCTTGAAACTGATCTCGGAGCTTTCATCGACGAAGTGAACATCGCCTGGGATGACGGCTACTACGATTTCGAGGCGCTGGGCATCTCGTTTGCGCTATCCGATTCATCCTGGGCATACGAAGCAGTCATCGGCGATACAATGCTGTTCAAACTGGACTGGAAAGCATACGGCAGCGGAGTCACTCCGCCCTTTGACATCACCTGCTATCTCGACGGATCACCCCTCTATACTGAAAGACGCAGCGTCGATATAGGCGGCAGCCAGATGGTCTGGGAAGAAACCTATACCGATCCCTGGATCGTGTCTTCGGGAACTCATACGGTTGGATGGTATCTCGATTCCAGCAGGGAAATCGAAGAATCCGATGAAACGAATAATGACACGCTGCTAACCTTCGAAAGCCAGGCGCCGAACGTGCCACCCTGGATTCACTTCTTCCATCCGAACTACGGCGATACTGCCGCTACGGAATTCCTGATTACCTGGGAAGACGAAGACCCGGATGACAACGCCATGATCTCCCTCTACTGGGATTTCGACAGCCTCGGCTTTGACGGCTATCCTATATCCGGTGCTTCCTGGATCGAAGAAGACGACACGCTGGACTGCTTCAACTTTAACGTTACGCCCATCAATGAAGGCGAAGTGTGGGTCTTCGCTTATATGACCGACAACCAGGTGGAAACCTGGCAATACAGCGATGGGCCTCTAATCGTCGATCATGATTGGAATAGCGTGGATGAGTGGGACTCTGGCAGATATACGGATCAATTCACGCTGGAGAGCATCTATCCTAATCCCTTCAACAGCGGCACAAAGATCCGCTTTGGTCTCCCTGCCGCTGAAAACGTGGCGCTGAAAATTTATGATTCGATGGGGCGCATCTGCGCAGAGCCCTTCCAGGGCATACTTTCAGCAGGATACCATGAAATTTCCTGGACTCCTGGAGATCTACCTTCTGGTCTCTATATCGTTGAAATCAACGGGGAGGGGACACAGCAGAGAGGCAAACTGCTCTACCTTAAATAAACTGAAATATCGGCTCAAGATATACCTTCAATTATAAAGGGGCTGTTTTAAAAGGGTCACTCTGAGTGAAACGAAGAGTCTCGAAAGAATCATAAAATTACAATAAATAAGAGATTCTTTCCCATAGGGACTCCTTCGGAGCGCTGCGCCTTCAGCTTGCTCAGAATGACATTGATCCTTTTGGGACAGCCCCTTTTGCTATAATCTCATTGGAAACTCTAAAATATTTCAGTAAATTTATAAAACTGCTTGACATTCAGGAAAAAACAGGTTATTTTATAGTATATTATAATAGCTACGATAATGCCTTTATATGCGGAGATGATCATGAAAAAGAACGGCGCTTACCCTGCATTTATACTCGGCTTCTTAATACTTATAATCTCAATGGGTATAATTACCCAGCCAGCAAAGGCTGTCTGGCACGTCCTGTTAAACGAGCGTTTTCATCAGGAACCAATTACCTGGCCCTGGGCGCCCTGGACGATTAATCCAAACCTCCCCTGGTCAGGCAGCGGCCCACCGTTCACCTGGGGAGTGCAGGATTACCTCTTTAAAGTAAATGGCTTGGACAACCAGAGTCTCTGGTGTGTAGGAAACCCTAACAACCTGGATCCAGAATTCGACCATTATCCACCGAATACTAACTGCTGGGTAAAATGGGGCCCCATCGATCTGAGTGATGCTGTTGCCGCCCGCGCCTCATTCTGGTATTACATCGATTCTCAGCCGTATTCAGATTACGTCCGTTGGGGAGCCTATCCGGCAAATGCTTTTAACATGTACGAAATGGACCGCTGCAGCGGACTCACACCTGAATGGATGTATAGCTACGTAGATTTCGACAGCCTTGAAGGCGGAACCACCAGTCTGCTCGGCGAACCAAACGTCTATCTCGTATTCCAATTTTATTCCAATGGAGATACTGAGGTCGGCATAGGCGCCTTCATCGACGAAGTGAGCATCGCCTGGGACGACGGCTACTACGATTTCGAGGCGCTGGGCATCTCGTTTGCGCAACCCGATTCATCTTGGACGTACGAAGCAGTCATCGGCGATACAATGCTGTTCAAACTGGACTGGAAAGCCTATGGCAGCGGAGTCACTCCGCCTTTTGACATCACCTGCTATCTCGACGAAGCGCCTCTCTATACCGAAAGACGCAGTGTCGATATCGGTGGAAGTCAGATGGTCTGGGACGAGACCTATACCGATCCCTGGATCGTGACTTCGGGAACTCATACGGTTGGATGGTATCTCGATTCCAGCAGGGAAATCGAAGAATCCGATGAAACGAATAATGACACGCTGATAACATTCGAAAGCCAGGCGCAGAACGTGCCGCCCTGGATTCACTTCTTTCATCCGACCTACGGAGATACTGCCGCCACGGAATTCCTGATTACCTGGGAGGACGAGGACCCGGACGACAACGCCATGATCTCCCTCTACTGGGATCTCGACAGCACGGGATTTGACGGCTATCCCATCTCGGGAGCCTCTTATATCTTAGAAGACGATCTCGCAGACAGTTTTATGTTTGACGTCAGTGGTATCAACGAAGGTGAGGTCTGGGTATTCGCCTACATGACCGATAACCAGGTAGAGACCTGGCAGTACAGCGACGGACCACTGATCGTGGACTACGACTGGGTTAATGCCAGTCCGGTAAAATATCCCGGATTTGCTGAAGATTTCACGCTGGAAACCGTCTATCCTAATCCGTTCAACAGCAGCACGAAGATCCGTTTCGGACTGCCTGCCGCTGGAACCATAGCGCTGAAGATATACGACTCGATGGGACGCCTCTGCGCAGAACCCTTCCGAGGAACATTATCAGCAGGCTATCATGATATAGCCTGGTCACCCGGTGATCTGCCTTCAGGGCTGTACTTCATTGAACTGGCGGGTCAGGAGATGAAACTGCGCGCCAAAGCGCTTTACCTGAAATAGATTAGTTAAAAAGCCAATACAGATTTAAATGCAGGATTAGCAAAGACATAAAAAAAGTAAAAAAACACTATTATTCTTGTCATTTTCTTCGTATATTGTATATAGAGAACTGTCATTGAACTTTAATTGTAGTGGTCCGCGTTGAGCATTTAGTTAAGGTACCTTGACATTCCGGTATAGTTTCAATTTAATAGTTTAAAGGAGTAAGAGTAATGTCAGAAGGTACAGTGAAGTGGTTTAACCCTCGTAAGGGTTACGGCTTCATCAAAGTTGACGACGAAGATAATGATGTCTTTGTTCACGCAAATGAAGTTACTGGCGCAGGATTCCGCAATGAGTTGTTCGAGAACCAGCGCGTTGAGTTCGAAATCGGTCAGGGTCAGAAAGGTCCCATGGCTAAGAACGTCAAGGTAATCGGCTAACTGCCTACAAACACGAAAACTCAACCCGCTTCGCAAGAGGCGGGTTTTTTGCTCTGTCCCACAGGGACGCCTTCGGTGCGCCGACACGAGGGCGGTTCATGAATCACCTCTGCACTCCGTAGTCGGTGGTCGTCCCGACCCCCCGACAAAAACAGAAGATCACTGATTGACGCAGATTGTAATGGATTTCGCTGATTTCCTTCGCTGTCATTCCGGCGGAACAGCCGGGGTGGCATGCTTCTGGTCCCGACCCGTCGGGAACGAAGCATGTTGTATCTGTTGAATGTGCTGTTGGGTCTCCGCACCCGACAGCTTCTTTTTCTTTATGTCACGTCTTGGGCTGAAAGTTCTTTGCCCGAGAAATTTCCCAAAGGACTTTAACTGAGTACACCGGACGTTATCCATGCCCCCTGTCCTCCCTCAAACCCTAATCCATAAAATCCCCTTGCTTTTTCCTTCACAATTCCCTATATTTTACAAATTTATGTCCAGAGGATAGAACTCGTAACTCGCAACTGACAACTTGAACGAAACCGTAAAACAGCAGACTCCGGAAGAGATCGAAAAGGAGTGGTTTCTAAACGTCTATACCGGACGCGGCGATTCCATGGTGCAACTGACACTGCGCGCCGTAATTATGGGTTCGTTCCTGGGCGGGTTGATGTCCTTCACCAACCTCTACATCGGTCTTAAGACCGGCTGGGGTCTGGGCGTTGCCATCACATCGTGCATCCTTTCGTTCACCATCTGGAAGTCACTGCGCAAGTTGTTTCCGCGTCTGCTTAAAACCGATTTCACGATCCTTGAAAATAACGCCATGCAGTCCACTGCCAGTTCTGCCGGATATTCCACTGGCGGCACGCTGGTATCCGCCATCAGCGCTTACCTGCTGATCAACGGAGTGCATATTCCTTATGGCATTCTGACCGCCTGGATATTCTTTTTAGCCATTCTGGGCGTCAGTCTGGCGATCCCGATGAAACGGCAGATGATCAACATCGAAAAGCTGCGCTTTCCATCCGGCATCGCCGCCGCTGAAACACTGAAAAGTCTGCATGGTGTCTCAGACGGTTCGTTAGAACACGCCGAAGTGGAAGACGCCGAAGCCGGCAAGGACAGCGCCAAAGCGCTCTTTGCCGCAGGCGGTGTCGGAGCAGTTATCACCGTTCTACGCGATGGTCTGGAATGGATTCCCGCGCAGTTCTACATCTTCGGGCAAAGGCTGGGACAGTTCACTATCGCGCTGGACGGCAGTCTTATCATGGTCGCCGCCGGAGCCATTATGGGCTTCCGCGTCGCCTGGTCAATCCTTCTGGGCGGGATACTGTGCTGGGGTGTGTTTGCGCCGATTATTTACCACCTCGGCATCGTTGAAGAGCTGGGGTATCGAAGTCTCGTTGCCTGGACGCTCTGGGGAGGCGCCGCCTGCATGGTATCGTCAGGATTGCTCTCCTTCGCGCTCCAATGGAAGACTGCATTGCGAGCCTTCTCCGGGCTTGGAGCCATCTTCTCCAAACGGCAGACTGCTGTGGATCCCATCATCGAGAAGATGAATAAGATCGAAGTTCCGGGCTCATGGTTCATGTGGGGGATGACCGTAGGCAGTGTGGGCGTGGTTTATATCATCAACACCTATTTCGGCGTGCCGATATGGATGGCTCTCTTAGCGATAGTCATGTCGTTCTTTCTGGCTCTGGTGGCTTGCCGCGCCACAGGCGAAACCGATACCACGCCGATCGGCGCGATGGGTAAAATCACGCAGCTCTTTTACGGCGCCATCGCTCCCAAACAGATGAACGTCAACCTGATGACCGCCTGCGTCACCGCCGGAGTGGCGGATTCAGCGGCAGATCTATTGATCGATCTGAAGAGCGGGTATCAATTGGGCGCCAACCCGAGACTGCAGTTTATCGCGCAGTTCCTCGGTATCTTTGCCGGAACCGCGGTTGTTATTCCAGCTTTCTACCTGATAGTGCCATCCGTCGAAGTGCTGGGATCGGATCAGTTTCCGGCTCCTGCGGCGCAGGTGTGGGCAGCCGTGGCAAAATTACTGATGAACGGCTTTACATCGCTTCATCCGAGCGCACGGTGGGCATTAGTCGTAGGCGGCTTTATCGGAATCTTATTACCGACGCTGGAACGGTTGTTTCCCGATAAGCGCAAATACATCCCCTCGGCGATGGGAATAGGGCTGTCCTGGACCTTCCATTTCTGGTATTCACTCTCCATGTTCATCGGCGGTCTGATCGCGCTGATTATCGACAAGCGCAAGCCGGAGATCGGCAGGAAATACACCATTCCAGTCGCATCGGGCATCATCGCCGGAGAAAGCCTGATGGGAATTGTGGTGATAATTTACTTCATGCTGTTTGTGCTGTAACTTTAATAAATTCAAAATGTAAAATGCAGGAATCTTTATTCCCGAAAGATAAATCCACGGAGACTTTAGCTCAGGTCGCGGACCGGCTGGTAGCCCTATCTAGGGAGCTTATTAAGACTACTAAGTCCGAAGAAGATCTGAGAATAGGTTTCGAAAAAGTTCTTGCTCCAATATTAGCACAGATTGGAGTAAAGTCTGATCCACAGTATGAAAAAACGGTCTATCTAGGCGGTAGACTAGATGCATTACATGGTCAGGTAATCATTGAGTACAAGAAGCCAGGTGCCTTTCGGTCTGAATCTTCGATCCATGATACCTTTGCTCAATTGACAAACTATATCCCAGCCGTTGCCAAAAAAACAAAGGATGAGTTATTCATTTTCGATCCCAAACCTGTTGGCGTAGGCTTCGATGGAGAACAGATATTTTTTGTTCGTTATACAGGTGATAAGAGAAAAGCTAAAACTGAATTATCAAAGAGTGATTTTAATCTTGTAGGCCCATTCACGTTTAATCAATTTAGTTCGATAACACTTCTGACTTACCTTCGAGCATTACAGCGTAAATCATTAAATGCAGATAACTTAGTTGATGCTTTTGGACCTAATAGTAAAATTGCAGAACAAGCAGTATCTGCATTTACTGAATCACTTTTGAATTGGGGCAACGAAAGAACAGAGATGTTCTATAATGAATGGAGAAGACTCTTCGGAATCGTATATGGTGAAAAATTTAGAACTTATCAAGAAAAAGAAGCGAGAATCTTAAGGGAAACATACAAAATTGAGAGCAATATTACATTCCAGCAACTTCTTTTTGCTGTTCATACTTATTTTGCATTGATTATTAAACTGATTTCGGTAGAGTTGATTTCAATAAAGGGGGAAGCGTATAAATCTTCATACTCGTTAAAAATCACGCATGCCAACAAGAAAGAATTTGAATTTTACCTTACAGAAATTGAAGAAGGTGGGATATATATTAAACAAGGTATTTCCAATTTTTTGGAAGGTGATTTTTTTAGATGGTATCTAAATGCACTATCCCCAAGACTGCAGGAATCCATAAGAGATGCCGCAAGAGCACTTGCGGAATTTGAACCCGCAACAGGAAACATTGAACCAGAGACATCCAGAGACCTGCTTAAAAGATTATACCAATTTCTTGTACCAAGACAAGTGAGACATAAGCTAGGTGAATATTACACACCGGATTGGTTGGCAGAACTTATCATCAATGAAACTAATTATAAAGGGAATATCGATAAAAGAGTACTCGATCCAGCATGTGGATCTGGCACATTTCTAGTAATATCTATTCAGTTGGCTAAAGAAAGTGGCAATAATCAGAAATTACCAAGCGTCGAAATTGCTAAACGAATTATTAACAATATCTGGGGATTCGATTTAAATCCTCTCGCAGTAATTGCTGCAAGAACTAATTATTTATTTGCACTTGGCGATCTCATAGCAAGTTTAGATGAATTCGAAATCCCTATTTATTTGGCAGATTCAGTTCTATGGCCCGAGCGAAAAGGGCAGATGAAAATTAACTCAGTAGGTGGCAAGAATATTGAGATTCATACTTCTATAGGTGATTTTCATGTTCCATATGTTTGGGTGAAGGATGAGGGTTTTCTGATGCGCATTGCAACACCAATTATTGAGAGATGCGTTAGATTACATTATTCTGCCGACCAAGCACTAAAGCAGCTTTCACAAGCAGGAATGGTATTTGAGCCGAATGAAAGTGTAATAACAAACTTCTATCAGGAATTATTAGCGCTAGAGCTGGAAGGAAAGAATGGGATTTGGGCTAGGTTTCTTAAAAATGCTTTTGCGCCGCTCGTATCCCAAAAGTTTGACTTTGTTTTTGGGAATCCACCTTGGATTCGATGGCAATACCTTTCAGACGAATATCGTGACGCTTTAGCACCTCTCTGTGCAGAATATGGTATTTTTTCACTAAAAGGACAAGCAGCAAGATTAGGAGGAGGTGAGAAGGATTTCTCTATGGTATTTACTTATGCATGTATTGATTTTTATTTACGAACAAAGGGACAATTAGCGTTTTTAGTACCACAAGAAGTATTTAAATCAAAAGGAGCCGGTGAAGGTTTTCGCAGATTTAGATTGGGAAATAGAGATTACTTCAGAGTAACAAAAGCACATGATTTTGTGGATATTCAACCTTTTGATAGCGCAACCAATAAAACGGCAGCAATTTTTATAAAAAAAGGCGAAAGAACAAAATATCCAATTGATTATTATATTTGGAAAAAACGAAAAGGTATCGGTCGTATAAAACCGGAAAGTTCCCTTTGTGAAATCCAGAATTACTTAAATAAAATTCACAATTACGCAAAACCAATAGAGAAATTTATTGGATCATGGCAAACACTTCGTCAAGCCGATGAGAACTTTGGAAATATTAGCGGAGAAAATAAATACCAAGCTCGACTTGGCGCTAGGGTTGAACCTTATGGTGTTTTTTTATTAGACATCCTTCAGGTTTTCTCTAACAATGATTTACTCGTAGAAAACGTATTTAGCAATATTTCAAAAAGAGACGTATTCAGAGTAAGTGCCAGAATCGAATCAGACTTGATTTTTCCAATAGTGCGTGGTGCTGATATATCTCGTTGGGGCAGTAAGCCAAGGTTTTACGTTCTTCTTTGTCAGGATCCACAAAAACGTACACCATATCCATTAGAAAAGATGAAAAATAAGTGGCCAAAAACTTATGACTATTTAACTCAATTTAAGGATATCCTACTTACTCGTGGGTCAAAAACAGTACGTGAATTTGCTGAACGAACCGCTTTTTATGCAATGTTCGGTATTGGTCCTTATACTATGGCCAACTACAAGGTTGTATGGAAACGAATGACTAATGACCTTCATTGTACAGTTGTATCAATCATAAAAACGCCGTACAATTATAAAAAAATAATCCCAACGGACACTACATCTATCATTGCCTGCGAAAAAGAGAATGAGGCACATTATCTCTGTGCAATCATTAACTCAACATCTGTTCGAGATTTCATCAAATCCTTCTCTTCCGCGGGTCGCGGATTTGGAACACCATCAGTTATGAAGCACGTTGGAATTCCACAATTCGATGAGAACAATAAATTGCATCTCGAACTTTCGAATATGTCAATCAAACTGCATGCACTTAAAAGAGAAGAAAAGGAAGAGGATATCCCCTTTCTTGAAAAAGAGAATGATAAGCTAGTAAAATCCTTATTTGGAATAAAATAGTAACTAACTAACATTATCACTAAATCAGTTATTACCGCAAAGCGAAATAAATAAATCTAAAATTTACAATCTCCAATCTGCAATTTCCAATAAATGATGCTCTATGATCAACTACAGCGACCTTAACTTAACCTCCTTCATCCCGGAAATGGCTCTGGTTATCGGGATATTACTGCTGATCATCCGCGATCTGGTACGCAGAGGCGGATCGGCGCTCAGCATCGGCTGGGGCAGTATGATTCTGCTTGTTGCCCTGATCTTTTTGGCGCTGAATATCGGCGCACGACCGGGCGATTACCTCTTCGGAGCCCTGGTGGGTGATGGAGTTGCCGTCTTCTTCAAGGTGTTCTTCGCTCTGGCGGTGCTGCTTTCTATCGGCATAGCGCTGTTCACCTTCAAGAAGCAGGCGGAACCGTACATTCTACTGCTATCCAGCACTCTCGGTATGTTCCTCTTAGCTGGATCGCGAGATATCGTCACCCTGGTAGTCGCCATTGAACTGGTGTCGATTCCATCGTACATTCTGGCGACTTATCGCCGCGGCGATTCACGCGCCGCCGAAGCCGGCTTGAAATACGTCCTCTACGGAGCAGTGTCAACCGGCGTTATGCTCTATGGACTTTCGATTCTTTACGGTATCACGGGAGCGACTTCGATTCCTGAAATGGCAGCACATCTCGCAGGCGCAAATATTTCAGCGCCGCTCTATCTGGTTGCCGTGGTCTTTGTCTTAGCCGGTCTTGGCTATAAGATCGCTATGGTGCCCTTCCACTTCTGGTGCCCGGACGTTTATGAAGGAGCTCCCACGCCTATAACCGCTTTCCTGTCGGTGGCAACCAAGGCGGCGGGGTTTGCAGCTCTATTCAGAATGATGGATATCTTCGCCGCGCCCGCCGAATTCATGGGTATGGACGCCCGCTTCCTCTTCTCCTTAGCTGCCGCGCTTACCATGACATTCGGAAACTTAGGAGCGCTCCATCAATTGAACCTGAAAAGGCTGCTGGCATACAGTTCCATCGCTCATGCTGGTTACATCCTGATGGGCTTTGCGGCAGGCACCAATGACGCTTATCAAGCGGTGCTGTTCTACCTCGTGGTTTACCTGTTTATGAACCTCGGCGCTTTCCTGATCGTTGACGCCGCCGGTCGTTTCCTGGGCGGAGAAGAGACATCGCACATCAAGGGTCTGGGCAAGACTTCTCCCGCCCTGGCTTTAGCGCTTGCAGTATTTCTCTTTTCGCTGGTCGGTTTGCCGCCGTTAGCCGGCTTTATCGGTAAGTTCTACCTCTTCAAAGCGCTGATCGTAGAAAACATGTGGACGCTGGCTATTATCGGCGCATTGAACAGCGCGGTAAGCCTGATCTACTACGTGCGCGTCATCCGAGACATGTTCATCTACGAACCGGAAGAGGACGCCAAACCGATCCCCATGTCCTTTGGGCTGGGCTTCCTGACGGTCGTTTTCGTGGTTCCGACGCTGGTATTGGGCGTGTACTGGGGTCCACTGGCAGCCTGGGTCGCCGCCGCGATGGGGTAGCGCTGGAAGGATAGAATTTGAAGGATGAAGTATAAAAAGGGTGGGCTGGTTGGGCTTGCCCTTTGTTAATTTTAATTGGAGATTGGTAGGGGGCTGTCCCAAAACAAAGCATTTAAGTCATTGCGAGGAACGCAGTGACGTGGCAATCTCCTATTTTACAAACTATTAAAGATTGCCACACTTCGTTCGCAATGACAGTTTATGGACTTTTGGGACAGCCCCTTTTAAAATCCGCGTAATCCAAAACAAATCCTATAAATCCGTGATTCAGTAGTTTGGAGAAAACAGCCATTATGGACTCCATCGAAGCTCACCAGGAATCAGCCCCTGATTACGATCAACAGGCTTTGGATTGGGGTTGGAACCCTGAAGTTATCTTCGGATTGATGTACAGGCACGTACATCCCGGGGAAACGCTGTTGGATATCGGCATCGGCACAGGGCTGACCTCCGAACCTTTTCGCAAAGCGGGTCTGAAAATATACGGCATCGACGGTGCAAAAGAGATGCTGGACCAGTGCGCCTCGAAGAACATCACCGTTGATTTAAAGCAGCACGATCTAACCGACCTGCCTCTGCCCTATGACGATGGCTTTTTCCATCATGTCACCTGCGGGGGAGTTTTCCACTTCTTCGGAGATCTCCAGCCGCTGTTTGGTGAAGTTACTCGTCTGCTGAAAAAAGGCGGTTCATTCGGTTTTACATTCTCCGGTTTGGAGCCTACTAATGATAAGGACTACGATAAAGTCCTGGATGATGCGTCTGGAGTAATGATTTATAAGCAGAGTGAAAAATATATGCTGAGACTGCTGTCAGATAACGGTCTTGTTTTCCGAAGGAAGCTGATCTTTTTAGGATCTACCAACCCGGAAACGAAGGCGGAGCATCTCGCCACATTGTTCGTAACACAAAAGACCGCTTAACTATTTGAAATTCTACATTATACATTCTAAATTCTGAATTCCTGTGTCCCGCTACCAACAGATTCTCGATAAGGAGAAACACTGGAAAAAGCGTCTCTACCGCTGGATGCCGGCTTACCGGTTCAGCAATGATATCTATGAGGACAGCATCAAGGAAAATCTTTCCGAAGGAACTGTCTGGGTGGATTTGGGCTGTGGCAGGAATGCGCTGGTTGAGGAATTGAAAGATTACAAGGCGATTGGGATCGGCTTGGACCGGCTGGAGCACCCTAAATTGAACCGCGATGTTTCTCCCTTTCTGCTGAGTGATATAGAGATGCTGCCTTTCAGAGATAATTCTGTTAACCTGTTGACCAGCAATACGGTAATAGAACATATAGCCGATCCACTTAGTGCCTTAACTGAAATGTGCCGTTGTCTTAAACCTGGAGGCATCCTGATTTTCCGCACACCCAATAAGCTGCATATACTTAATTTAATCTTAAAGATAGTGCCGGAAGGACTTAAGGCGCGCTTAATTGAAAAAATCTTCGGAGTACCTTCCGAAGATGTCTTCCCAACCTTTTACCGGGCAAACAGATTGAGAGACATTAAATTATTGTGCATAAAAGCAGGTTTCAGTGGCTATGAGATCAAAGCTATTGAAGACGTTCACACAGCCTTCGGCTTCTTTTTTTACCTATCGCTGATATATTATAATTTTGCGCGCCTCAAACCGATGGCGTTTTTAAGGACGAACTTCATAGTAACAGCCAGGAAATGAAATAAAATGAAGGACAATACAACAGACCGTTCGCAAAGTCGATTCAAATACTGCCCTAAATGCGGAGGGGACCTAATAAGAGAGATGATCGAAGGGAGATGGCGGGCGCGCTGCGTGTCTTGTGGTGAAATCCACTATGAAAACCCTTTGCCCGCCACTGCCATTGTATGCAGAAACGAAAGCGGCGAGCTTCTCCTCGTCAAGCGCAGTGACCCACCGTGCGTAGGGGGATGGTGCCTCCCCGGAGGATTCATCGAAGTTGGTGAAACGGCGCAAGCTGGAGCATTGCGTGAATTGAAAGAAGAAACAGGATTAGAAGGCAATGTGCTGGGCGTAATTGACGTCGCTTCGAGGATCAACGGCTACTGGGGAGACGTTTTACTGATCGGCTTTGAAGTGGAGGTAACCGGTGGAGAACTCTGCGCCGCCGATGACGCCTCTGAAGCGCGCTATTTCAATACGGATGATATGCCTGAAATCGTTTTCGACACTCATCAGCACATGCTAAAGAAGATCCTCGGTTGATGGGACTGCGTATATTATAGTGTGGACTAAGACCCGGCGAGATAATCACCCCCGCCATATATTTGCGGGTCGACGCAGAATGGCGCAGATTGTTTATTTTGTCATTCCCTGCATGATCGGGAATCCAGGTTTTGATATTTTTCCCTGTGCCATCAGGAGTTTCCTCCTGATGGTTTTCAAGAGTCAGACTTGCATGAGGAGGCTGTATAATCTGTGGCAATCTGTGATTCTGGTGTTTTGTAAGGGCGACGCGGGCGTCGCCCTTTTCTGGATTCCTGCCTTCGCAGGAATGACAATAATAAAATAATAGCACGAGTAGAGCAGGTGGTTTATTTTGTCATTCCCGGCGTGCCTGCCCCCTCGGGGATCGGGAATCCGGGAAGTTTGGTGATTGTAGGGGCGAGGTAACCTCGCCCCTACAATCACTGCCTTCTGCATGGCAAACGACGGTGCGCTCCTTTTCCTGTTGCGTCAGATCCTTAGCACAGCGATGACCTGACGCTCTATTGAATTCAAGCCACAGACGGGGAAAGCTCCAAAGGGGTGCCTGCGGCAAAATCCGACAAATCAGTATTCATTTATTTCATCACTAACAAAATGCTCCACTTTAAATTTCCTCTGCCTCTATCAACAAACTTTAGGGCTTGACTTTTCGTAAAATATTTTGTATATTTAATAGGTTGTGATCCTGTGTAAGCACTGTCAATGAAAGCCCCCATAATCTGAAATCCCGGAGCCCAAAATGAACGCTCGCAAAACACTGCATCTGGCACTGATCTTTATGATTCTCACCGGCTGGACCATCACCTCATTGGCACAGTCTCACAGCTATGGAGCGCTGCAGGAGGAGACAATGCCGTCCTGGATCAAACCATCACCTCCGGTTGTGCCCCAAGACGGCTGGGATGAGTACTGCGACCTGTCGCCTAACTTTCCGCCCGTCGGCAACCAGGGCGGGCAGGGATCATGCACTTGCTGGGCTGTGGGATATTACTACAAAACCTATCAGGAATGGGAAGAGCACGGCTGGGATCTGAACGACTACGATCACCGCTTCAGTCCGGCTTTCATCTACAACCAGATCAACGGCGGCAATGACAATGGCTCCTATCCATCCGACGCGTTCAAACTGCTCTGCGATAACGGCGCCACGCCCTATTCAGTCATGCCTTACACAGATCAGAACTGCACCACTCAGCCGACAGAAGAGGCATTCTATACCGCTCTCCCCTACCGCAGTCTGGAAACTTACAGCTTCGACATGTTCGCCAGCCTTGACGGCGTCAAAGCGCACCTGCTGAACGGTCATGCTGCTGTCTTCGCTTTTACCGTATATGAAAACTTCGACAACATCAGCAGCTTCAACTATACGTATTGCCTCAGCGAAGTTACCGGTCCGGTGCGCGGCGGACACGCGGTTACGCTATGCGGTTTCGATGACAACCGTGTCACCTCCGACGGTATCGGCGCTTTTAAAGTCGCCAATAGTTGGGGAGGCGGCTGGGGTGAAGCAGGCTACTTCTGGATGTCTTATGAAGCCATGCAGAGCCCGATCACCTGCTGGGGAACAGCGCTGTATTGCTCAGATAGAATTGATTATGAACCAACGCTCGTATCCGTCTTTCGCGTCGAACACGACGACCGCTATGCCATGGAATATCAGTTCGGCGTTGGGGAAGCCGACAATCCAGATTGGAGCGAAGATTTCTTTAATTTTTACGGCGGCATCAGCGCCGCTCATCCTTACGCTCCATCCAATATCATCGTCGATCTGACGGATGGCGCTTCGTTTATTACCTCAAGCGCCCTGAATGACCTGTTCATGCGGGGCTATGACACCCGCGCCTGGAACGGTCTGGATGGATCGATTACCGATTTCACTGTCGTTGAACTGACCTGGCCCGCCACGTCATCTTCTCCATATACGCCAGTGCCCATCCCGGATGACGGCAGTTTTGCCTATACAGCCTTGCAACTCACGCAGGGCAGCAGCACGCCTGTGGCCGGAAACGTATCAGGTACCTGGTCTGCATCGGGCAGCCCCTATTACGTTACCGACAATTTGACAGTCTCTTCTGGAGCAACATTGACCATCGAACCGGGGACGGAAGTCCTGTTCCTCGATAACTTCTCTTTCGAAATCGACGCTGACGCCAATCTGCAGGCAGTTGGAACGTCGAATGAACCAATCGTTTTCTCGCCGCTGATTTCGGCGGTCGGCTGGAAAGGTATCCGCTTCAACGGTGCGTCCAGCGATTCTCGGTTGGAACAGTGCCACATCAGATCCGGAAAAGCTATCGGTGAAGGCGATGAAGCTAACGGAGGCGGCGTTTACTGCAATGCATCCAACCTGACTATCACGCAATGCCTGATTGAACAGTGCCAGGCAACTCTTGGAGCCGCCATATACTGCGAAAATGCCAACCCGGAAATCACAAACAATACCATTCAGGTAAATATAAGCAGCGAATCAGGAGGTGGAATTTATTGCCAAACGGCAAATCCCAATATAGCTGGTAATACCTTCTATAAAAACAGCGCCACTGATGGCAGCGCCATTTCCTGTGTGCAATCCGATCCGCTTATAGAAAATAACACCTTTACTGAGAATAACGCTGTGAATCGCGGCGGAGCTATTTTCTGTGAAGACTCCAACTCGCAAATTAGAGGCAGCTTTTTCACCGCAAACAGCGCATCCAAGGGAGCTGGTATCGCCTCCACAAATTCAACGCTTACCATCGAAGAGAACGTCTTTTACATGAATACCGGCAATCAAGGCGGAGCGTTCTATTCAAATAACAGCGATGACGTTATTCTGAACAACAGCTTCGAAGGAAATGATTGTCCGACCGGCGGAGCAATCCACGGTTATCAGACTTCAATCCAGGTGAATGGCAACGATTTTAACGCCAATATTGCCGGTAATGGCGGCGCTATAAACGTCTGGTTCAGCGAAGCTGAAATAACTAACAATACTTTCACCAATCATCTGACCTCCGGTTATGGAGGCGGGATTTACATGCTGGGATCACAGGGTGAGATGTCTAATAATGTCTTCGGTGCCAATCTTGCCACAAAAGGCGGCGGTGTCTATCTGATCAATTCAGACGCCTCTGCCGTCAACTGCACTTTCACAAGGAATGTTGTAAGCTCGGCAGGCGGCGCTATAGCCGGTTCCAACGAATCGAACGCATCGCTCCTGAATTGCATCGTCTATGATAATCTGCCAGATCAATTGAGCGGTGATGAAACGACTGATTACGACATCTGCTATACCAATATTCAGGACGGCTGGGAAGGTGTGGGCAACATAGATGACACACCCTACTTTATGACTGATACAGATTATCACCTGGCGAATTGGAGTCCATCAATAGGCGCCGGTATCGGTTATATGACCATCGGCGAAACGACGCTGTTCGCGCCTGCTGTGGACATAGAAGGCAATGATCGTCCCAATCCAGCCGGCAGCAATCCCGATCAGGGCGCTTACGAAAACGAACTGGGCGCACCCACAGCAGTCGAACCTGAAGATGAAACACTTCAGCCTTCTGCCTTCAGCCTTCAGCCCTGTTTCCCCAATCCCTTTAATCCGGTTACAGCTATCAGCTATCAGCTATCAGCTCCCAGCTTGACAAATTTAACAGTTTATAACGTTCATGGACGCTTGGTGGCAACATTGGTCAATGGTTGGCAGGCATGAAGTAACATTCGATGCTTCAAATCTGGCGTCGGGGATTTACATCTACCGCATTAAAGCAGGGGAGTTTACCGCAGGAGGTAAAATGGTATTGATGAAATAGTTTTCAAGTTGCAAGATGCATGTTGCATGTACCATGTAGGGGCGCACGGTGGTGCGCCCTTTTTTTGTCCCCCTTTCTTCTGTAGGGGAGAGCAAGAGGGTATCTGTATTTGAGATAGCCCCATCCAGTAGGGGCGAGGTTACCTCGCCCCTACAATATTATAAAGAGCTTTCCCAAAAGGATCACTCTGAGTGAAACGAAGAGTCTCGAAAAAATCATAAAATTAAGATAAAAAGGAGATTCTTCACTGCGCCTTCGGCTTGCTCAGAATGACGTTATCCCTTTTGTGACAGCCCCCTTTTATTATTTATATTGTGAATATTTTGAATCAGAATAAACACGCAGGTAATCCACTCTATCAATCGCCGTTCTGGCTGTTTGACCAATCATCTAATATTGCTCCGCCGAATTGCTCTGCTTTAAATCTGATACCTTCGTTAATCATGTGACCGAGATCTAGGAAGTAATCATCCATCTTTCCCGTCATGATCAAATCCAGATCGACAAACATGATTTTACCTTCGTAACTCTTACTAATCTCTCGAACGATTGCATTGCACTGGTCGATATGGGGATAGATGTAATAGTGAGGTCTTTCCGGTGTGATTGTATGAGGCATCGTGGTCAGCACAGACTTGATATCCCGCAATTCTGCCAGATCGAGGATGGATTCTATATTCCTGCGGTAGGGTTTCAGCTCTTCCATGTTCTCCCACTTGAATCTATCCGCGGCAAGGACCTCTTCGTCGGGTCCACGGTAGGCGATAGCCGTCGCCAGAAACTTCCATATTGGTTCCGCTCCCAGAGTCTCCTTGAGTAATCGATATATAACGCTCACTCTTGAAGGGTACTTATCCGGTATTTCGGGTTCGTGATAGTACTTGAAAGCGTGCGAGTAATCCGTTCTTATAGGTTCTGCAAAGTTCCTGACAATACGCTCGTTCCAAGCGTGATGGATGACGATATAGTCCGGATCAAATTCAACCACGTTAAGGACGAAGTTGACCAGAGAGTGAGCTGTGGTATATCCGCCGATGCCAAAATTGATCACCTCAAACCTGATTTTATCATCCTCGCTGTAATCGTTCAAGTAGTTTTCCATCTCCAGAGGATAACCCGTTGCCGTTGTCGATCCCCCAAGACAGGCGATTCTGACAACACCATCCGGTTTTGCAATGGTGTATTCAGGTCCAATGAAGCCAAATCTGTTGATCTGCTGCTGGCTTTTCCCTTCACCCCGACCAACAGGCAGCGGTTTCAGGTTGGGATTTCTCGTATATTGTATGAAAGGATGACCTTGCGTGGTGCTGAATTCCAGATAGGTGAAATTGCCGAGGTTTGCCAGTTTGAGCCTGTTTCCCGGAGTGACGACAACCACGAACAGCCTGGTTGCCAATTCCAGGCATACCAGCAGCAGCAATCCCATAAACAGCGCGCTTATTTCGAGCCTCTTACTGCCTTTATAGAACAGCACGAAAAGCGATATCAGCGCTAAAGCAAGGCTGAAAATCCACAGAGCCGCCGTTTCACCCATGATGAGCGGCGACATTGCCAAAGTCTTCGAGAATATCGGCGGCAGTATAATAAAACTGACCGCTAATCCGAAGATGCCTATGATGAAAGCGAAATCCCTGGATATTCTCAGGGTTACACGGGGTTTGAAAATGATGAGGAGAACACCTGCAACGAAAAAGAATATCTGGATGATATAAATCAGCAATATTGTTTTTCTGCTGCTAATCTCAGCATCTGCTGAAATCAGGTTTTCGATGAAATATTTATTGAGAACAATGCCCGCTAAAATGCAGATAATGCCCAGCAGAACTGTCTTGTTTTTGTACCATTCGGGTTTAGAATTCATCTTTCTACTCTAAGATAATGCAGCGCTATAACGGATTGACGAAATATACGCTAAAATCAGATCATTGTCAAGGATAGATGGAGTGAATGAAAGGAGTGAAT
>JALGVT010000014.1 GCA_025774555.1 candidate division LCP-89 bacterium
TTGCTAAACTGGTCAACGGCTGGAGAGACGCTGGTTATCATGAGGTTACCTTCGATGCGTCGGATCTTGCTTCCGGCATTTATCTGTATCGTATCGAAGCTGGAGAGTTCACGGCAACGGGGAAGATGGTACTGATAAAGTAAGACGCAGAATGTGTCATCCCCCGACCTGTCGGGGGATCCAGCAGGGACGAGGTTACCTCGCCCATACAATATTAAAAGGCGATTCTCGTGATCGCCTTTTTATAAACTTCTTGTTTGCTTTTCTATTTTGAGTTTAATATCACATCGATTAAAGTAACTCACAGAGATATTTTCTTTAATCGGTTGCCGATTCGAGTGAGCGCTGCAACCGTATTTCATCCAACACGGGAATACCGGCAAATCCGGTTAGTTCGTCCCCGTGATGATCTGCAACTTTGCCGGAGAGCAATTCGGTGAATCTGAATCCCATCTTTTGATAGACACAGAGCGCTGGAATGTCATCGTTCGTAGTTGCAACCTTCGCTGTATTACAACCCTGTTTCCGCCCCTGTTCAAGCGCTTCATTGATGAGTCTGCGAGCGATTCCCTGACCCTGGTACTCTGGATACACGTTCAGGATCACGATGTAGAGCGTATCGTCTATCTTTTTATAGGAGATCATTCCCGCGGTTTCATCTTCAACCAACGCTAAAATGTTCGTGCATTGATAAGCGTCAAAGACCTGATCGAAACAGTGAAATTCGGTCTCATCCCAGAAATAGTCACAGATTTCCTGCACCTCGTCTTTCTCCTCATTGTAAGCTCTGCGAAGAACGATATTCGCTTCAGCAACGGGATCGTCCGGTTTCGCCTGATCCTCTTTCGCTTCCCGACTTACGACTAAGATGTCCGCATCGCCCATGTTGATATAACGGTCTCTAAGCGGACAGTAGTACTGAGGGTTGCGGTCAGTAGCGCCCATGCCTTGGTAAACTCCTCTCTTACTATTATATGTTTGTAGCACTTAACAACAATATATTACTAAAAAAATAAAATGTCAATAAAAATCCCAGGCGAGTTTAGCTTCAACTTGTTTCCGAGAATTGTTCACTAATCCGTGCAATCTCACCTCGCTCTCGAATGATATTCTATTAAATCCAGTCTTATTAAAAATTGGTAGAATGGTTTTTTTTACTTGCATTTGAAGGGTAATTATCCTATTTTGTAGTGATATCGAATTTTCCTTCAATTTTTCGACTGTGTTTAGCTTGAGGAGAACGCAAACATACTGTTTTTATCCGCTTATCTGCCTGATAATCGTCTGTGCCGGATTGTTACCGGGTACAGCTTTCACACAGAGTGAATCGAATCAGGTCGGATTGCAGTTAGAACAGCTTCGCAAGGAGATCCAGGAATATGAGAAAAGGGTCTCTGAAAGCCAAAGCAGGGAGAAGAATCTCCTTCAGGAACTGGAGGATTTCGACCGTGAGATCGGACTACGACTCGAGCTGATTGGTCGTTTAAAGAGCGAGAAGAAACGAACCGAAGCTTCGATGGCGGTAATTAAAAGTGATCTCGCTGCACTGCAGGTTGAAATCGACCGAACATACCGCGATTCATTAGCGGTGGCAAAAGAACGCGATGCGCTGGCTGCGCTGGTCAGCAGAAGAGCGGTTTATGCCTATAAATATCTCCAGCGCGATCTACTCCTGGCTATCCTCACTTCGCATACTGCTCTGCAGATGCTGGAACGACAGGAATATATCAAACGTATATCCGAAGCGGATCGAGCCAATATTTATAAGCTGGACCAGAAGAACCGGAAACTTAGCCGAATAAGTCGTCTCCTAAGCGAGAAAAAGCAGGAAAAAAGCGACCGTTTGAGCCATCTCCGGGAAACAGCACAATATAAAGAAAGCCTGATTGCTGAAGAAAACTCAGAAGCGGAGCTGCTGCACAGCCGGCGCACCGATAGGGAGTATCTACTCGGTCAGATACGTCAGGATCAGAGTCTGCTCCTCCAGCAGATAAGCGATAAGAAACTGGCAGCCGATAGGATTGAAAACCTCATTCGCAGCCTGGAAACTCAGCGTGAAAACCTTCCTGCGCTGCCAGAAGTAACCTGGGCGCCCGAGGTGCCTTTCAGCCAGTTGAAAGGCAAGATGAACTGGCCCACCGCGGGAAAAGTGGTTTCTAAATTCGGCCTACAACGGCATAAAAAGCTGGAGACTGTAACAGAAAATCCCGGAATAGAAATCGAGTCTAAGGAGGAGACTCCGGTATTCACGGTCTGCACGGGCGAGGTTACCAAAATCACCTGGATGCGCGGCTATGGCAATACCGTATTAGTCAATCATCAGGATGGATATTATACTGTCTATGCTCACCTGGGTACTATCTACGTCCATGAGGGTCAGATTATCCAGGCAGGCAACATGATAGGTCGCGTTGGTCAGTCGGGCTCTCTGGAAGGACCGAGACTCCATTTTGAAGTCTGGGCGAAACGCGAAAAACAGGATCCTTTAACCTGGCTATCCAAGAATTAACGATGGGACAAACTATCATTATTTCAATCAATAACCAGTATCAGCAATGCCCTTAGAACAACTGATAGAACAGCAGCGCGCACGCCGCATTATCGAGAACATGGTCAACAGCGACCGGCTGCCTCATGCGCTCCTGTTCTGGGGACCCGCGGGAGCCGGGAAATCCGTCGCTGCTATTGAACTGGTGAAATGGCTCAACTGCCTGAAATTTCCTGAGGGTCCCTGCGGAACGTGTGAATCGTGCGTTAAATTCCAGGTATTAGAGCATCCACACTTCCGCTATCAGATGCCGCTTCCGAGAAAACTGTTAGCAAATCCCGAAGAGGGAGAGCTGACCAAAGCGGGCGCTGAAGAGCTGGCTGAGATATTCGCCAATAAAGGTCATAATCCGTATTACACTGCGGAAATAAAGGGCGCTCAGTTTATTCTCATCGGACAGATCAGATCTCTGCTGAAATGGGCAAGCGTCCGCGCTTTCTCTGACAAGCCGCGTCTGGCGCTTATCGATCATGCGGATCGCTTGAAGGAGGAAGCAGGCAATGCCCTCTTAAAACTATTAGAAGAACCGCCGCAGCATTTCTTATTGATATTAACGGCGGAAACCCCGGAAGACATCCTCCCCACCCTGAGATCGAGGTGCCACCTTATTGAATTTGATCGTCTCGGGAATCAGGTCGTCTGCGAAGAAATACGAAAGCTCGGAGTCGAAGACGCTTCTAAAGCACAGGAAATCGCAAATCTCTCCGCAGGGAATCTTAGCAGGGCGCTGCAGATCGCCAATAACCCGAAAGATGCCGCAGATCTGCATGATTTTGCCGTCAATATCGTTCGACACTCTTTAGGACGGAACCCGATTGAACTGAATTCACTGCTTGAAAAATGGACGGCATTGGATAGCTCGGAACAGCTTATAACCCTTGAGATCATTTCAACCTGGCTTCGAGATGCCGCTGTCTTAAAGGAGCTTGGCGAAAACGGTGAAAACAGGATTATCAACAACCAGCATTTAATTCTGCTGAGGAAATTCGTTGCCAACTGCCCGGACGCCGATTTTGTCGCTTCGACAAAGCTGGCGGAAAAAGCGAGGGCGCGCATGGATGGTAACGCTCTGCCACAATTAACATTTCTGATGCTGACGCGCCATCTATATCGTGAGATCTATCAGAAAAAGCCTGTATAAACATGCAAAAGAAAATATATGGAAGAAATAAATCAAAATAATACTCCGAAGATTGCCGAGGATCGTGAGACACCGGGCCTTATCCCTAAATATCAGGAGGGTATTTACCCTGTTATCAGCGTAGAGTTTAAAGGGAATCGGCGCCAGAGGTTCAGCAATCCAATGGAATTCCCCTTTAAAGTTGGGAATAAAGTCGTTGTGCGTGTGGATAAGGGTGAAGACCTGGGCGTCGTCAATCATCTTCTCGAGCAACAGCCTGAGAATCTGCCGGAGCCTGAACATGAAGTGCTTCGCAAAGCTACTGCAAAGGATTTGAAAATCCTCGCTGAATACCGAGGCAGGGAGGATGAAGCGAAGAATATCTGCAAAGAGAAAATCGCTAATCACGACTTGAAAATGAAGCTAGTTGACGTCGAATACCAGTTTGACGGACGCAAATTGATTTTCTATTTTACGGCAGATGGACGGATTGATTTCCGGCAGTTGGTCAAAGACCTGGCGGCAACGTTTCGTACGCGCATCGAACTCAGACAGATCGGAACGCGCGACGAGATCCGGCGTTTCGGTGGTCTGGGACCGTGTGGAAGGACTCTCTGCTGCGTGACTTTCATAACTGAGTTCTGCCCCATTACCACACAGATGGCAAAAGACCAGAATCTACCTCTGAATCCCAACAAGATTTCCGGCTGCTGTGGTCGTTTAAAATGCTGCTTACAGCATGAATTGGACAGCTACCACGATGCTTTACAAAAACTTCCCCGTTGGGATACGAGGCTGATGACTAAGAAGGGACCGGCTTATGTCGAAAAACTGGACGTTTTCGAACACGCAGCTTTTCTGCGCTATACTTCCGGCGATCTGGAAAGAGTGGAAGCTGAAGATATGGAAAAGATTATCTCGCCTGATTTCGATCCGCAGGCGACAGAACAGACTGCGCAACAATCTGAAATCATCGACGAAGAGCTGATACTGGACGACGAAGAAGGATGCGCGGGAGCGGGGACTCAGTCTCCTTCGGCATCTGTCCAGAAGCAGCGCAAGTCTGATAAGAGACGCCCTCCGCATCCCAGGAAGAGATCCGGTAAACATCTCCAGAATAACCCAAATGTCCCCCAGCGAAACAACCATAATAACAAAGCAAATTATAAGAAGCATAAAACTGATAACAGTCAAAATAGCAATGAAAGAAGCTGAACAGCCTGTCGCTTTACTATCCGCCTGAGATAGTCATTCGGAATAAATTAAATCAAGACTATGGAAAACAAATTCTACATTACCACACCGATATATTACGTCAACGATGAGCCGCATATCGGACATGCTTACTGCAGTGTCATTGCAGATATTTTAGCGCGATATCACCGTCTCTTCGGTGATGACGTTTTCTTCCTGACCGGAACTGACGAGCACGGTCAGAAAGTCGCGGAAGCGGCGGCAGAATCCAATAGAACGCCACAGCAGCATTGCGATTTAATGGTAAAGCGCTTCCAGAAAGTCTGGGAGAAGCTGAACCTGAGCCACGATGATTTTATTCGCACCACCGAACAGCGCCACAAAATAATAGTTCAGGAAATCCTGCGGAAGTTGTGGGAGGCAGGCGAAATCTACGAAGATGAATACGAGGGCTGGTATTGTGTGCCGGAGGAGAGATTCTGGACAGAAAAAGACCTGGATGACGGAAACTGCCCGTCCTGCGGTCGTGAAGTGCAGCGTCTCACCGAAAAGAACTACTTCTTCAGAATGGGGAAATATCAGGATTGGCTGATAGACCATATCAAAACGCATCCACGATTTATTCTACCTGAATCCCGTAAAAATGAGATCCTCGGCTTTCTCGCCAAACCCTTAGGCGATCTCTGTATATCCCGTCCTGTTGAACGGTTGGCATGGGGGATTCCACTGCCATTTGATGAAAAATTCGTCACCTACGTCTGGTTTGACGCTCTTTTCAATTACTATACGATGAAAAATTCGTCACCTACGTCTGGTTTGACGCTCTTTTCAATTACTATACTGCGCCGGTTTCCTTGGGAAATGATTTCTGGCCCGCCAGCGTTCATCTGATCGGAAAGGATATCCTGACAACCCACTGCGTTTATTGGCCCACCATGCTAAAAGCTGCGGGACTGCCGCTTCCGGAAACGATTTTCGGACACGGCTGGTGGCTGGTAAATGAAGCGAAGATGTCCAAATCACTGGGTAATGTAGTTAAGCCGCTGGAACTGGTCGATAAATATGGAGTGGATGCTTTCCGCTTTTTCCTGATTCGCGAAATGTCCTTCGGTATGGATTCTTCTTTCTCTGAAGAGGCGCTGCTGGCAAACGATCTGGGCAATCTTTACAGTCGTTTGCTGAAGCTGGTGCACAGTTTCTGTGATGGGAAGATACCGGAAAGACAAGGAAAAGGGATCGACACCGCCCGTTCTTTCTTAGCAGAAGCTCGCCTGAATGTTGAAGAACTCAAATTGAACTCCGCCCTCGATATCATCATGAAGTATATCAGAAGTATCAATCGCTTTATCGAGGATACCGCGCCCTGGAAAACCGGGAAAACCGATCCTGATGGGACAAGAAAGAACTTACGAACTGCATTGGAAGACCTGGCAACTGCCGCCTGGTGTCTCTATCCAATTATGCCGGAAAAGATGAGTGAGATTCTAAGCGCATTTGGGATTGACGATCCCGTAAATTTACCGGAGACAACAGTTGCAAAGAGCATTAAAACGGGAAAGCAAATACCCCCAAAAGCCTCTCTTTTCCCTCGCGTTAAATACGCGGCGCCCAAGATCGAACAGAAGCCTGAGGCGCCCGAAGAGGAACTAGTAAGTTTGGATGAATTTAAAAGAGCCAGGCTGAAAATCGCCCGCATCATCAAGGCGGCGCCTGCTCCGAAATCCGATAAATTGCTCCTGCTCGAAGTCGATATCGGCGGTGAAAAAAAGCAGCTTGTCGCCGGCGTCGCTGAACATTATAAACCTGAAGAGCTGATCGGTCAATTGATCGTCGTGGTAACCAACTTGAAACCTGCGCGCATCCGCGGTTTCGACTCCGAGGGGATGCTGCTGGCGGCGGAAGAAAAGGGGAAATTAGTTATTCTCGCTCCCTTAACTGAAGTCTCACCGGGATCGGAAGTCGGATAATTCTTATTTATTTGAAATGAGAAGAAAAGATAATCCTGCATCAGACGACATAACGCATGGCATCCCTGAAGAGTGCTGGAATGAGATCGGCAGCCCTGGAAGAGCGCTGTTTCAGAGCAGCGGGATGGGGCTCGTTTCGTCCACTTTTATGAAGAGAATTGGTAATGCCTGCGATGAAATAGTCTATTGCGATCAATCCCCGATTGCTCTGCAGAACGCAGCCGACAGATTTGGCATTGACACACTGAATACGACTGCAGCCCCACCCGATAAAATTCCCGTCGCAGATGAAACCTTCGACCTCGTGATCTCCTATTGGTCAGCTCATCACTGCGCCCACCCATCAGAGCTGTTTTCGGAAATATTCCGCATACTTAAGCAGGGCGGCAGTTTTCTTCTCCTCGACGGATTGAACGTCAAGGGGAATGCGGGGCAGGAAATCCACCGGAAAATCCACAACCTCTGCATAGCTTTCGATCAGGCAAAAGGGCGAAATCACCATCAGATGCTCACTTTTGCTGAACTTTCAGAATTATCTCAAGCGGCAGGATTTGAAGACTTGAAGAGCTGGCAGATAAAGCAGACCGAGAGTATGCTCAGCAATTCTGAACGCGCTATCTTCCAGCATGAAATTAAAAGATTGCTGAACCGCGTTTATCCCGGTGAATTAGCTTCTATTGAAAATGGCAGAAAGAGATTTCAGAAACAGATCAAATCACTGGCTGAAGAATTAGAGTCAACGACTATTCAGATTCACCCCTACTCAGTAATTGCATGCAGAAAACCACTGAAAGCGGCAGCTAAGATGAGTTTTACAAATAAAAACAGAACCTCGGGCGCCGCAGAAAAAAGCGATAGTTACCGTGAGCAGTCCAAACAGATAAACTCAGGCTATCCACTGCGCTTCCGAGACCTGCCGGATGAGCTTAAGCCCCGCGAAAAGCTGATAACATCAGGTCCTCACACGATGAAAAACCATGAACTGCTGGCAATTCTTCTCGTATCAGGGACCACCAAAGAGAATGTTATCGAACTATCCCGGCGCTTGATTCAGGAGTACGGCAGCCGGGCCATTGCGCAGGAACGCAGTGTCCGCAGGTTAATGGAAACTTTAGGTATCGGCGCCAAGAAAGCCTGCCAAATCGTGGCGGCGTTCGAGCTGGGACGCAGGTTTTTTGAAGAACCGCGCAGTAAAGCGCCGACTATCCTCGCCGCAGACGACGCGTATGAATATCTTAAAGAGATGTCAAAGTTCAAGCGCGAGCATTTCAGAGGTCTCTACCTGAACACGAGGGGCAGGGTTATAAGGGATGAAATCATATCTATTGGAACATTGAACATGTCCGTTGTTCACCCTCGGGAGGTTTTTCTACCTGCTGTGGAATTTTCCGCCGCGGCAGTGATACTGGCGCACAATCACCCATCAGGCGATCCGACGCCATCAGAAGAGGATCTGGCGATAACGCGGCAGATAGTTGAAGCTGGCAAGGTGATGAGCATCGAGGTCTTCGATCATATTATTGTCGGGAAGGATAAATTTGTCTCTCTCCAGAGAGAAGGATTGCTAAGTTAGAATACCGACGAAGTGATGGCTGCGCCACAAGGAAATCACTTTTGTAAACCTGTATAATAAGCTGATACAAATAGAAAAGAGGCTGCCCCGTTGGGACAGCCTCTTCTGTTTTAGTGATAGCATAAGATCAGTCGAAGATATAGGTCTGCCGCGCTCTGACCATGCCCGATTCTGGCGGTATGGGGTCGAAGAGCCAGGTTAAGATGACGTCTTTGATTCCTGCTTCAACGCGGCGTCCGAGGGATGGATTGGTCCATTCGGAAGATATAATCTTAACCCTGGTGACTTTTCCTCCCGGAGCAATACCCCACTCAACCTTGACCTTACCCTTAAGATTGATATCCTTCCGTTTGTACTTATTATAAACCGCTTTGATCAGATGGACGTTATTGTCGGCAATGGTGCGGATAGAAGACCCCGAACGGTTCACGTTCTTTGCCGCCAAGCCTTCGACTTCAGGCAGCGCATCAATAACCACGGAGGATGCGGCTAACAGCTCTTCGATCTCAACTTCTGAAAGCTGCGTGACGTCTATTCCGCCGGACCCTTCGGTAATCCTGCCACCGCCGCGAGCTTTATCGACTTTGTCCGCCGCAGAACCAGTGGCGATACCCGCAATCTTACCGACTTCTACACCGCCCAAGCCTCCGCTAGTTTTAAGACCGCGAGCTACTCCAGAACTGCCGGAACTACCGGAACCGGTCTTAGCTCCAGCGAGGCGAAATATACCTACACTCTGGGCAGACTGCTTCATCGTTTCCCTGCGCTTAGCGATCTCAGAAGTAGTGCCGCGTCTCCTGGCGGTCTTTGTTGGAGTGACCTCCTCCGTCGGCGCTTCTTCAACTACTTCTTCAACCTCCCTCCCTGCGCCGGTGGTCGTCACGGTCTGCGCGGTTCTGGCGGTTCGTTCAACTTTCGCCGGAGATACACGATAGATAGCGTCAAGATACTTTCCGACTTCCTCTTCGGTCATCTGCGCCCATTCAACCCCTTGCAGGTAGCCGATTGTGCTAACGTGGACGACCAGTGTGATCAGAAAGATGATTAGAAACCGTCTATCGACTTCTCCGAACCAACTGCGTGTGAATTCTTTCGGAAATGTTGTATATGTGCTCACATCAACCTCGGTACTTGGATTCTTTATAGACGACAAAGTCGATCTTTTCGAATCCGGCTGCTGAACAGGTATTGATTATTTTTAGAATCCAACGATAGGGTGTAGTTTTGTCACCCTGGATAGTAAGTACTGTTTTCTCCTCTCTGCCCAACTCCCGGTTACGCGCCTGTACCTGGCTCAAATATGCGTAGAGATTGTCCAGTTCGACGGCGGCGTCGTCATTGAGATCAAGAACTCCTTCGATCATGCGCCGGGACTCAACCGGCACATCTTCAAAGAGTCCTTCCGTCGTGACGAGCAGACCTAAAACCTTCACAGGTTCGAGGGTGACCGTGGAATGAGGAAGATCTACGCCTTCGGCAGGTTTCATCAACGCTCCGGATACGGAATAGGTCTTCAGCAGGAAGAGAAGCATAATGGTCATCACGTCCATCAGTGACGTGATACGGAGCTTTGCTTCGCCCCGTTCCATATGTTTTTTGCCTTTTGAAGGTGCAAACGCCATGTGCTCCTCAAACGATTATTGGAATTGTCCTAACGCCGGTGATTGGAATAGTTCCTTAAAAACTCCATTCGAATCACGGTATTCCCGAGCTGAATCGAGTACTCTTATAAGAGTCTGAAGCGGGATATCGCCTTCCGCCGATATTCGGATTTGATCGGCATCCTCATACTTGAAGGCGCTCACAATCATGAGCTGCCCGGTCTCGGGATCGATCTCCTCACTGCGCGAGATGGCAGGTCCGACAATTCTCTCCTTGATGTCCACCAGCCTTTCTCGGAAGGCGTCAAAGTCGAAATTGCCTTCGTACGTCAGCGGAATCTGCCAGAAGTTTTCCCCTTCAACCGCATTGAAGATGGAAATCTCCAGCATTTCATAGGCGATGTTCACGCGGAGTTCGAGAAGTTCGCTCTCTGTGGTGCCTTCACCCGCGCCCGCGGCTGTGCTTTCGTCCATTTCCTGCAGAACCGGCGGCATGTATTCGAGCAGCGCCAGATCCACGAACTTGGCAGTTGTAAGAAGCATAGGAATTAGAACGCACATCAGGTTCATCACGGGAGTGATGTTCGCTTCAGCCTCTTCGAACTGGCGTTTCTTCTTTAGTGACGGTCTGAATGCCATCCTACTTGCTCCCGGTAAGGAGATGAATCAGTTTTACGGAATGTTCGTCGATGTCGTCGATTATTCTGGTCGTCTTAGTATTAACTATGGTGTACAGAACAATCGCCGGAATTGCCGTAAGCAATCCGAAGTAAGTGGTGATCATGGCTATCGAGATACCTGCTGCCAGGTTCGTCGCCGCTTCAGCACCAGCCACAGATACCGCAGTAAAAGCCTGAATCAAACCATAGATCGTGCCCAGCAGACCTGTCAATGTTGCCACATTTGCGATCATCGCCAAATAACCGGTTTTCGCGGTCAGCCGGGGAATGATTTCCAGGCTGGCTTCATCCACCGCATTCTGGATCGCCCGGTAGTCAACGAATTCCTTTTTATCCGCTTCCGCCAAAGCTGCCAAAGCAACTTGCGGTAGAGATTTATTCTGTGCGGATTTGCAGAGGTTCATCGCTTTCTTGAAATCACCATTGATAACAAGCTTACGAATCTCAGCCATGAACCGCGGCGCGTTGACGTTGGAGCGGACGATGATGTAGTATGTTCGTTCTATGGCGATGGCAATCATAACGACAAACATAATTAGAATTGCCCACATAAACAGGAAGCCACTCACCTCTGGATTGAACGAATGAAAGAGCTCTTGCATCGTTGGATCCTCTTTATTGCATTTGTTTTAGTTCTTGAATGATGTCTCGGAGGACTTTTATCTGACTTTTTAATTTCTCTCCCGCGCAATTTGGATGCGTGTTAATACAGATATTGCCGCGGCAGTAATCAATCCGTTCATTACAGCCGACGCGGTACTGGTAGTTCGCTGTGGGTTCCATTCTTTCAGTCAGGTTGTGTCTCGAGAAATTCTTTCCTATGACATACGAATAATCGATCACATAGTTCCAGAGTATGACTTGAACCTCCACCAGCTCACGCGGTTTGAACGTGTCTAATACTTCGTTAAAGACTGCCTGGTCTTCCAGGTAGTCTATAAGCTTCTGTTTTCTTTTATCGACCTCGTAACGTGCGAGTTTGTGCATCAGGTTTCCCCTGCAGAGACCCTTCTAGTATCTGGGCCGCTCGAGCATTTCGCTCCAGTTTACGATTTTTGCGGCTTTTAGAATTTTGTCTTCCTGAGCTGTCAAATCAATGTCTGTGAGAGCTTCCGGCGGCGTCCTTTCAAGAGCGATCTCGCGAAAGATCGGTTCTTGACGCGAGACTGTGATAGTCACGTTTGGTTGAGCTATCTCTCCTTCGATCTGCACCGCATCCAGTTCGATCAGTTCGCCTTCACTCCAGCTCGGTTGAGGTGAAACTGGCGCAGCGTCTTCTATTTCTTCTGCTTCTTGAGCCAGGGTAGGCATACTCAGCAGGAGTAGCAGCAAGACCACACTGATTGAAATTCTCTTCACAACCATGCCACTATTTACGCAATTAATTAACATAGGTCAAGGCCCTCCGGTTGATTGGCTGGGAAGCACTTTATAACGTAGCGCCAGCCTCACTCCCTCCGTAGTGGAATCAGGATCAACCGCCATGATTGCTATAGTATTCTGCCCGGTATTTAAGATGTGCGAAATATCGTACGACGCTGCCACTGTCCAGCCGTCACCCGGCTCACCCGCACCGACGAATTCGCCGTTCAACAGCAATGAATAACCACCGTCAACACTTATCCAAAGATCACCTGCAACCGGCTGATCGTTAATTTCAAAGAATTTACGTAAGTATAGACTGTCCGGTGCTACAGTGATTGAATCTAGCGCTATAACAGTCCAGAGCGGCAGTGTGCCTGCCAGATCCCCCTCACCCTCTCCAGCGTTGGTAACCGTCGCTTCACTCCATTGGGCATCGTTAAAGCCCAATGATGACCACTCGTCCTCGTAAGCGGGGTTCACGCGGAATGTCTCATCGGAACGTAACCAACGCTCCTCGCCGTACTCTTCCAGCAACGAAAGATAAGTGTCTCGATCGAGATCGACCAGCGCCCAGCCGACGCGGAGAGCCAGCGCTTGATCGTTGCCGTGAAGCCGGTTAAATTCCATAGCGATAGTCAGGAATTCCTCCTGATGACCGGTAAAGTTGTAAGCGCAGTCCTCATAAGTCATCACTGCGTCTTCCCAAACCACAGATTGATCCTGCAAGGTTTCCGCGTTTGCTTTGGATTCATTCGCTTCGGTTGACAGACCGATATAGCGGTCATTCACTCTGAAGACCTCTTCAATTGCAGAAGCTGCGAATCGGCTCAATATATCCGGAGGCATCTCGGATCCAGCTTCAGCCGCGGTTAGTAGAACGTCCTGAGAATTCAGGGAAGCCACCGCGAAATTGTAGGAATGATCTGAATAGGTCACCAGCAACTCGGCAATATCGGCTGCTTCTAACCCTCCAGAAGTGGTAGCCCCTTCCCCTTCGTTTAAGAGATCGCCGTAAATGCCGTAAAACCTTGCATAGGAAGCCAGAGCGCGTTCATTTAACATTTTGTATTCATCTTTATTTACCTCAAACACTCTGTCCAAACTGCTCATTGCTTGAGATTTCCACATCTCGGCATCAGCGCTAAACGAAGCTTTATCTATTGCCTGAAGGTATAGCTCTATAACTGCTGCGCTGCGCGGCACCACGAATTCAGATAGGACTGCCGCACGGTACAGCATCTTCAATTGTTTATTTTTCCCCACATCTGGAAGATCGAGAAATGCCTGCACTGTTGCAAACTTGATCTCTGCGTTGCGCAGCGCCAGTTCGGGTACTTTCTCTCTCGCTCTGCGAGCCCAATCAGCGCCCTCATCATAGCCTTCTCTGATATCTTCGAGACCCCGGTCTAATCCAGCCAGCACAGCAGCGGAATCCGGTAGTTCAGATGGTTTCGGATCAGCCTTCTGTGCTTCAAGCATCCAGATAGACAGTTCCTCTTTATGCCGCTCCAGCTCAGCCTCCTTGGCACGAAGAACCCGAACCGCGATATCTAAATCGTCCGCTGATTTGGCATAGGCATCTATAGCGCGCGCCGCAATTTCTATGGCGTCCTGATTGGCGGTTTCCCGCGCTAATATCTTCTCTTCGGCGCTGCCACGTTCAGGCAGAACTCGTTCCGCAAAGGCTCGTGACAGCTCCTCTTCCACCCTGCCGACCATATAAAGACCCTCAAACATCTCGTCCTTCGCAAGACGATTCAGTTCTTCAAGATGCTGTAAGAGTCGTTCGCGTTGGGCAAGTTTGACTGTTTTCCTCGCTTCGACCACATTTGCCGGCGCAAAATCTATTGACTCGTAAATACTGAAATCCGATTTGATCACTTCAAATAGACAGCGTGACGCGTAGGTCTCCTCACCGGTTTTACCCTTTGCCACCAATAGCCTGTGTGCTTCAATTCCAGCCATGAATTCAGCCAATGCTTCCGCCTGCCTTCCCTGATCCTGAAGGTATGTTCCACGCTCCCAACGCACACGCACCACACGCGGATCATCTGGAAATAACTGAGCATACTGAGAGTAAATTTCATTTGCTGCAGCTTCATCTCCCAGTTTCAGAAACAGTCCGGCATTCTCGAAGAGGAACAGATTCGCATCAATGGCAGCCGGGAACATCGCCACATAAGTAGTGTTCGCTCCAATAGCTCCGTTCCAATTCTCGGCTTCGACATAATTTATACTGGCGTTGCGCAGAGCATCCTGCGCCAGTTCGGATTCTGGATATTCCAGCGCAATTCGCTCGAAGGTCTGAGCGGCAAATGCTTTGTCTCCAAGTTCGCTCTGGGTGTTGTACCCGACGTTATAGAGTGCTTTATCAGCAAGTTCGGACTCAGGGTACCTCTCTACCATTAAGAGGTAAGCGTCGTTGGCGTCTGTCCACGCGTTGGCTTGCTGGAAAGTTAGACCAGCCTCGAAGAACGCTTTATCTGCCTGATTCCAATCCGGTGTTTCGAGGGCGGTTCTGCGATACTCCTGAGCTGCAGCCAGCAGATCTCCGCCGGTTTTCATAGCTTCAGCGCCGAGGAAAGCTGATTCAGCCTGTCTTGTCTGTGCTGAAGCGACAATCGAAGAATCCATGCCCGCTGCCTGAATCTCTTTTGCAATTCGCTCCGCCTCGCTGTATTGACCCGCGGCGAAATACCCGTTCATGATGAATGAATATGCTGTGCCGCGGCGTTCACTAAGAGGGAATGTCTCCAGCAGCGTATTGTAGTACTGCCTCGAATCCTCGTAAAATCCGTGGTTATAATAGATGCCGCCCGCATTCAGGAGAAACAGTTCGGCCTCTTCGCCTTGTGGGAAGAGCGCCAGATAATTATCGACCGCATCAATGTATTTCTGTTCGTGTTCACCGATCTCCGTTCCCATGAGTGAATCCAGAGGAACGTCGCCGCGTTCGCCGATCATCTTATAGGCTATGATAACTGCGTTGATGGCTGCTTCTTTCCGATGCTGTTCATCGGTATATTCGCTGGAGACCTTAATGTACTCATCGTAGGCAGCCATTCTGTCTGTTACATGCTGATCAAGCAAGACGGCAAGATTGTAATTAACCGTGTAGGCATTCGGACCCTGAGGGAAAGTTTCCAGATAATTTCTCGACATTTCCACACAGTCTGTTAACTGGACAGGATCGTTGGTCTTGACGGCTCTGCCGATATTCTCGTTCAAAGCTCGAAAATAATGTTTCTCAATGATAACGTCCGCTTCAGATCTGAGCTCCTGATCAGGATTAGCGGCGTCCCATTCTGTATCTACGCGGTAATCCGCGAATAGTCGGAGTTTCCCTTCGTAGGCAGGCAGGAATTCACGCAGATTGATCGAATAGCATTCTATGATTTTATCCTGAATCCAGGGAGCTTTCTCATCCATCGGGTAGAGCGCAAGATAGGATTTATACGCTTCTATTGCCAGGTAATATTTACCAATCTGATATTTATTTATATCACCCAGATATTCTATGATCTTTCTGCCGTAAGTGTTAAAACGTATGGAATCTTCCTGCACAAAAGCGACGGCGGCATCGACGCCGGAACCTTCCCATTCGGTGGAATCCTGGGCAAAGCAGATGCTGATATATTCGAGAGCTTCGTCCATCATGCTGGCAAATAGAATATCTTGAGCTACCAGTTCTTCATCGAGACTGATATCTACAGTCTGGGTGAAGTAGTCGATAGCGCTGGGGTAGTCGCCTTCCAGGAAGTAACACCATCCAACCTTGTAGAGTCCTCTGCCATACCAGCTCGTTTCTGGATATCTTTGAAGCTGGGAGTAGTATGAAATCGCTTCCTGGGTATTCGGCGGCTTCTGATAGAAGTTATGTTCCGCTACTCTCCAGTATGCCTCAGGGACGAAATTAGAGTTCTGATATTTTTCAATTAAGGTTTTATATAGAGTGATCGCCTCAAGGCGGTCTTCTTCGCGGTTGGAACTGTTCTTAACGTACGCTATGTTGTAGAGAGCGTCATCCACGTACTCAGATGCCGGAAACTCGTCAATGATACGCCGGTATTTCTGAAGTGCCGGTTTAAAGGAAGAGACGTCATTAGTGGTGAAGAATTCATCTTCACCGCGCCGGAAGTAGATTTCAGCGAGGCGGTAAATGAAATCGACGATCATCTCCTGTTTACTCATGTAGTGTTTCAGTGAAATCTGCTGTTTATAAGTTTCAAGGAATATCTCACCGCGGTAGATGATGGAATCCTCAAGAGTGACTATTTCCTGGGCAAGTCGATCTCTCTCTTCTTCATAGTCTGCTTTCATCGCCTTGACTTCATCAGTCGGCAACGAAGAGAGACGCGCCATTTCGATGTGGAATAGCAAATCTTTAAAACGATCTTGTAACCGTACTATACGCTGGTAATAGCTCTTGCCTACAGGCTGATTCGGGTTGCTGCGAAGGCTTTCCAGTTCTTGCAAGCGCTGAATAATTCGCTCACCTTCAGCCAATAGATCGGCGACTTTTCCCGTGTCAGGGCTTTGAGCCTGGATATTGTGCCACCGCATCAGCAGGTCGGATGTTATCACTTCGCCGGTCTGCGCAATGGCAGCGTATGATCCGAGTGATAACGATAGCATAACGCCGACATACAACGCTATACCAGATATCCTGCTCAGGTTTACTTGCATAAATTTCACCGGCTTACTCGGTCTGATTTTCGCTGGTTTCCGAATTATCTGCTTCGGATTGAGTTCCTGCTTCTCCGGCGCTCTGAGTCGCGCCGTTATCTTCAATCATCTCATCGAGGGTAACAATATACTCTTCAACCTGTTTGAGACGTTCATATTTACGGTCAAGTTCGTCAAATTCCATGCCTCCCATCGCATATCTGCTGAAGCTGAAATCACTCCAGCGGTCAACGCGGGTTTGCAGCACTGGACGGCGTGAATTTTCTGAAAGCGTGACGTTCTCGTAACCGCGAGCTAAAATATCCTGCATCCGTTCAAGACGCAATCCGTACTCCAGCTTCTTTTCTGTTTGATCATCTTCTAACGCATTCTGATAAAGCTCTTTTGTCAATTCTATCGAAGTTACCAATTCGGTGATTTCCGATTCAAGGTTGGAGGAGAGGGTGTCTGCCAGGGTGTTAATGTAGCCAACCTGTGCTTCATGGTAATAGAGCGGAGTGGATTTCAGCCGTTCTCTACCGACTAATTTCAGTCGCTCCATTAAGGAATATATGCGATCTTCCTGAGCGAGGAAGTCTGCGATCAATGAAGCATCATCCTTAGATTGGATGGTGGCTTCCATCTCTTTATGCTCACAAACAAGTTTATCTAATAAAATCCTCTCAGCCACCAGTCTCTGCATGCCCGCATTGGCTTCCAATAATTCCGCCAGACTGATCCTCTTCAGGTTCAGAGTCAATTTGTTCCGGGCTCGTTTGTATTCCTCGAACATCTCAACGCTGCCGGAAGCGAAGACTTTTCCCTCAAGTGATCGGAGTTCCGCCAAAGCGTCATTGATACGGGCGCGCTCTTTCATGAAATTCTGCAGTTTCGACCGCCCCACTCCAGCGTCGAGCACCTCGTAGAAATAGTTCATCGCGCGGGCTTTCTCACCCATCTGCTCATAGCAATATCCGGTTAGTGAGCCCGCTTCGTAAATCTCCGTTGAGCGCGGATAAACCTGCAGCAGCTCTTCGGTACTCTTGGTGGTTTCCTCGTACATATCGAGCTGGTAGGCTATCCATGCCTTTCCCATCAGAACGCGGTCATAGAAAGGAGAATTCTCCTTAACGTCGTCGAATAACTGCGCCGCCTTATCGTAATCGCCCCATTCATAAAATATAAAAGCGAGTTTAATGCGGGCTTCGTCTGTTAAAATCCGCCAACGCTCGTATGACAATTTATCCTGTTTTAAGTCAACCATTCCAGACAGGACGTCGACGGCTAGAGCCCACTCTTCCAGAGCTGCATGACAATCCGACAAGAAATATCGTGACGCCAGATAACTCCTGCTCTTCTGATGAACACGCTCCAGTATCTCCACCGCGTTTTTGAAGTGCCCGTACTTGACTTCAGCCTGGGCGGCGCGCAGATGCACTCCCCCCATCTCTACTGGATCCCCGGGGAATCCTTCCTGTGAATAATTACGATACAGTTTCAGAATATCCCGGTATTCACCTAAATCGAGCATCAGGCGCGAGGCGTTTTTATAACTTTCGGAACGAAACTCAGTGTTCGAATCCTGGCTTAGCAGAGCAAGTAAATAACCTAAAGCCGCGCCGTACCTGTTAAGTTGAACGTTGGCTTCACTCAGATAAAAGAGGATGTCCTCAACTTGCGTGTAACCATAATCTTGCAGTAACCGGTCAAAGAGCAATATAGTTAATTCCCACTCCTCTTTGCCGTAATACTTCATAGCTCGTTCAAGCTCACATCGGAACATTCGCTGTTTCTGAGCTTCCGAGGCGTTTTCGATCAGGGTTGCGCGGACGCCCAAGATAAGCTGCAATCGACGCTGATACTCCCGCTCCTCAAATTCCACCCACAAACGGTAGCGCTCTGCCTGCTCTGCAGATGTGATATCCGGATCATCACGATCGAAGTGAATCGGTTCAACATCCCATAACGAACTGCTAAACCGCGGATTGACTCCCTCTTTCTTCAACTCTTTTAGTTCAGTAACCGTACACTGATAGAGAGTACTCAGGAATTCTTCTTTCTGAAGAAGTTCCCCGGCAAATCCCACGCTTCTATCGATGAAATAGCGCGTGCGGAGTTCTTCATATTCGGACGCGGCTGCCAGTCCCTGGAACAACACCAATCCGAGGATCATTGTTATTATCGCAGTCGCGAATGATGGAGTGTTACCGGTACTACGATTGTTGCGCATATTCCGCCAGGACAATTTTTATGTAGCTGTCAGTATGCGAGGAGTAGATTCTTGGGGTAGATGGTAGTAAAGAGGAGCCCCCCCCATAAAATTCTGTGATCAGTGATGGATAACTGGTTCCCCGCCTGTGAGGAGCAATTCCCCCCTGTGCCATTTATCCACTTCGTACATGCATAAAGTATATTATATTTTTCGATGGATGTCAAGGAAATTTTATCTGTTTTAGGGCGGTCGTTATTCTGAAATGTGCGCTCATTAGAGGCGTTCTAAAGGGATGTGTTGAGCGGCATTCTGCTTGGCTGCTCGGGAAGGTTTTGAGTTTTGTGCTTTAAATTTTAAGTTATAATTACCATCATTCCTACCGTATCTTTATCATTTTCTCAAGTCGTTCAACCTGCTCCTGTCCGCTGCGCGCTATAATCTTATATAGATATGCGCCGTTTGACAACCGGTCGCCCTGCTGGTCATGCCCATCCCAGAGGATGTCATCATTATAGCCTACTTGGCCTTGATAAGTATCAGTCCAGATCAACCTGCCCGCAACGGTGAACACCTTGATCGTGATGACCGCTTCCCTGGACAGACTGAAGGTGAAGCTTGTCTCATCGCAGCCGGGGTGATTATAATACAACGGGTTATCCAGCACCAGTTCACCCAGTTTGATCATAAAAAAAACAGAGTCTTCAGACAGATTGTTGAGATAATCCTGAGCGGAAGCTAAAAATCTCCACTCTCCGGCAGGCAGAGAATCACTGAAAACGACCTGGATTTCATGTCCCCCTGTCGAATCTGGCGGGTCAAGCAACTCCGATGACCAATCGAGATCCCACTCGCCGTTCGGAACAGGAATCGGATAGCCGAGAGCATCCGTCAATTGTGTTAGACTGAAGATGAGCTGATTCTCTGATGTAATAATCTCCTTGTTGTCAGAAACCGTGCATGTGATCTGAACGGGGTTATCGATAAATTCACCGCTGCTGAAGTTCGATCCGAGATCGATTTCAATCACCGGCGGTTCACTGTCTAAGGTGTCTTCTGGAACTGGATCTTCAAATATAAAGGCGGCGGCAGGATCTCCCAGGAGCGTAAAAATATCGACCACGTCCCCCGTATTGCCTGCTGTGCTATAATAGATCCACTTTGCTCCTGCAGCAGCCGCTCCGAATTGGAGACTGTCCCGCTCAAAGAAAGTTTTGAAAATACAGTCATTGATGAGCGCATTGTTGTTCTGAAAACCCAAGGCGGTATTGGACCAGTATGCAATAGCCCCACCAGTCTCCTTTAAAATGAATTCTTCCCCAAATCCATGTGTGTTAGAGAAAATGCCTGTAAAACAGGAAAAGGCGGTTACAAAAGGAAGACGGCTGCCGTTGTTTAGTAGAGAGATCTCAGACTGGTCAAGTGTCTCCCACATCTGGTTGCCGGCATGACCGATATAATTGATCATTGCAGCGCCCTGATCGATATAATCTATCAGCCGAACGCTGCTCCCCTGATACTGTTCATAGCCAGCGGATGGATTTGAATAGACGCGATTAGGTTCGTACCATTCCGGGAAATAAGAATCTATTAGATTCTGAGCGATACTGTCAAAAACAACTCCATCAACCGTGTCAATATTTGCTCCATTGGAGACAATAACCTGGCTCCGCCAGTATCCCGGCGGCGCACTTCCATAGGAGATCGTTTTATTTACGAGGATTTCTGTCTCTTCCGGGGTGTTTACCGGAAACCTGCCGATGAAACAGTCAGGCAGTGGATTGGTTGTATCGGATACCGAAGTGAACCAGTTATCGGACGATGTCTCGCCCCACTTGTATGACATAAAGGAATGCGTGGGGACATAATCAATATAGGAAAGCGTATCGTTATCTTTATAGTCCCAGGAAGCATCGCCCACGAGCAGAACGAACGCCGGGATATTCCCCTGATAGTTTAGATATGCGTATTGAATGAAATCGAAGATAGCCTGAGGAGTTTTCAGACCGTATGAGAATTCATCATATACGTCGCTGATCTGTGCTGTTAAAACCTCGTATCCCATCCCCTGATAATGGTTTGACAGCGGCTGTATAGAAGAATAGAAATCCTCGTGCGTGATTATCAAATAATCAGCTTCATGATTCGGACTTTTCAAGTTACTCGGCGATTCAGGAATAATCTCTGGAGTCAGCCAGCTTCCCTGCCCGGCGACAAAGTAGTAGGTGGTATCCAGCGCGGAATCCTGAAACGCGAGGCTGCCGCTGTTGTAATCAAAGTCAACAAGCCGCTCCATTCGAGTTAGATTCCACAACTCTACTGTAGTATCCTGTAAGCCGGTAAGCTCATATTTTATCAAGCCGGATTGCATATTCTGGGGATTTTCAAAGAGCAGCGTATCGTTGATAACGCTGTAATCGCGCCAGTAATCTACTTTGAACCAATCCAGAAAGAAAGCGTTTGGATCGACGCCGGTGACAGCCTCCGCATAAAATATCAGTTCGTTCGGCTGCTGCGTGCGGATAGTGTCCCAGGGAACCCCGGTGGTTGCGATAAACTGCTCCTGCTGGCTGAAAATACTATTGATGGCGGGGTAACCATTCCAGGTGACCAATACCTGGTGATCATTATAGACATATTTATTATATGTGTAGCCTCGCAAGGAAACCGACAGCCCGTAGGATTGCCCCTGCACTAATACAAGACCCGGTAGATCCAGAAGATAGGAAAACTGTGGGTTGTACGTCACGTCGAGCTTCAGCCAGACCCAATGGTCGATGTCATCATCCAGAGGAGCTGCTCCAAATTTCTCGTATATGACGTCAAATTCAGCCCATGTATGTGCTTTGAATTCAGTTGCAAGATCCGCGTTGCCGGGCGCGGCTGAACGCTCACCGACCCTTAAGCCGGGTACTCCTCCCCAATCCAGCCAATAAACATTGGTATCGGTGTAGATGTTTTTATGGGTATAAGTTCCGCGCGGAAAGATGCCATAAAATAAGATATAATCGTCCGCGTTGAATTCGCCGTCCCATTCACCCTCAACTCTGATCGGGAGCTGTTCGCCTGCCAGGTAAATTTTTAAAGTCTGCGGATCGAAGTCAGGCGTAATACCCGCTTCGATTAAATCCGAATAGGTGATGGTATATAAACCATCGTGTTTTACGAGAATTTTATATTGACCGTAATTCTCAGCCGCATCAGGCTTCGCGCCGGAAGGTTTCTCCTGCCATCCGCGAGCTTGATTGTAGTTGATAATAGTCTTCTTCGATAAAGCCTCGCCGTATGGGTCGGATACAAAACCGCCTCTTCGACCACCCTTGAATGTGATGCGTATGCGGAGTTTTTGAGCTACCAGAGCTTCTCCGCGGGCAATCTGAACTTGTACTGGAAATATCCGTATTGGAACGACCTGGAAAGTGCGCATCATAGCGTGCTTGCCAAGGCTGACCCATTGTGCAGGATATGGCAAAGTCGAAGCATACTGAACCCGGTCGGCGTAATGGTGTTCTTCAGGATTCCTGCCATAAGGATCTGTCGAGAGTGTTGGCGAGGGCAGCGGATTGACCAGTGAAATTGGTCGCGTAGTGATATTCTCTACCGTAAAACTGACTTCCGCTTCCGGTGGGACAGCGAGCCAGATTCCGCAAGAGGGCAGCGCCGGCTTCCCTGCTTCGGTCAGATGATGCCAGCCCGGCACAATAAGCTCTGAGAACGTCCCCTCAGGTAGATTGCGCGACTGAATTTTAAATTCGGGTAGATTTACCTCGATAACTGCTCCGCTGCGGTCACACGATACGAGGTTCACGCCAGGAGGAGATGTCGCTGCTAATAGAAGAGTAGGAAAAAGCAGGCAAACTGCAATAACTTTCATGGCAATTGATTCTAAGTCTTCTGTGACAGGTTTATCCTTAATATACAAACTTTTACTGATTATTTCACCACTTTTTTACAAAAAAAAGCCATAAACTGCAACACCCCGCATGAAAATGAACAATCAACGCTATTTAGGCGGTGTTATCTACATGTGAAACCGGCGCCGAGGGTTGATTATTCAGCAAAAATTTGTTATATTATATTCAAATCATCATCTATTTGGAGACGTCATGTATATCGCTGATCTACGTAACAATGTCATTCATGATATGTCGCGCCCTTCCTACGAATGTCATATCCATGACATTCCTAAAGATAAGATGAAGAAGATCTATACACTCGATACCATCAAGCGAATGATCGATTCAGACCATACTCCCCGGTTTCATGGATGTCAGTACTGCATGCCTGACTACTATTACTTCGACATGAATAAGATATTCTGAACAGGATAAATGCCTGTTTGTAAATATCGCAGGCTGCCCGGCGGACCAGTATTTTATATTCCGAACATAGAAGAAGAATACTTAATTCCGTATTCGCTTGAGCAATTCCAACCCACTGCTATTTCTTCTTATCACAGCCAGCATGCTCTATCCAATTGTTTTAACTTCTCTCCATCGGCTGTTCAATCTGGCACTGGTGTCATACAATGGAGCGCATATTATATAAGAATACAGAAACTGCCTCTCTGATGAATGACGCCTTCGTGTGCATTAAGGTCAATAGAGAGAAGATACCCAATATAAACAATGTTTATATGAGAGTCTGCCGACGACTCTGATAGATGAGATATTAGAAGCATTAGATAAATAAGGTGGATCCCTCAACCCTGTTACCGAGTTCCACAGTCAGGTAATGAGATGTTTTCCAACAGATAAGGTCACGCCATGTCATGGGATAGTCGCTCTCTGGGATTGTTCACACTCACGCCTCCACAGTCGAAAAGACTCATCGCTGAAGCCGCTGCCGTTCATCCAGCCATCGTAAACGCACTGCAGAAAGGCACGATCGTGATCGGTAGAGGCACAACCAATTCCTATATTGCCACTCGGTTTCTTGGTAATGATTTCGACGAAGAGAAATTTGCAGCCGGCATTATCCGTAACGGTGAATTAGAGATCGTTCCCAAGGATGAACGACTGCCTGCTGTGGTTCTGAAGAGAGGCAGTGTCGTCGATGAAGATCCGCAGAAAGCCATTGAGGAATTTAATAAAGATGACGTTCTGATTAAGGGGGGAAACGCCATTGATCCCGACGGCGTTGTCGGTGTCTTGCTCGGTTCCCGTGTCGGAGGCACAATCGGCAAATCGCTGGGGATCATCACCGCAAGAGGCGCCAAACTGATAATGCCGATTGGCTTGGAAAAGCTAATTCCGTCTGTCCATGAAGCGGTAGAATATATGGGTATCGACCGCATAAATTATTCCACGGGGGAAAAAGCCGGCTTGATGCCTGTGGTCGGAGCCGACGTCATCACTGAGATAGAAGCTATAAGGATGCTCACCGGCGTGGAGGCAACCATGGTCGCGGCTGGGGGCTGGGGGGATTCTCAGGGTTCGGTAGTCCTATCGATCACTGGGGAACAGGAGCAGGTGGAAAATACGATCCAATGGGTCGAATTTATCAAGGGGAGAAGGCAATCTCAGCCCAAATCGACTCGATTTCCTTAACAAATATATGACCTGCTATTGTCATAAGAAATATTTATTCGATTTGCGGTGCAACCTTTCCCGCTAACGTGTCGTCTAATTGTTAGAAGCAGAAAAATAACAGCCGGGGGAGAGATGCAGGAAATAGAAGCTTTAAAGATTTTGCAGAGACACCAGATTCCGTACAGTAAATCTGGAGTGAAAGGCGTAGCTGCACTGCTGAGGAAGAGTGAAGTCGATCAGCAGAAACTCCGCAAACTCGGTTTTCGCATCAGCAATATGATCGGAGATCAACTGGTTGTATTCTATAAAGGAGGTCGCTTCGGTCTCATTCTATAAGTTTTTCGCATCGCGGATCAGTCCTCCGCTTATACATAGGTAAACCCGCCCTGATGGGCGGGTTTATTGCTCCAAATCAAATGAGTAATTCTAACCTAAAAAAACCTGGGGAGGGAGCATGTTGCTGTGGCGGAGGTGGAGGACTCCGCCCCGGGGATCTTGGCAACGATAACTCCTCCCCCATTTATTGAATAACACGTAATAAATTATTGCATGAGCGAAAGAGACTGTTCTCTTGCTGCTGTATTATATGATACGGTATAAAAAGCCAGATTGTTGCAGTCAATCGTCAAATATTTGTATTTATATCCTTATTTTTTCTTCTGCGGCTTTTCTCCTACGGATGAGACTCCCGGCTGACCTCTTCTTTTCTTCGGATTTGGCAAATCATGAGATTTTATTTTACCGTCCTTGGTGAGGGATAACGCGGATGCGCTCTTTGTTGGTTGAATTGTCACTATTTTATCTTTAATTGACACCTCGATGGGATCAAGAATTTTTTCCCTTACGACAATCACAGGTTTGCGGGAGTTTTCATCGCTGGCTTTCTTCTCCAGATTATTCAATTGTTCAGACTTTTCCCCTATAACATCCTGCAACGGGTTGATTGAACTGAGCAGCTGTTTAAATGATCTGATGGTGGATTCCCCCAGATCGCTGTGACCTCTTCGATGCAATTCCTTGATAAATCCAACCAGTATCTGCTGTTGATTTCCGCCTCCTATATTTTCTAGCACATCCTTCCCGAATAGAGTATTAATCCGCTCAAGATTCTCCTTCAAGTTGTTTATTACCTCCTTATCAGCTTCTATTTTACGCGTGTAAAAATCTTCGCGCCCGATACGAATGGTAGTACGACGACCCATACTGTTATTGCCAACCTTCGTTATCTGCACCTTTTGACCTGCTTGAACTTGTGACCCGATTATTTCGTGAGCACTCACATTACAGGCTGACAGCTTTGAATTTTCTACCGTTCCTCCTACTGTAACGTCATCTCCTGCAGCGACAGTCGCATTCCGTACACTTTTGGAGGTAAAAACAGAGCTGTCTGAGTTGATTTCACCACCCTTAACAAGCCCTTCAATATATACATTGTCTTTAGCGTTCAAGCTTGAATCTTTTTCGACGTTTCCCCCGAGAAATAGCTCACCCGAAGTCTCAATCCTGGTTCCCTCTTTTAAATTGCCTGTGACTTCTATCGATTCATCTATGGCAATGCTTATGATGTCTTCTGCATTGAGCTCTACCAGAGTTTTTACGCCTACGGTTATCTTCTGCGGAACCCGTCTCGTCCCTGCAAGAGTATAGATCTGGCGTGTTGTCCGTGTCATGACAGGCACACCGTCACGTAGAGCTGTTAGCCTATTTTCATCGATAGATAGCTTTGTTCCTTCACCAGCGACTAAGTCGAAATCAAGACCGCCAATAGGTGGAATCTTAATGCCGCGCACATCGCATCCGCTCTCTTTACCTCGTTTCGGAGGGGACTTTTGACATATAACGTCTCTCGCCCGGACTTTTCTCCCTATTCTATACTCTTCGAGACTCTCAGCAGATTTAGGATCCGTGTAAAAAGTGTATTCCAGTTCAGCATCCTGACCGATAGAAGGAAGTCTCCCCCGGGCAATCACCAGCTTCTTAACAAAGCTTTTTCTTCTTATCGTCTTTTCGAGCGCCTTTGTAATGGCTTGCATATCTACCAAACCCGGACTGATATTGTGTTTTTTTAGCTCCCATTCAATTCGTCTTGAGGTAATCACCTGCTTGCGTTCGTCAAGATAATAAATATCAAGTTCCGCTATCATATCCTGAATCAATTCACCGCGCGGAGTCTCCTGAGGATGCAAACGTATTTCGGGCTTTCCCTGCCCGACGGTGATCTTACCCAGGATTACAGTAGCAGCAATACCCTGATCGGTACGTGTTTTTCCAAGTAGCTCTCGGAATTCCAACAGCTCAGAAGGAACCTCATATTGCCGTGCAATGTCCTCTTTGACCTGGCGTATTCTGTCGATTACGTCTTGATCGGTGGCTTCAGGATAAGGAAATTGAATCTTAACCTTCCAGAGATCATCGGTCTGTGCCAGGATTTCTACCGAATCATTGGTAGTTTCTGAAGTTGTTGCTGGCGCTCTTTTTTCTTCTGTTATATTCACTGGATATATTGAAATACTGCTTTGTTTAATAGGGCGATTTTTACTAACGCTGCTTCTGATTATGAACCTGAGGATGCTCTCTTTTACTTAAATCTTTACTGGCGGAATCCGCGCTTTGCTTGCGCAGATTATAGGTTACTATTTCCCCCGAGGGTTTGGTTGTAATAGCAATTCCATCTGCAGACGGCGGCAAGTCAATGCTTCGATCCTCGATTTTGATATTGATTCCTTCTTCAGTACCCTCCCGTATTACTACGATGGGTTTTTGGGAACGCTCTTTTATCGATCTCTTTAATAAATTCTTTATCGCCTCCGATTTTTCTTCCAGGATTTCCTTCATTGGATGAATCGACTCGAGTAATCTCCTCAATGCTTTGGCATTTTCTTTACTTGTGCTTCCATCACCAGAAGTCCTCAAGCGTTTTAGCTGCTGCACTAGAACCTGCTGCACCTTCGATTGGTGAAAATCCAGCAGATTATCAGAACCAAAAAGTTTCTTCAGCTTGCTCAAACCGGGAGAAATACTTCTGATTGTCCCTCTGTAAGCCTCTATTTCCTTTTTATATAACTCCTTCCTTCCGACCTGGATCGTAGTGTCTTCTCCTCCAACTTCGTCGCTGATCCTCTGTATGGTTACCTTGTGACCACCAATGATACTTGAGCCTCGCACTTCATTTAGCTTAATTTTCCCACCCGAGATTTTACAGCCGTCACTTTTCCCTTCTATCAATACGTCACCTCCAACTGTGATCAAGGTATCTACAACATTTCCCGTACATATAAACGAATCATCAGATGAAATTATGCCCTGATTGATTTTTCCATCGACTCTAATGTCTCCTGAAGCTCGCAATGTGCTGTCTGGCTCCATATTCCCCGAAAGAAATATTTCACCCTTGGTGATGATCGATTGTCCGCTTTTCAAGTTCCCACTGACCTCCACAGAATCAAACACAACGAGATCTGTGCCGATATCGCTTGTAGAAACCTGAATTACAGGATTGACTGTGACAACGATTCGTTTGGGAAATGTCTCCTCTCCGGATGACGTAACAATTCGCCGGTTTTCAAGTTCGATTGATGCCAGTCCTTCATGAGTTGAAGTCAGGATATTACCGTAATGCGACACATCCGTACCCTCTCCATTTACCAGCTCAAAGTCTTGCCCGGTCAAGAAATCTGTCTCTTCACCCAAAACGTTTCTGCCCGGATACTCGCCTCGACGCGCTGATGTTTTTTGACAGATAACATCCTTTTTTCTTACTTTCCTGCCTCTATTGAATTCGTCCAGATTATCTGCTTCCTCAGGACTTGTATAGAACGAACACTCGAACTCGGCGTTAACTCCGTCTGCCGGGAATACGCCTTCGGCGACAATTAAATCTTTAATAGAATTCCCATTCTCGGTAACAGTTTCTACAGCCCTCTCAATCCTGTCAAGCTTGCAAAGGCCATTCTCTACAGCAGCAGCACCGAGTTCCTGCACTATTCGTCCAACCGTTATCGGGACGCCAAATTCATCGAGGCAGTGAAGATCAATCTGCGCAATCATATTATCGAACGATATACCCGATGGATTCGGACTCGGTCTCAAGTGGACCACCGGTCTGCCCCGCTCGAGTTCCTTGCGCACTATGGAAACATCGACCGATATTCCATCCGCAACAGGCTTCCAATCAAGATCTTCGTGCAGCTCAAGCTGACCGGAAGGAACGCCGCTTTCCTCCGTTATCAACTGCTTCGCTTCTCTTAATCGAAAAATCATCTCACGGTCTGAGACTTCCAGTGACGGGAATAAAATGTTCACCTGCCAACAGCAGCTGTCGTTTTTGATGATCTTAATTCTGTGCTTTTGACTATATTTTGTGATAGATGCCTCAGGCAAATAACTCAATTCTTTTTTTTATTTAGAATTATTCCTCTTTTTCTTATTAATTTTTGTATCTTCTGGAGGCTTTTTAAAGGAATTAATTCCCTTACTTGTCGAGGGCGCTGCGAGCGAGTAAGTGCAGATGTTGCCATCCGGTGACAGCGTCACCGCTGATCCGTTTTTTGAATGACCCACTACAGTGGTTTTATCATTGATTGTCACCACAACCGGATTCATAACTTTCTCGGCGATAACAGCTATCGGTTTGCGAGTTTTCTCTTCGTCTGCGCGCAATTCGAGATCGGAAATGACTTCCGCTATTTCCGTGATAACCCCTTTAATGGGCTTAACTGCCTCTAATAATTTTATATAAGATTGGATGAGATCGTTACTTATATTGACAACACCGCGCGAACGCAGATTCCTCAGGAATTCAAAGAGAAGCGTTCGTGTGTTAGAAGAGCCAAGCTGAGTCATGATCTCCTGTCCGAATAATCTCTGAATATGATCAAGATGATTCGTCATCTCTTCCGCCACTTCACGGTTCGCCTCTAATTGACGTTCATACAGCTCTTCACGCCCGAGTTTGATGGTAGTTCTCCCTCCGGCATCACTATCACTTGACTGTTTTATAATTACTTTATACCCCGCCTCGACTCGAGAACCTTTCACATGGTCAAGCTTTATTTTGCGTCCTGAAACGTTGGAATTTTCCAGCAGTCCATGCACGTTAACATCGGCGCCTGCGGTGATTGAGGCATCTTTCGCGCCCGCCGTCGTAAAAACAGAAGAATCACTGAATATTTGCGCCCCGTCAACCTTACCATAAATCGTGATGTCCGCGCCCGCGTTCACCCGTGATCCCGACTTGATGTCGCCACTGACTAATACTTCACCCGAAGTTGATATGCTGGCGCCCTCTTTGAGTGTCCCCTTTATCTCAATAGAGTCATCAAGCACCAGATCGCCTATGTCCTCTCCATCAAGTGTAATTAACTGCTTAACACACACTTCTATCTTGGATGTGACGAATTTTATGCCAGCAGGCGTTTTCGCTCGCCGCATCGAGCGTCTCATAACTGCAAGACCACTCCGCTCTGCGATGATCGTCGTTCCTCCGGAAAGAGATCGTGTCCCTTCACCAGCTATCAGTTGAAAGTCCAGTCCCTTAAGCGGTGGAATGACTTCGCCACGGACATTTCGTCCAGGAGATTTCCCATCCTCCGGTGGAGTCTTTTCAGCTAATACATTCTTTTTTCTTACTTTCCGACCAGACCGATATTCGGCTATATTCGGAGCTTCATCTAATTCACAGAAAAACGCATATTCCAGCTTGGCATCATGCCCCTGGTCGGGCAGTTCACCATGAGCAACTTCCAATCCTTCTATGGAATTCTTATACAGATGTACCTTATCAACTGCTTTCTGAACCTCCTCTATATTAACCATGTTGAGATCGACCTCTTTAGCTACCAGTTCGGTCATAACACGATCGACAGTAATCTTTTGATCTGACTCGTCGAGATAATAAATATCCACGAGAGCGATCATATCCTCAAAAACCAGACCGCTCGGAGATTCCGTATGCTGAAGATGAATCTCCGGTCTCCCCTGACCGACGTCCATTCTGCCAATGGCAATATCTACTGCCAGACCTCCATCATTCTGAGACTTATCTAGAATTTCCCGCAATTCTAAAATCTCAATGGGAGTCCCGTATTGCTCTGAAATCATCCGCTTAGCGGTGCGCATCCGCGTCAACATCTCATTCTCAGAGGAATCAGCCGTAGGAAATGAAATCCTCACTTTCCAGAGGTTGCCTTCCTGAGGATGAATCTTAATGTCTGGATCGCTTACTGGATTGGACTCTATATTGGCTGCTGATTTTTGCATGTTTTTCAGGTTTGTTAATATAGCTTTTACTTTATCGACTCTGCCTTTTTTGAGAATTTTTCGAGCTGAGGCTTGAGGTATTTCTCGTTGCATTCCGGACAGACACTGTGACTGAAGACTGCCTCTGAATTATCTGTCAAGTACACCTCCACCTGCTCCCAGTAGTTATCGTCACTACGAACCTTCTTACAGTAGGAGCAAATCGGCAGCATCCCCTGTAGCTGCTTGACGTGTTTTAACGCCTCTTCCAGCTCATTGATCCTGTCATTCAAATCTTGCTGCAGTTCGACTATTCGGATGCCAACATTGAGACGCGCCTGAAGTTCCTCTCGGTTGAAAGGTTTTGTAACATAATCATCCGCTCCTGAACTCAACCCCTCAACGATATCAGCCTTGCTGTCGCGAGCTGTCAGCAGGATGATGTAAACGGGTTCGGGATTGTTAAGTTTTCGAACCTCGTTACACACAGCAAGACCGTCCATTTCGGGCATCATCCAGTCGATGATAGCTATCTTGGGAGCATCAGATTGACTCAGAACCTCGAAAGCCTCCTTGCCATCGCAGGTAGTAATGACTTCGTGATCCCATTTCTTTAATGTAGATTCCAGCATTTTTCTGGAAACGCGCTCGTCTTCCGCGATTAATAGCCTCATGTGACTTCTCCATGTTCCAGCGCTGACAACGCCGGTAATATTTTTTCTATTTCCTTTTCCAGATCATTGAAAGCGTCAGTCGCTTTATCCAGATCATTATTTCTTCCCATATCTTCGAGCTTTAACGCCGCTTCGAAAGCTGCCTTTGCGCCAAAATTGCCTACAGAACCTTTCAGGGTGTGCGCGGCTTTCATCAGAGCATCACCATCTCCGATTTCAACGGCGTCACTAATTGCTGTCATTACCTCTGTACAATCTTCGATAAATAACTCTGAAAGTTCACCGAGCAACTCCGCGTCCCCATCGACTCTGCTTAAAGCCTCATCGATGTCGAGAACATCAGTATCAATCATTCCTTCTTCCCCTGCTTTTTCTTTATTTTCGGTTGGTGCAACGACAGCCGATTCTTGTGACATGGTATCATCTATTATTTCTATCAACTCTATCGGTTTTATCGGTTTTGAAATATAAGCATCCAACCCAGCCGCCAGACATCGCTCACGGTCACCCTTCATGGCGTGAGCCGTCATGGCGATTATAGGTATTGATTTACCTTTGTTGCCCTCGTATTTCCGAATGGCTCTTGTCGCTTCAAATCCATCCATTTCCGGCATCTGGATGTCCATTAAGATGAGGTCAAATTTATTGCCGCTCTCCCCGGTATAGTGTTCGTACGCTATTTTCCCATTGTTTGCAACTGTAACTCGATGCCCCTGCCGCTCAAGGATACGCTGAGCCAGTCTCTGGTTGACTGCATTGTCTTCCGCCAGCAGAATTGAATAGCTACGCTGGTTTTCTCGCAGATGATGTCGGGTAATCAGCGTCGCTTCTGTTTGATCTTCAGTATCATTAAATAAGGTGGCATTAATCGTCTTCAGCAATTCGCTCTGCTTTATAGGTTTTGTTAAGTAAGCTGAGATGCCAAGTTCTTTGCACCTCGTTGCATCTCCGCGCTTTCCTCCTGAAGTGAGTATGACTAAATACGATTCCGCCAGTTTCGGATTTTTCTTTATCATCTTTGCCAATTCAAATCCATTCTTACCCGGCATTTGACCGTCAATCAGAACAAGGCGGTAAGGATTACCTGCTTCTGCTGCCGAAATCATAGCCGTGAGAGTCTCTTTTGCGCTTGTCGCACCCTTAGGTTTCATCTTCCAGTTCTTCAGCATCTTTACCATGAAGGAGACGTTGGTCTTATTATCATCAACGACCAGCGCCGGTATCCCCTCGAGATGGGATGAAGATGATCGTATAGACGTATGGTGAATAGACTTTAATACCTCAAACTTTGCTGTGAAATAGAATTTGCTGCCTTTTCCCGGCTCGCTTTCCAATTCAATCTCGCCATCCATGAGATCGATCAACTTCTGTGAGATAGTAAGTCCAAGACCCGTCCCGCCATACTTCCGTGTGGTCGATCCATCTACCTGAGTGAAACTCTCGAAGATGGCATCGCGCCTCTCTTTGGGGATGCCGATGCCAGTATCGCTGACTTCAAAGCCGATTGTGACGAGGTCACCGTCTCTTTCAACTTCACCGACATGTAGAGATACCTCCCCTTTATCGGTGAATTTAATAGCGTTGCCAATCAAATTCAGGAGGATCTGACGGAGTCTGCCGGGATCTCCCTGCAGGCTGGTCGGTGTGTCAGGGTGAATGTAACAATGTAATTCCAAGCCCTTTTCTACTGCCCTTGGAGTCAACATGTCCATCATGCCCTCAACCGCGGCTTCCATATCGAAGGGAATCGATTCAATATCCATCTTCCCTGCTTCAATCTTTGAAAAATCAAGGATGTCGTTGATCAGGTTAAGAAGCGCCTCGCCGCTGGTGTAAATGGTATCGACCGAATTATATTGATCGCTATTCAAGCTTCCCTCATCGAGGAGAATCTGCGCGAATCCTAGAATACCGTTTAACGGAGTGCGAATCTCATGACTCATATTAGCGAGAAAATCGCTCTTCGCTGCATTGGACATTTCAGCTTGCTGCGCCATCTCCTTGGCGTAGGTGATGGTGCTCTCCAACTGTTGATTCGTTTCGGTGAGCAGGGTATTTGAAACCTCTGTAGCCAGCCTCGCTTCAGTCAACGCGGTAACGTCAACGAATGATTCCACGCCCATCGAAAAATTACCCTCTTCATCGGTTATTCGCCTGGTATTCTTCAGCACTGACAGTTGTCTGCCATCTTTCAATCTGAAAGTGCATTCCTCTCGATAGACCGTCTCGAATTGCTCGCTATTGCACAAATCGCAGTTTTCCTTGCAATAACTCCCTTCGAGAATACTACAAGGTTGACCAACTATCTCCTCAGCTTTATATCCAGTGCAATCCATGAACGCTTCGTTGACACTGGTGATGGTTCCATTTTCGTCAACAGTGAAAATCGCAGTGGCGGCGGTATCCAATAATTTCTTCTGTAATGCACTCGCCCTGCGAATTTCATCCTCCGCCTTCTTGCGCTCGGTAATGTCTGTAATAACTGCAAAACTGCCTGCATATTTACCGTTTGCATCATGAAGCGGTGCGGGTGAAATAATAGTTGGAACTTGGGCTCCATCCTCACGCGTCCAAGTCAGTTCGTATGACCCGCGGATGTCTTTCTTTCTCTTGTTGGTCTCCTTTTTAAGGATTTTCTGGTTTTCCTTATCCAGGAAATCGCTCGCCTTCCTGCCGATGATATTTTCTCTTTCGTAACCAAGTATATGGCAGATAACATCATTTACATAACTGATAGACCCATCAATTTCTTGAATTACCATACCGTCATTCATGGTTTCAACTAACTGCTTGTGCTTCTCTTCGCTTTTTCGCAGCTCTTCCTCAGCCTTACGGCGCTGGGTCAGATCGCGGAGTATGCCATGTACCACCACGCTATCGCTATATGTTATATAACTTAGGGAGACCTCAAATTCTATCTCCTTACCATCTTTGGTCAATCCGGTGAATTCATACTGAGGGGGAGGCGTTTTGCCAGCCGCCGCCATCTCCTGGCGTTTTTTGATTAGAGGCCTGGATTTTGGCGCTACGAGGTCGAGGAAGTTGAAATCAGGAGCACGCACCTCCTCGGGTGTAACTCCCAATAGCTCGGTAAAGCGCTTGTTGACTACCTTGAATTTACCGTCTTCAAGCATATATATAGCATCGTTGGATTGTTCGATTAGTGAGCGGTATTTCTGTTCCGATTCCTGCAGCGCTTCTTCCGCTTGCTTACGCTCGGTGATATCCGTCAGTGATCCAACTATGGCAGTCGTTTCACCGTTTCGCACCAGAGGAGCCTCGTTCACTTCCACCCAGACTTTTCGACCTTTTTTACCCTTCAACTCGAGTTCGTAAGCCGGTTGTCTTTCCCTTGTTTCTATTGCCTTGTTTGTATTGTCAAGTCCGATCTTGTTAATTGGATTATCAGTTACAAATTCTGTCCAGTGTACTAACGCCTCTTCTGGTTCGCAATCGAAATATTCCCTGGTCTGCGGGCTGATATAAGTCAACTGGTGGTCAACATTATGTGAATAAAAGAGATTGGTGCTGTTCTCTACTATATTACGAAGCCTCTCCTCCCTTTCCTGCATTGCCTCTTCTGCTTGCTTGCGTTCAATCACCATCGCCGCCTGATTCGCGATGGCAGCGAGCAAATCACTGCTCTGTTTGGTGTACTCTTCCTCTTTTTCATAGGATTGAACTACCAGCACGCCCATAGATTCGGATCTAATGAAAAGAGGCACGCCCAAAAATGATTTCGGCAGAGTGCCGATAACGTTTATTTCATCTGCTGCGACTAATTCCTCGAATAATTCAGGAGTATATAGGAGCGGCTTGCCCGTTCTAAAAATATATTCGGTGAATCCTCTCTTTTTAGCCCTCGGAGCAGGAGCCGAATCGAATTGATCGGCAAAATAGGGAAAAGTGACCAGATCAGTTTTTGGTTCGTATAGCGCGATAAAGCAGTTTTCCGCGTACATTACTTTCTTTATGTTCTGGTGAATACCGTACAGCAATTCATCAAGATTGCCGGTAGTGTGAATCAGGTTTCCTATTTCATTGAGTACTTCACGTTCTTCCTCCGCCCGCTTGCGCTCGGTGATATCAGCACCGATTGACAGTAAACCGATAGTATTCTCATTGGTGTCTTTTAAAATGCTGTTATTCCAACTGATTAAGCGCTCGTTTCCAGATTTCGTCAGAATGGGATTTTCATACTTGGAAACTTCAGGCATTTGCTCCAGAGCTTTAGCAAATACTTTTGGAATCTGTTCTTTGTCATGTTTCGGAATGAATAGATCGAACCAGTTTTTGCCAAGAACTTCATTTTTAGTATGACCTGTTAGCTGTTCTGCGTACTTATTGAAGGTTGTTATATTAGCATCGCTATCAAGAGTAAGAATGATTGCATCGGCGGTTTCGATAAGATTCTCGGAAAATGCCATGGCTTGCCTGAGCGACTCTTCCGCCTGCTTGCGGTCGGTGATGTCATAAAATATTCCTAATATTTCTAATAAATTCTCTTGTTCGTCCATCTTGGGTGTGGCTGTAACTGAGATCGTTCGTTCCTGCCCATCCCTTCTGGTGATTACCATTTCATAAGTGTTTATTTCACCCTTTTGACGATTCTCGGTCTGTTCCTGCAGAATGACAAATGTCTCCTCGTCAACAAATTCATTCAGACTATGTCCGATAAGCCCGCCCGGCTCTACGCCGAAGATCTCTTCCGCCGCAGGATTAGCAAACTTGAAGCGTTCTTCTAAATCGACTATTCCAACACCCTCGCCTAAATTCTCAACAAGGCTCCGGAATTTTTTCTCGCTCTCGCGCAGGTCCTGCTCAATGTTTTTGAGCTTGGTGATATTGGTAGCCACGCCCATCAATCCCTGAATCTGACCATCTCGTATGATCGGCGCCGTGTGGGTGAGTGTTGGAATTGTCGCACCATCCTTGCTGACAACTAAATATTCGTTCTGAACCGTTTTCCCCTGCTTAACCACCTGTTCGAAGTTCTCTTTACATCTTTCTCTGTCTTCCGGAACAATCATTTCCAGAATGTTTACCCCATCTTTGAAGTTTTTTGCACTGTAGCCAAATAATTTCTGGGCAACCTTGTTGATAAAAGTAGCATTGCCCAGTAAATCGGTTTCGAAGACAACCTCCGGCAGAAAGTCGGTCAAATCACGATATTTACCTTCGCTTGCCTGCAATGCCTCCAGCGCGATCTCCTGCTGCTGCTCCGCCTTCTTTCTCTCAGTGATGTCATTCTTGGCAGCAATGTAATTGACAATCTTACCTTGAGAATCAACGACAGGAGAGATAGTGGCATTTTCAGTAAAAAGAGTGCCGTCCTTTTTCTTATTGATAATCTCACCATGCCACTCTTTGCCGCTCGTCAGTGTTTTCCACATACTCTTGTAAAAGGCATCATCATGTTTGCCGCTTTTTAAAATTCTCGGATTCTGCCCTATCGCCTCCTTTACCGTATAGCCAGTTACTTTCTCGAAAGCCGGATTGACATATTGAATCGCTCCCTCCACATCCGTAATTACAATCGTCTCATCTGCCTGTTCAATGGCTCTCGAAAGTCGGGTATTAGCTTCTTCCGCCTGCTTGCGCTCTGTAGTGTCCCGGACTATCGCGATAACTTCGTTCTCGTTCAACCTCGCTATATTCGCTTCAAAACTACCATCGCCCTGAAGGGTTGTCATATCGTACTCTAACGTATCTGAAATGCCGGTTGTGAGCACCTGTTGGAAACATGTAGAAATTTCTGCGATCTGTTCATCGGAAAATCCAGCGTCCCTTATATTCTTCCCGATGATCTCTCCAGGTGGAATGGATAATTTCGATCCCTCTTCAGCCTTGAAATCAGTGTAAGTGCCCTCCTTCGTAAGCACGAACATCATATCCGGGATAGCTTCAATCAGGGACTCATGCTTTAGGATACTCTCGCTCAGTGCCAGTTCAGCCCGCCTGCGCTCTTCAATCTCTTCTTTCTGCGCCGAAGAAACCTCCCGTAGTCTTCGATTAAGCCGTGTCACATAACCTGCAAACAGTACGATCAGCATCGTGAAAACCGGGCCGGCTAAAAACCAGTACCAATATTGCCGCAGAACTGCCATAACCGTCACTCTGCCATAATCCTCGTATGGAGTAACGCGCAGCTCTTTCAGGCATTCGTGCACTTGCTGGTAATTCGCTGGTATAGTCCAGCCGGCGCACAACGCCGCTATGGCAACCGGATTGTCTGGGTTTATTTTCAATAATGCCGTGGATACCTTTTCCGCAAGCTCGTCAGGCGTTTGCCTTACTTTCGCCAGGGGCCATTCCGGGTAAGAGCGTGTTGAATGCAGGAAACTATGATGTTCCTTCTTGCCGCCATGTTCGTGAATCACATGGAAATCTTCCATGTGGATTTTACCTTCGCGATCCATACGTTCCAGCGTGTTCGTCCTGACGGATCCAGCGTCAATCAGTCCATTGCGCACCGCGTAAACAACCGCGTCTTGCGTTCCGCCGAAATGCAGGTTGGAGAAATCTCTATAAGGATCAATGTCATGCTCCTTCAGCTCACGCCATCCCATCAGCCAGCCGCCGAATGAATTCTCGTCCACAGCCATGAAGCTCTTGCCTTTGAGGTCCACAAGGCACTCAATGTCATCCCGGTCGGCTCTGTAGAAGATCATACCGCCGAATTCCGTGTAGGCGCCGTCCAATCTCAGGTTCTTCAGCGTTACAATCCGGTTGGCTCCATGAAGTATTTCCAGCCCCACGTACATAGCTGGATTAGCAAGAATAAAATCAACCTCGTCCGCTTCGACAGCAGGATAGACTTCATCAAAATCGAGCGGCACAATCTTGAAGTTATAACCGGGGATTTCATTCGTCAGGTAATCTGCGGTGGGCGTCCACTTTTCCAGACAGCGTTCCACGCCTCGTTTTGCCAGGACGCCGATTTTAACCGATAACGAATTATCTGCCACAACGGAACTGGACTCTGCCAACAGCGGAAACAGAACCAGGGCGATAAGGATAAGAATGCTTAGGGGAGTATTCTTTCTGTTCGTTTTCATCTGGAATTGCTCCTTAGCGTGAATATTATCAACTGCTTAGAAACTGGAATGTATCTGCAAGTATAGGGCTGTCCCAAAAGCCTTAGAACTGTCATTGCGAACGAAGTGTGGCAATCTTTAATAGTGTGTAAATAAGAGATTACCACGTCACTGCGTTCCTCGTAATGACGCATACTCTTCTTTTGGGACAGCCCCCTCCAATCTATACAAGCTCATACGAGAAGGAGGATGGACATTCTCCAAAGGAGTCCCTCGGACTTGTCTGTCATTAAGTCGGTACAGAAAATCACCTTCGAAAACCGCCATAATTGCCCCGGATAGAGAGCTTACAATCAGAAAAAGGTAATCATAAATATAATCACAGGCAAGAAATTCGGAAATATTCTGGAGGGTACAATGAAAAAAGCCGGTCGAGTGACCGGCTCTGCCTATATTAGGAAAGGGTGTATTATTTCTGCAACAGCATCTTGCCCGACGCGGTGAATTCTCCAGCAGTCAATCTATAGATGTACACGCCTGATGCTAAGTCTGTTGCGTCAAATATCACCTCGTGATGACCCGCATCCCGCCAGCCGTTAACTAATTCATAGATTTTACGTCCATAAATGTCATAAACTGACAACTTCGTAAAGCTGGAAGCTGATAGCTGATAGTTGATAGCTGTGGTGGCATTGAACGGATTGGGGTATGCAGGATAAAGAACAAAAGCCGCCGGCTGACAGCTATCGTCCAACCGCTGAGAACCATCATCCCATCCGTCCAGTATCCAATCATCACCTGTATTCTCCGAACCTTCCTTGCTGAAAGGCATTATGGTCTCGTGGTATATCTCCCCGATGGCGAAATCCCCGGTATGCGCCATATAATAGTAATCGCCGCTGATAGCATTCCCCGGCACATATTGAGTTAGTTCGCGCTCCGCGTGTTGTTCGGGGTTGAAGGTTATATCCTCTCTCAATAGTAAAGGGCTGATTATCGTTCCATCCGGCAGGCGGACGTCAACCCAGACATCGAAAGGAACGGGCGCAATGGTGTGATTGGTCACGCGTAGTGTGTAGTTGAAACTCCCCCCGGAGGATGGAATAACGATGGGCCAGACGTCCGGTGTTATGGCGATATTGACGCCGCCCTGATTGAAAGCATAAGCGCCAATATCGGCGCGCGTTCCATCTTCATCCAGAGCGCTCATGAAGGAGCCCGCGTCAATGCAGGGAGAAGCGGATGTCAGCTCATAACCGTAGGGAAATCCGCCGATGAAGAGGGGCTCTTCGCTGATGTCAAATGAACCGGCTGAACAGCCAAAATAATCTACTGGTAAATTGTCCCAGACGTCATTGAAATCAAGCGTAAGATCCAGAATGCTGCTGTACACGCCGCCGCCCTGCGAATGAACGATTATATTGTTGACCGCGAAGACAGTTGCAGAACCAGAGACATGTATTCCACCGCCTGTGGTCTCCCACATAACGCTCTCATTATATGCCAGAGTGTTATTTGTAATCTGGTAGTCCCCCGAATATTGTATGGCAATGCCTCCACCGCCTGCTCCGTAAGGAGGCTCTGCGATGTTACTGCAGATCAGATTATGGTCGATGAGTACGTCGCTGTCCTTGGCATATATACCACCGCCAGTGGCAACGCCGTAACCCGACCAGCAGTAATTTGAATGGATTATATTCCACCTTATCTCGATGTCATCACAACTTTCAAGATAAATTCCCGCGCCGAAATAGATGCATTCGTTTTCTGCTATCGTGTTGTATTCTATGGTCGGGCTGGCATGATAAACGTAAATACCACCGCCGAAGAAATTCATCAAATCTCCGTTTCCTTGAATGCTATTCCCCGTGATAATCGGCGCAACTCCGGTTCCGCAATATATCCCGCCGCCGCCGTAACTAATGGACAATCCGTTGGTGATCGTGAAACCTTCGATATAAGCGCCCGGTCCTTCACCGGCATCGATGGTAACAACGGAGCCTGCCTGCCCGCCATCGATTGTTGTGTTTGCCGCTCCCGATTCGCTTTTAACTACGATTTCCTTACCCGAAAAGTCAATCAGCTCGTAATACGTCCCTGCTGCGACGAGAACAGTATCTCCGTCAGAGGAAGCATTTATACCTTCTTGTATGGTGGGATATTGAGCGGGTACGTGGATGGTTACAGCTACGGCAAACCCGGCGGTCATCATAACCGCCAATATTGAGGTGATAATCCTTTTCATGATACACCTCCTGAGAGAATTGTTTAACCTGCCGTCACGGCTTTCTGTATTGAGTGAAGATGGTCGTTGGATGCTTTAAATGAAAATACAGGTGATTCCAGAAAAAGGGTGTTTTATCCTTGGGATATTTCTTATGAACAACTTTCACGCGTCCATCGTACATGACGCGGTAACCCTTTTTCCGCAACCTGATGCAGTAATCCGAATCTTCCAAGCCGTTGCCGCCAATGAATCGCTCATCATAATCCAATATCCCGCGCCGGTACAATAAACAGTTTGCCGATACTCCAGAAACCTCCTCAACAAACTCACGCTGACCTTTATCTTCTTCGCCGTAACAGTATGGTCTCCAATTAGATCCCGTCCCCGCTGAAAACACTTTACCATCGAACATAACAATCTTACAGCCCACTAAACCTATATTATCGGCGGACAAAAGGGTTTCCAACATCTTATCCAGCCAGTCAGCTTGAGTGATCACGCAATCTGCGTCTAATGACGCCACAAAATCCGCAGTTGAAGATTTCAACCCCGCATTTCGATTGCCTGTAATTGATCTCGGTCCGACAGCCTCGATAAGATTAAAGGGAGTTTTCGTATATTCTCTAATAGAATTTTCCGCCGCAGTATAATATTCGTCTTTATCTCGGCTTGGGATATATATATCCACCCGGGGAAAATTACCTGTCATTTCAATAATACTACCTTTATCGACTGCTGTCTCATACCGGCTTCAATGCTGGCGATGTATATCCCACTCGGCAGATCCGCAGCATTTATCGTTTGTTGGTGGACACCCGGTCCAAGAAGACCGAAATCATAGGAACTCACAACCCGCCCTTCTAAATTGTACAGGTTTAAATGAACTATGCTTTGTTCAGGGATGTGAATCGTAAAAGAAGTCTGCGCATTAAACGGATTCGGGAAACCGCCCTCAACCTGGAATTCGCAAATACCTGCCTCGCCGCCAGATTCGACTGCTGTTACAACTTGAGTTAGAATTTCAAGAGTGTCGTTCTCCGGTCTGCCGTCAACGGCAAGCAATGTAGCAAATGTGAATGTATAATCTGCCGGATATGGTGGCGTGAAGCTATTAAATAAGATCTCTCGCTGTTCACCGGCAGCAAGTGTATAGCAGCTGACCTGTTCCTGATACATCAGCATAGTGGAGTCTTCGATCATACAACTGACATGAAACCAGCTCTCGTCAAATTCGCCCAGATTCTCTACGATAACTTCCGGTACCATCGTTTCCATAGGTTCAAATTCTCCAGGGCAGATGATTTCAACCGGCGCCACGTCATGAATTCTTCCGATCTGGCAATTTAACACTGCATAATCATTCTCAGGAATTGCATCCAGTGGCAGCATCCCATCAAAGCGGAAGATGTACATTCCTTCTTCCGGTGGATTGAAAGGAGCGAAGTTCACGGTATCTGTTTCATTGATTTCAAGATTAGTCACCTGAGCGTTGTATTCCGTGATGGTTCCATCTGGATGTTCGATCTCAAGATGAACCGGAGCGGTCGGTTCAAAAAAATCTCCTTGATTTATTACGACTAAAGCAGGATATACTATTTCGAACGGTTCAACTTCTTCCGGAGCAAGTATTTCCATAACTGCCAGATCGTGAAGGCTCATTCCGATTGTATTTATCTCAAGTTTCAGAGTATCATTTTCCCGGTAATCATCTGTCAGCAAATCAGCGTAGAATATAATTTCATATTCCATGTCAGGTTCTAATACCGTATCTCTAAACACAATCTCTACTATCTCTTCCGGATTCATCGACGGATAGATTAGACTATCTGCGTAAACCTCTTCGCCGGAATGTATTTCATTGATTACACAGAAGAACGGAACGTCATTCTCAGTATATTGTCCATAGTTCATAAACTGCGCTTGAGGTATGAGGATCAAATCTTCAAGCGTTCCGGAGGAAGGAGGATCTTGGGGTGAGTACCAGGTTATATCGTGTAGGTCCCAACCCGGTGGCAGTAATTTCCAGATATAAGGCGCATTATTTCTGAAATGAGAAATCCACCAGACTGCGCCGTTGGTCGCTATTCCTTCTGGCACAGCAAGCGGACAAATAAGCATCTCATCATAGTTCCAGGATTCCAGCTCTAAGATGTAAGTAAAGTCTGGATAAGTCCAGGTAGATGAATTTACCCAGACTTGATCGTCCCAATATTGCATACCGAGGGGCCAATTCCCCGACCAGGGATGCCATTGCACAACTTGACCAGCTTCGCCATCGAATTCCAGTAAATAATGAGAATATCCATGATTCATCGCCGCAATCCAGAGATGATGATTGACTGAATCACTGGTTAACCCATAAAAATACCAATCCTCAAAATCCCATTCTTCATCTACTAAAAAGGTGTCTTCCTGCATTTTGACTAATTGGCTTGTGCTCCAGCCGAAATTAGTCAGCCAGAAACGTTCATGAGCAAAGGTGATTCCCCAGGGTTGATCTACCGGTGAAGGGTAAATATCAATGACTTCAAGGTTGTAGGGACTCAGTGTGAAGATGGTTTGAGCCTCATTGTCCACATTATAGAGTACTTTTCCCGAATAATATATTCCCCGGGCGCCCTGCCCTGGAGATGGATACTCCTCAAGCATGATCCAACTATCCTGCCCCATCCCCGGCAAAGCAGTGAAAAACGCTATTGCAATAACGATCACGACCTTCATTTCAACCTCCACTCAGGACTCTGGAATGATTATTAGAATTAGTCCCATACCTATTGTGTTCAGTGGTGTAACTTTAATATACATATAAATATCCACTTTGTCAAGCGTTATTTTTTGCACGGGCAAATTTCTTGGAGCAACTTTTTACCTTATATAAGCGTCAAACAGGGTGAGCGGGGGGATGATCGTCAATCAGGAATTCATGAATTCTGAAGAAATCGAACTGATTACCAGAGCCCAGGATGGCGACGAAGCGGCGTTCACACGGCTGGTGGAACAGCACGACAGCCGGGTCATGTCTATCGCCTGCTCCATTCTCGGATCCGGCTTCGATGCTGAAGAAGTGTACCAGGAGATATTCCTGAAAGTGCACCGGAAAATCAGCGCCTTCCGCTTTGAATCGGAGTTCACCACCTGGCTGCACCGCCTCGCCGTCAATGCCGCGCTGTCTAAAAAGAGAAGCCTGAACCGCAGACGAAACAGAGAAACTGTGATGGACTATGAAAATGATTTCTTCGACAGCGTTTCCGCCAACCCGAATGACGAACCGGAAAAACGGCAGCTTCGTGCTGAGATATTGAGTCAGATTGAAGCCGCGCTTACTAAACTGCCGGAACGCCAGCGCACTGTCTTTGTTATGAAACACGATCAGGGGTTGAAGCTGAAGGAGATCGCTTCGACGCTGGGGATTGCGGAAGGAACGGTAAAAGCGTACCTGTTCCGCGCCATTGAAAACCTGCGGCGAGAACTTGAACCGTACTATAATATCGGCAGATGAGTAAATGTGCTGGCAGACGCCCTCGTCTGCCAGGTAAACAATCGATCAGGATAATACTATGGATTGTCTGGAATTCGAAAAACTATACTGGCTGAAAGTCTATGGTGAAACCGTCCCCGGCGGGGAAGACGGAATCGCCGAGCATCTGGAGAAATGCGCCGCCTGCCGCGACCGCAAAGCCGAGATCGACAGGATGCACGCTCTGCTGGGATTCAGAACCGCACAGGAAGCGAAACCGGAAGCCCTTGCCAGCGCGCGCAGATTATTTTCAGCACGATTGAAATCACAATTAAAGCGCTCTTTCATCGACCGGTTGGGGGAAAGGTTAAAGGAGCTGATTGACGACAATCTGACTCCCGCTTTCCAACCGGCAGTGGCGCTGGGTATGCTCCTGATCGGGTTGCTGATTGGACGCCTCGTGTTTTTCAACGCCCAGAACGCTCCGGTATCACCCTCTCCCCCATTCCTCAGCGATCCGATCTCATTGGAACACCGCTATATTTCCGAAAAAGTCCTACAGCATGAATCGAGTATTACAGACCTCCGCGTCCGCCCCATGAAAGATGAATCGGGTCTCGTGCAGGTCAGTTTCCGCGGAACACAGGATTATATCGTTGCCGGAAAGCCGGAGGACGACCTCATCCGGGAACTGCTCACCTGGGCGATTAAAAACGAAGAAAATTCCGGCGCGCGGCTTAATTCTGTGAAGGAGCTTTCCAGAGCTTCATCGCTGAGTTCCATGACGCGGGAAGCGCTCGCTTACGCCGCAATAAACGACGCCAACGACGGCGTTCGTTTGAAAGCTTTGGAAGCGCTGGGCAGAGCCCCGCGCGACGAACTTATCGAACAGACGATGCTGGGAGCGCTTTTAAAAGACCCCAACCCGGCAGTCCGCATCCGAGCTATCGACCTGCTGCTGTCTGAAAATGGAATGGATAAATCCGAATCTCTCGTTCTCAGTCTGGCTGAAGCCGATTCCAACGATTATGTCAGGATGCGCGCTCGTCAGGCTATAAAGAAGTCTGATTATAATATGGAATTAGTTAACGACAAGCAATAGACTGTTGAGGTTGCAGACCTCATTAATCGTGCTGTCAGACGCCCTCGTCTGACAGTTAAGCACTTGTTTTTCATCAGTCTCAGACTGTAATAGTTGAAAACTTCGCAGCATTTGAAAGGAGCACCTGAAAATGAAAACGAAACTGATGACAGGTATATACTGTTTAAGCCTGCTGATTATAATGATGGTATCTCCCGCCCTTCCGGCAAGAGATAACGTCCAAGCGCAAAGCGCCGAAATTTCCGACTATGTGAAAAAGCACGACGGATACTCTATCACCGTTCGGAACGAATTTGAAGTGTCTCCCGGCGGCGATCTCGAAATGGAAAACCTGATAGGTGACGTCACCATAAAAGGCACAGCTGAAAATATAGTCGTTGTTGTTGAATCGTTCTTCTTCGGCGTCGATACGGAAAAGGAAGCTGAAGCCGCCTTTGAACGCTATCGCGCCCGGGTTTCTCAATCGGGCAGCCGCATCGAAGTCATCGGACAGAACAGAGACCGACGCCGCTATGTCCGGACTTCTTATGAGGTAACAGTCCCCGCTAAATTCAACGTCGATGTGGAAACTATGGGGGGAGAGGTTCGGTTGGAAGTCCTCGAAGGAGAAGCCCGGCTGGAGACACTGGGGGGTGACGTCGAAGCATCCGACGTCACTGGCGATCTTCAGGTGGAAACGGCTGGCGGTGAAATCTCTGTTATAGCTATGAAAGGCGAAGCGGATCTGGAAACGGCTGGCGGCGACGTAGAGTTACGCGAAGCCTCTGGAGGTCCTTTCAGCTTGAAAACGGCTGGCGGCGAGATCATTCTGCGCTCTGTTGAGGGCGACGTCGATGCGGAAACCTCGGGCGGCGACGTCGAAGCTCGCAAGATAACCGGCAACGTTGACCTGGAAACCTCAGGAGGCGATATATCGCTCGAAGATATCATCGGCACGTCTCACTATGCGAGAACTTCAGGCGGCGACATTGAAGCAAATAATGTGCAGGGGGACGTTGAGTTGAGGACCTCAGGAGGCGAAGTGATTGCCGTTCTGATCGCTGGTGACGTCTTTGGCAGAACCTCCGGCGGAGACGTTGAGATTGATGACGTAAGCGGCGACGTCGATGTTTCCACATCCGGCGGCTGCCTGGAAATCGAAAAAGTTATGGGCAGACTTGTCGGCAAGACTTCCGGCGGAGACGTTGACGTTCAAGTAATGGGCAACGGCATGCTGAAGGCTCCTATCAGGTTGTCCTCATCAGGGGGTGAAATCAATCTGATATTGCCGTCTAACGTCAAGGCAACGATCGACGCGGAAATCGTCACCAGAGACCCCTTTGCCGATTATACCATACAAAGCGATTTTAAATTGAAAATAGAAGAAGACAAAGAGAAATCTTCGTTGATCCATCGAGGTTCGGATCCATCGCGCCGCACTATAACCGCAACTGGAGACATCAATGGCGGCGGACCGTTGATCGAACTCAGCACATCCGATGGAAACATTAACATTGAATCGAGATAATAGCGGCAGACTTAACACAAAAAATTGGATATATCATGAAATATCTTATCCTGACCACAGCAGCAATCTGTTTGCTTGCGTCAACCCTTCCGGCAAAAGACGTGCAATATGTCGGCGACGTTACGGTTTATGAAGATGAAGTCATTACCGAAGATATCATAGCCTATACCGGCGACATTACCATCAAAGGGAAAGTCACCGGCAGCGTCATCGCCTACTGGGGTGATATAACTCTGGAATCAACCGCTGAAGTCTCCGGCAGCGTAATTGCCAAGCGCGGCGAAGTCTTCCGCCATCCGAGCGCTCTGGTTTCAGGCGAAGTTCTTGAGAACAGAGTCCCTGAAGTGAACATCGGCAGACAGGAAACTGTCCTTGCAACAGCTCGCTGGGAAGATGACGAAGAGGATTTCAGGCATCATCGCTGGAGAAATTGGTCATTTAACAGCGAAACCGATCTCGAAGTGAACTATACCAAGGTTGACGGCTTCTATTTAGGTCTGAAATTCGATCATTTCCCCTTAGGAAACTACGGCATGAATTTCAGGAGTTTCGGAGCAGGTGGTTACGCTTTTGCTTCCCAGACCTGGCAGGGTCAGATCGGCTTCGGCATGGGCTTAGGCAAGCGTAATCAGATCGAACTGTCAGTCGATGCGTATTCGCGATCCCACACCGAAGACGCCTGGTACATGTCCGATAAAGAAAACAGCCTGGCAGCTTTCTTCCTGCATGAAGATTTTCGTGACTATTACAACCGGGAAGGCTACGGTGTTTCCCTCGTTTTCGAGCCGCTCGAATTCCTGAACCTCAGCGTTAGATACCAGGCTGAACAACACACCACCCTCGAAAACGACGCCTCCTGGGCGCTATTCGGAGGGAATAAGGAATTCCTGCCCAATATGCCTGTCGAAGAGGGCATGCTGCGCGAATTTGTGCTGTCGGCAAGACTGGACAGCCGCGATGATGTGGAAACTCCCGAAGTCGGCTGGTATCTCCAGGGAGCTATCGAACTCACCAATCCAGATTTCGCCAGTGATTTCGACTATCGCCGAATGGTCGTTGACGCAAGACGCTACCAGCCTCTGACTTCATTTGTCAATTTCGATACTCGCATCAGGATTGGAAATTCCGAAGGAACGCTGCCTGTTCAGAAGCGTTTCTATCTGGGAGGACCTTCAACGCTGCCCGGATTCGGCTTGAAAGCGTTTTCCGGCAGGGAATTTGCGCTTTTAAATGCTGAACTGCGCCTGCATGAAAATGGTCGGGGTCACGGAGTGTTTTTCAACGAACTTGGATTCTTCTTCTTCGCGGACGTCGGTATGGCGTCGGATATACCGCTTAACGATCTTGAAACCGAACAGTGGGCTAGCGACGTCGGATTGGGAATTAGCGCAGATTCGGGAAATATCCGGCTGCAGGTGGCTAAACGAACCGATACTTCTGAAGAACCGTATGTCTTTATGTTCAGAATTCAGAGACCTTTCTAACAGAAATAGAGAAGATAAAATACACTACTGGAGGATACCATGAGAGCTAAATGGATGATCCCGATTATAAGCATACTGCTAATCATCCCCGCTTGCGTCAGCGCTAAGGATAGATTAGAGACGCTGCTGGAAAAAATACCCTTCGAAGCCATTGACGAACTCGAAGTCGAAATAGATATCGGCATCGCCGACCTGAATATCGGGCAGGCAAAAGGCGATAACATCCTCGAAGCGGACATTCGCTATAACACCCGGAGAGGCGAACCAGAAATCCGCTTCAAGCGTTCCGGGAAAGTGGGTTATCTGACTATCGAATCTGGCGACCGCGACAGGGACTACGACGATGATAAGGACTTCGATGACGAAACCTGGGAACTGCTGTTCACGCCCAAGGTGAAAATCGCCTTTGAAATGGACATCGGTCTGGTGGACGGCAAGCTGGACATGACCGGTCTTCGCATCGTTGATCTTAGGATCTCAGGTGGGCTGTCGGATATCGACCTCGATTTCGATGAACCCAACAAAGAGGAGATCGATGAGATACGCATTGAAGTCGGATTAGGTGATTTCAACGGCAATAATCTGGGCAATGCCAACTTCCGCAAACTCGATCTGGAATGCGGTCTGGGCGGCGCTGAATTAGACCTCGCCGGCGAATGGCGCATCGACGAAGCGGAAATGAGCGTGGAAGTCGGTCTGGGCAGCGCTAAAATCTGGGTGCCGGAAATCCTGGGCGTCGAAGTCAGCAAGAATGATAATTTCCTCTCTTCGGTCAGCCTGGATCGCAGCCTGCGCGAGGTGCGTGATGACCTCTACCGCACTGCCAACTGGGATGATGCAAAAACACAGCTTACCATCGACACCGAAGTCGGGTTGGGCAGCATCAAGGTGAAGATTGTGGATTGAGTGGACAGATACAAGTTTCAAGATACAAGTGGGGGCTGTTCCAAAAGCCTTAGAGCTGTCATTGTCCCATAGGGATGCCTTCGGCACGAACGAAGTGTGGCAATCTTTAATAGTGTGTAAATAAGAGATTACCACGTCACTGCGTTCCTCGTAATGACGCGATACTCTTCTTTTGGGACAGCCCCTCTTTATTGCAATGTATGATTATTAACATTGACAACCGGTTTTGGATGTGCTATATTTTGGAACGAATGGGAATGACAGGAAAAGGATCTGAGTGATGAAAGCAATGAGTTCGCTTATCGTTTCATTATTGCACCTCGTAATCTGTCTGTTTTAGATCATTCTATTTACCCGGTGGAGAAAAGCGAAGCGGGTGGAATAAATAATCGCTTACTCCACCAGGAACGTCCCGCTTTTGAGAATTCTCATTCAGTTGAAAGTATAAGAAATAAACCGAAAGTATCAAACAGAACGGATACAGACATAGTATAACTTAGGAAATACTTCACAAGATATAATTCTATCTGATTGACGCGATAGGAGGCAAACATGAGAGGACTCTTCACGTTTATCGCAATCTGTCTCTCTTTTTCGGTATTCACGATTGCACAAAGCACCGAACCAAATGTCGCCGGCAAATGTATAACCTGCCACAAGGAGTTGACCGCCGGTCTCTACCATCAGTGGAAAAACTCCGAACATGCCCGGCATAACATCACCTGTTACGACTGCCATCAAGCTCAGAAAGGTGATGCAGATGGTTTTATGCATGAGGGCGCTCTGATCAGTACGCTGGTCTCGCCAAAAGATTGCGGTGTCTGTCATCCGGGTGAAACTAAACAGGTGGATAATTCCTACCATGCCACTGCGGGGCTTATCCTGGAATCCATAGACGCCTATTTAGCACATGTTGCAGGCGGACATCCAGCTGCTATCGCTGGTTGTGAAAGCTGCCACGGAACGAAGGTTGTCATCGATAAGAACTCGCCGAATAAACTTGCCATGCAGAGTTGGCCCAATTCAGGTATTGGTCGCCTGAATCCAGACGGTTCCAAGGGATCATGCAACGCTTGCCACTCACGGCATTCCTTCTCCAAAGCTCAAGCGCGGCAGCCTGAAACCTGCGGTAAGTGTCACCTTGGTCCTGATCATCCGCAGAAGGAGATATATGAAGAATCCAAGCACGGCATAGCTTACTTTACGCACATCGAAGATATGAACCTTGACGCCGACCGTTGGATTGTCGGTCAGGATTACTTCGAAGCCCCGACCTGCGCAACCTGTCACATGTCCGCTACTAAAGATCAGCTCTTAACTCATGACGTCGGTGATCGAATCTCCTGGACTTTGCGCCCCATCGTATCCAAGCTTTACGATAACTGGGAAGAGAGACGCGAGAACATGATCAACGTCTGCAGCACCTGTCATAGCAGGAAGTTTATAGATGGGCACTACTACCAGTTTGACGGCGTTGTCAATCTGTATAACGAAAAGTACGCTAAACCAGCCCTGGAAGTCATGAACATTCTGAAGAAAAACAAATCCCTGCCCTCAAAAGCGAGCTTTTCCAACGACGTCGAATGGATCTTCTGGGAACTCTGGCATCATGAAGGGCGCCGAGCTCGTCACGGCGCTTCTATGATGGGACCGGATTACACCTGGTGGCATGGCATTTATGACGTGGCACAGCACTTCTACTTCAAGTTCATCCCTGCAGCGTTTGAACTGGAAGATGAAGAAGCCACCGCTTATATAGAAAACATGCTTGCCAATGATCCGATGCACAGCTGGATGAATCGCCCTACAGATGAGTTGAAGAAAGAGATTAAATCCGGCGAGATGCAGGGTTTATACGAGAAGATGTTCGCTCCAGTGATGAGGTAATTATGGCTCGAAGATACGTGAATTTGATCAGGGGGATCTCAGCCAACTGGGTTAGCAAATTTGGAGTGGCTCTGGCGACTTCTACGTTCATCATCTTCGTCTTTGCCGAACTTCTTCAAGTTGCCGGATTCATCAGGAACGCCTATGTTGGGCTCATAACCTATCTTCTCTTCCCTTCGCTGTTCGTGCTGGGATTGATGCTGATACCATTGGGGTGGTTTCTTTACCGTAAGCGGACGGGCAAGAAATTCGGAGATCTGCTCGATCATCGCTTTGAAGTTGAAGAGGTAAGGGGTGGATTACTTGGCTCAAAACTGATCCGCACGGTTGGAGTGATGACGCTGATAAATGTACTCTTCCTCGGCATTGCCAGTACTCGCACCCTGCACTTTATGGATCAGGCGCACTTTTGCGGCACTGCTTGCCATTCGGTGATGAATCCTGAATGGGTGACCTACCAGCAATCTCCTCATGCCCGGGTGAATTGTGTAGAATGCCATGTTGGTGAAGGATTTGAGGCGCTGGTAGATTCCAAGTTGAACGGCGCCTGGCAGATTATCTCACTGACATTCGATCTCTACGAAAGACCCATACCGACTCCGGTACATAACCTGCGACCCGCCAGAGAGACCTGCGAAAAATGTCACTGGCCCGAGAAATTCCTCGGTAACCGATTGAAGATCGTTAAACACTATGAGTTGGACGAAGAATCGACTCTGAAATACACGACTCTGAACGTTAAAGTTGGAAGTGGTGAAGAAGGCTTTGAGAGCGGCAGTCACTGGCATGTATCCCAGCGAAATGAAGTACAGTACAAGCCTGCTGATGAAGATCGCAATAAAATCGCCTGGGTAGAAGTGCGCCAGCCGGATGGAAGCTTCATTCGCTATAATAATAATCTAATCAGCGAGAAGGAGAAATCAACGCAGCATCCCGTTCGCACAATGGACTGCGTGGATTGTCACAATCGTGCCACTCATATCTACAAATATCCCGAACTGGCAGTTGATAGCCGCATCAGCAAGGGTTTGATCGCTCAGTCACTGCCATTTATAAAGCGAGAAGGACTTGCTGCCATTTCGAAGAACTATCCGGACAAAGGAACCGGAAAAGAGCGAATCGCTATCCGGATTGAGAATTTCTACCGTGAGAATTATCCTGGTATATTCAGTACTAAAACAGCGCAGATAGACAGCGCTATCAGCGCTTTACTAGCTATCTACGATCGCAACATCCATCCGAGGATGAAAATCAACTGGGGCAGCTATCCCAACCAGCTGGGACACCGGCGCGGACCTGGCTGTTTCCGCTGTCATAATTCTAACATGGTCGATGAGTCCGGGAAAAACATCTCCAACGATTGCACAATATGCCACTCGATCTTAGCGCACGAAGAAGATGAGCCGTTCAAATACCTCTATCCGGTCGATGAAACGGGAAATGAGGCGGAAATGCAGCAATATCTTCAAGATGAATTCAAGCAGTCGTATTGAGAGAATGGAGGTCAGAATCTATCAAGATACTTAGAAGCACGCGGTCGATATATTTCGTCCGAGTTTTTCTTAAACTATCCGTTGATCTGATTGGGCAGAATGGAACAACCAGCACTCAACTGGCAATACTCAGTTGGCAGGGAAAAACAGTTAATCCCAAGTAGTCATGGTTCTGCGTTCAGGATTCTGTTCAGGCGATCTGCGGATCGTTTTTTTATCCTTTAGCCTTTATTTCAGCCAATCCAGTATCTGTCCCTGTCGAGGAACCTTGCCGGATGACATGACCTTGCCATCCACAACGATGCCCGGCGTCATGAAAATGCCCCGCTGTACGATTTGTACTGTATCCTGCACTTTTTCCAGGCTGTAGTCAGCGCCTTCAGTCCACCCCAGACCCTGCACCGCTTTGTTAATCTCGTTATACGCTTTCTCACACGACGGGCAGCCAGTGCCCAGAACCTCGATCTTCTTCATTTTATCTCCGCTTGATTATTCTTTTATCATAAGTTACAGCTATTCTAGTCGGGGTCGGGGACGACCACCGACTACGGGATGAGTTGCGGGGTCGGATTCTTCGCTCTCCCGGTTCTCCGGGAGGCTCAGAATGACATTACCTGTTTTGTGACAGCTCCATTCTAACTGATCATTCCAAAGAGGAATCCACCGATGGTGGACATCGTTATCACAAGGATTACGTATGCTGCTGTTCTTTTCACCCCCATCACTTTTCCAATAACGATCATATTGGGCAGAGAAAGCGAGGGTCCAGCCAATAGCAGCGTCAAAGCCGGTCCTTTGCCCATCCCCAAATCCATTAAAGCTCTAACGATGGCGACTTCCGTCAGCGTTGAAAAGTACATCAGCGCTCCGAATACTGATGCCAGCAGGTTATTCCACACAGAATTGCCGCCTACCCATCTCTGCACCGTTTCCTGAGGCAGCAGTTCCTTAATAATGCCCGCAATGAAAACTCCCAGTAGAAGGATGGGAATAATCTTCCATGCCAGTTTCCAGGTCTCCCGCATCCATTCTGCGACTTCACTGCCCGAATACCATCTGACCACCATAAAAACTGTAATGATCAAAAATAGAAGAGCAAATGCAGCCGACAGCCACCTGCCGGAAAGAGTTACGATGCCCTTACCCACACTCTGAAGGTCAACGTCGATCACCAGCCCGATTGACGATGCGGCGATTAGAAAAAGCACCATCACCCCGAAATATGCTACGATCTGATTCAGCGGATGTTTGCGTTCATCTTCCGGCAGAACGATTTCGCTAGACTGCTGAAACAGTTTCTCCTCTTCTCTGCGGAACAGCGCCGCCATCATCAGTCCAATCAGGATTGAAAACCCGATGGCTCCGACCGCTCTGGCGAAGCCGATGTCAAATCCCAATAGCTGTGCGGAATACAGGATCGCCAGGATATTGATTGCTGGACCGGAATACAGAAAAGTCACCGCGGGACCCAAGCCCGCGCCTCGCTGCCGTATGCCTGCGAAAAGCGGCAGAATGGTGCATGAACAGACCGCCAGAATGGCGCCGGACACGGATGCCACAGTGTACGCCGTCGTTCTTTTAGCGTTTGCTCCGAAATACTTTATAACCGCAGACTGGCTGACGAATACGGCTATTGCTCCAGCTATAAAAAAAGCCGGTATCAGGCAGGTCAGCACGTGTGCTGACAGGTATTCAGTCAGGGCTTGTAATCCGCTCTCTATCATGCTCATCGTAATGTATTATTGGTTATTTTGAAGCGCTTTTACGATCATCTCTACAGTCGGCACACCGGAAAATCCTTTTCCAGTATCATAGACTCGTCATGTCCCGCCGCTGCTGTTTTGGTCACCTGGTAAAATATCTTTCCCGTTTAAGAGTATCGTAGGTGAGCCGTACTGATGATATACTTCAGGGGTTTGTGGTGAATCGATATCTATTTCTTTCCAGTTTGGCTGAATGCCCAATTGAAGGAAGGCTTCAGTCAGGTTTTTCCTTGCAATTTCAGTGTTTCCGCAATTGCAGCCATATAGGAATTCTACAATCATATATTCTCCTGTATCAGATATTCAAGTACAAAATGTAAAGCCCTGCGATTGTTATTAAGCCACCCGAGACACGCTTCGCCCACAGTAAAAAGGCACTTTGTGCATTTTAATTCAGCTAACTATATGACAAATCCGTTAAAAATCACGGTTATATCTATGAATATCTCACTCTTCGAGGATATCAGCAATCCACCTGGCAACTTCCGCGCACAATTCATCGTATTTAGGGAATGCCGAAATATAGCGAACAAACCCATCTTTATCGATGATGAACAAAATCGGGAGTGTAATGAGTTGATACTCTTTTGCGATCCCGGTATTTCGCCCCCTTAGCACTTGATATTTGATGCCATCTTTTTTGATCTGAGCTGTAACTTGCTTGCCTGGATTGATCAAATTAACGGAGAGCACTTTTAAGAGTGAGCCATAACTGGTCTGAACTTCATCGAGGTTTGGATATAGCTCATTAAGCAACTCTGATTGCAAACGGTTTAAAAGAGGCACAACTTCGTGACACGACCCAGCACACACTTTCCAGAAATGGAGCACAACGACTTGCCCTCCAAAATCAGACAAGCTGACTTTTTCGCCGCTTGATACATCCAGCAGGATGAAATCAGGCGCGACGACTCCTAACTCAAGTTTGGCGGAAGTGTTGCCGGCGGCCAACAGCGCCAAAAGGAGGATCACGGTTTTCACATCATCACCATATTCATACACGAAAATATCTTTTTTTGAACCATAGCGCCACATTTACCAGGCTGATTAAAACGGGCACCTCGACCAGGGGTCCGATGACGGCGGCGAACGCCTCCCTCGAATGGATGCCGAAAACTGCCACCGCGACGGCAATGGCTAACTCAAAATTATTGGATGCCGCGGTGAAGGAGAGCGAGGCAGATTTGGGGTAATCCGCGCCCGCTTTGCGACTGAAGAAGAAGCTCACCAGGAACATGATGAGAAAGTAGAGCAAAAGCGGGATGGCGATACGCAGGACGTCGAGAGGCAGCTCGAGGATTTGATCGCCTTTCAAGGAAAACATGACCACAATGGTAAACAGCAGCGCAATCAGGGTAATAGGACTGATTTTAGGGATAAATTTATCATGGTACCAGGTTTTATCTTTAATATGAACGAGAAAAAAGCGCGTTAAGAATCCAGCGATAAAAGGAATACCAAGGTAGATGAAGACACTCTTTGCGATTTGACTTATGGTGATATCTACGATAAACCCTTCATACCCAAACCAGGTGGGTATTATGGTGATGAAGACATAAGCATAGACTGAAAAGAATAGTACCTGGAAGATTGAATTGAACGCCACCAGACCGGCGGCGTATTCGGGATCTCCGCCCGCCAGGTCGTTCCAGACGATAACCATAGCGATACAGCGCGCCAAACCTATCAGAATCAAACCCGTCATATAATGAGGATATGAGGGAAGAAAAACCATCGCCAGGAAAAACATTAGTATAGGTCCTACAACCCAATTTAAGATCAGGGACAGACCTAATACCCGCCAGTTTTTGAAGACCTCGCCCAGTTCCTCGTAGCGAACTTTCGCCAGGGGGGGATACATCATCAGGATCAGTCCAATGGCGATGGGGATCGAGGTCGTGCCCACAGAAAGACGGGTAATCGCGTTTGTCACCGCGGGAGCCACAGTTCCCAATCCGACACCCAGAGCCATGGCAGCAAAGATCCAGAGAGTCAGGAATCGGTCTAAGAAGGACAGTCTCGGGGCGGTTTGGGGATTCATATGTTTACATAGTTAAATCAAACATTGAAAGAATATCGGCAGCGAAAAGAATCAATATCCCGGGATTGCTTATAAAGCTCCAATAAACAACTTGATTGCGACCCCCAGCAGCACGACAGCGTAGAGCTGTTTTACCCGCTTCGTCTTGGCTTTGCCGGACATGAAAGATCCGCCTAACTGAGAACCAACCACTACTGCGGCAACTACGATTACAGTAAACAGAACGTTGAAGTGACCTTCGGCGACGTGCCCCAGATACCCGGAAAGAGATGAGAAAGTAACGACATAAGCGGTCGTAGCCGCGGCTTCTTTAGTGCGATAACCGAGCCACATCAGGATCGGTGCGATGATAAACCCGCCGCCGAGTCCCAGTAACCCGCCAGTAAATCCCGCGAAAGCGCCAACACACACTCCGATGACCGCGCGTTTTCCCGCGCCTATTTTGTGTTCTGGTTCAGCGTGCAGTGCGAAGACCGTCATGCGAATTGCCGCCAGAAATACCATGATGGCGAAAAGTATCATCAGTGTATCGACTGAGACAAATCGACTGGAGTAAGCCCCGATGGGCGCCGCGATAAATGCGGTTACAGCCATAGAAGAACCACCCCTCCAATCCACCAGCTTTTTACGTGAATAGGGGATCAGGGCAAAGAGTGTATTCAAGCCATTCAGAAGCAGGCCTAAGGGGATGGCGACTTCCTTGACAGGAAAACCCGCCCACTTCAGCACCGGGACATATATCATCCCTCCTCCCAGCCCTAACATGGCGAAGAGGAAGGATGCTGCCATAATTATTAGCGCAACTAAGGTGTATAACATGTCAACCTGATAATATATTGGCAGAACTACTTTTTCTCAAGCCTTTAGCGGCTTTCAAAACAGGGAATACACACGTTTTTGCCATCGAGAACCCGCGCTGCGTTTTCAAAAATGATCTCGTGGCAGCGATCGCATTCGTACCAGGTGTAGGTTCCTTTAGGACCTTGAATGTCGCTCGAGAAGATGTCGCTGATCTCGAAGAGATCACGGTCATCCATGTTCAGCACTTTATTAATCAGCGGTGTAGCGACATCAGCAGAAATGTCCTTGGGTTCTATCCCCTGCTTCCGCAGCTCTACAAATTCGGAACTCAGCGCTTTTTTCTGGAATTCCGATTTAAGTAGAACTCGGACCGCTCGGTGGTTATTCACATCTACTAAGACGATGGCGGTTTTACTGTAGTTTTTCGCGACCGCGTTCGATTTGCCATAGGTGCACCCAGTGGCGGACATAACGCCGTCCAGGAAGCAGCCCATAGCGTGAGCCGGTCCATTTTCACAGACCAGGAAAAGCTCCTTATTACTGGCTCTTTCCACACCTAGTTTGTTCAGCGCGGCTAATCCTGCGCGATAACCCAGCGGGTTTGCGGGACATTTATGTCCGTGAAACTCATAGACCCATTCAGGGATATTTACCATGATCGTATCTCCTTAATTAGATTGGATCTGATTGATAATTTGTTCGAAAAGGCGTGGTCTTAAACCAACACCTTCCTACTACTCTGCAATTGCGTTTATCACAATAAACCTTACAAATGAGGCGTTAAGCACAAAAACCGTTCATATCGTCAAATTAGAGCAATTCCTTAAAAATCAATTGAACTCCGACTAGAATTAGAACGACGGCAAAGATGATTCTCAGGGTTTTCCCCTTCATTTTATCCGCCATCAAACGGGATCCTAACTGCGACCCGACTACTGCTGCCCCGGCTCCGACCAGGGCTAACTTCCATTCCATTTGTCCTATCCCAACATGCCCTAAAAATCCGCTCAAGCTGGAAAATGTGACTATAAAAGAAGAAGTAGCCGCGGCTCGTTTGGGAGCAAAACCGATAAGAAGCAAAACGGGAACCACCAAAGAGCCTCCACCGCGTCCCAGTAAGCCTACCGTCAAGCCAATGGTTGATCCCGCTGCCATGCCAATTACAAATTTCTGTCGCCGGCTGAATTCCTTGCGAGTCGGTTTCCAGCCAATCAGGGTCTGCACCGCAACAATGATTAAAAGTGCTGCAAAAATCAGTATGATTGCCTTCACTGACACAAATTTAGTGAAATACGCGCCTAAAAAAGGGAATATCAGCATCGTAATAATAAAGGGCACACCAGCCGATACGTCCACTAATTTCCGACGCAGATAGGCGCTGGCAGCTGATAACTGAGTCGTGAAATTCAGCAGCAGACTTAAAGGAATAGCTTCCGTTTTCAAGTCCATTCCCAGCCAGTAAAAGATGGGCACATATAGCTGTCCACCACCGAGACCCAGCATGGAAAAGAGGAAGGAAACCGCTAATACCAAGGCAAAGACGATGATATAAATGGTGTAGTCCATAAGGAGCACTCTTGAGATTATACATTCAAATACAAAATATACAGCCCTGCCAGCACAATCAATCCTCCCGATAACCGCTTTGTCCAGAGAGAGAAATTCACTGCACCTCTTGAATTCACGAATGCTTCTATAAAACCGGTCAGAATCCCTGCCAGGACGATCAGGGCGCAGTGCCCTATGGCGTATATAAACAGCAGTAGAGTGCCGTATAATACCTTGCCTTGTGTCGCCACAAACGTCAGAATCAGTACCAGTATCGGGGTTGCACAGGGTGATGAAACAACCCCGAAAACGAGTCCCAGCAAGAATGCGCCCCACGCTCCCCGCTTATTCGTCTGCAGCTTTGACGCGAATGGAATGCGCACATCAAAGATGCCCATCATGGCAAGCCCCATAACGATGGCTAAACCGGCTACTACCCAGTACCACACTTTACCGACTTCGCCCATCAGGCTGCCAAAAAGAGCGGCAATGGCTCCAAGAATGGTGAACGTAATGGCCAAACCGAGCGTGAATAATAACGAATAATACAGCGCTCGCTTTTTATCGCCTTCGCTGTGCCCGCCGATATACCCAATCACTACAGGCATAATTGCCAGAACACAGGGTGATGAGGCTGACATCAAGCCTCCGATGAAGACCGCCGCTGCGGCAATAAGGGGATTGCCCTGCACAACCTGAATAAGACTATCCATCGACCGCTATCCCTGTTTCTGCCAGCAGTAACTCTATCTCTTCAAGAGGGAAATAACCTTCATGACGATATATCTCTTTTCCCGACGTGTCAATTATAACCTGAGTCGGTATGACTCGTATTTGATAGAGTCTGGCAATATCCGGATCCTCTTTCACATCATAAGATTCTACTACAAGTCCGTGCGGATAATGCTCTTCCAATTCTCCTAAGACCGCTTTCATCTGCTTGCAGGAACGACAGGTACTACTTCCCAGTTCGATAAATCGAATTGCCGAAGAAGGTTCATGGTCCTGATCGTATTGCACTTGCGCAAATTCAGCAGCCGTACTACACGTTGGATCGGTACAACTTACGCAATCAGAATTGTCTGCTTTTGCTGATTTGGTCAATTCAGTAATTTCTTCTCCCTTTTTCCCAGAGAGTACGATAACTACAACTGCTGCTAAAACAACAGATATAATGCCCCATCGGAGCCACGGTTTCATAATTTCCTCTATCTTTTAGACTATAATGCTCGAGCAGCAAATTCTGCTCTCTCTGCTGCCTCAAATCGCAGGATATCATCCACTCGTTCAAGAATATCGAAGACGGCAGGTTGGCGGATACTATAAAATATAGAAACCCCGGATTTTCGTGAAACGAGGATTCCAGCTTCACGCATCTTGACTAAATGGCGGCTGATGACGGAAGGATCTTCATGCATCTTCGGATTGATTTCGCAGGCGCACTTCTCGCCGTCCCTCAGGAAATAGAGGATCTTCAACCGGGTAGGTTGAGCGAGAACCTGAAGGAAGCCTGCTTCCAGTTCGACTTTTTTTAATTCTGACATGTCTATCTCTGCATTATTGCGCAATGATGCAATAATATACTAAACAAAAAAGCCTTCTTCAAGAGAAAACGGTATAATTTGTTAGCAGGTGGTATTGCTATTGATTGTAATAAAAAGCGCCGACGTCAGCGGTCGTCCCGTTCGGATCGGTGGGACTGGCTGGATCGCCGGCATCGATGCAGGGGGATTCCCATTGCAGATGATAATCCGCGCTGGAAGCGTCGATGAAGAGAGGATCGTTGAATATATTGGAAAACGCATCCGTTGAATCACCGTTGGCGTTCACGGTGGTCAATAGACCGAGGTTAACGGGTGGATCGCCGGTGAAACTGCTGTCACTATTCGCGCTGAAATCACAGAATGTTATTGACGCGCTGGAGGAATTCTCGAAATAGAATCCGCCGCCGCTGTTTCCTTCCACGATAGTGTTCAGGAGCGCCGGGCTGGAATTCTTGCTGAAGATTCCGCCGCCATCAAGAGAGCTGGAATTTCCGCTGATAGTGCAATTTGTGATAATGGCATTGGACGCGTTGCAGAAGACTGCGCCGCCGTCGTCGCTGGATGAATTGTCATAGAATACGGAACGCGTCATAGATGGATGTGAATTCATGCAAAAGACACCGCCGCCATAACGAGCGGAATTCCCATTGATGACGCAAGTATCTATGGATACATCTGAGTTCCAGTAGCAGTAGATAGCACCGCCCTGCACGTCCGCGGTATTGTCGCTGAAGGCGCTATTGACGATCATCGGTGTCGATTGGTTTTCGCAGGAGATTCCGCCGCCGAAGTGTACGGCGGAGTTGGATGAGATTGTGCAATCCTCTATAGAAGGCGAAGAGTTATCGCAGTAGATGCCGCCGCCGTTATCAGCAGCGTTATTATTGGTAATTTCACAGTTAGAAATAAGCGGATCACAGTTATAGCAGTTAATGCCGCCGCCGCTAAATGAGGAATTGGAAGAGATCTGACAGTTCGATATAATGACGTTATTACTGCAGCAGGCAATGCCGCTGTTATTGCTGCCCTGAATAGCGCAGAAATTTAGAATACACGAATCAGTGGACACGGAATTAATATTCAATCCCTGCCATGCCGAAGCGCCTTCATTAAGTTCAAATAATATGCTGTCGTCCGCTGTTCCAACCGCAGTAAAATCACCGTCTATATTGAAGCCGCTGTCATCATCGAATTTCAACACTGCGCCCGCTTCAATCTCTAACGATTCGCCAGCTAAAACATCTACCATCTCCGTTACGATGTAGGTGTTCTTGGTCAGCGTCCCCGATAGAGCCCCGGAAAGAGCTGTAAATCCAACCTGTACTTCAATAGAATCGCTGATAATAAGAATCGAATCCTTCGCGCTCTCTTTTCCATCGCTGATCGCTACACTGATGGTATAAGAACCGGTATCTGCCGGCGCCCGCCAAGAGACAGATGCTAAACTATCCCCTTCTGGGAACGACCCGGCAAGGCTGTTCCACTGATATGCCAGGCTGTCTCCGTCGTCATCGACGGCTTCGCAGGTAAGAATTGTGGTTCCGAGGGTATTTATCAGCGCAGGATCGGCAGTGATCAGCATGATCTCAGGTGTGTGGTTTCCAGTGGGTTCGGGATCGGTGGGATTTTCCTTGCAAGTGAAGAACAGGCAGAGCGCTAAAATGAGAAATATAAAAGTGCTGACTCTTTTCCGTTCCTCTACCATGTCTGCTCCGGACTATCAACAGGCGGTTTAACCCATAAATCAACCACTAATTAATAAACCAGACCATTAAAAGTCAAGACTTAATCGCGCTGCGTTGACCCGTCTATTTATAAATCCAGGAGTAGAAAGGGCGCACTGCGGTGCGCTAAAAACAAATCCCCCCTTACTCCCCCCTTGAAAAAGAAAGGGGGGTAAAAACAGGGCGCACCGCCGTGCGCCCCTACCGATCACATAATTTCACTCCCGCGAAAGCGGGTCCGAAGGACTCCTTTGGAGAGTCCAGAAAAGGGTGACGCACGCGTCGCCCCTACATGTCGTCGGATTCTTCCGAAGGAACCACTTCGTGGGGGGAATCCGACCTACAAATCCAATGCCCCCGCCATAAATGACGGGTCTACGAACAAACAACCCCGCTGAAGCGGGCTGCGGGAAAGGCGTGGCGAGTTTGATCCCCAATTAATCCCCCCTTGATTAAAAAATGGGGCAAAAAAAGGGCGCACCACCGTGCGCCCCTACCAGAGTAAGCATGTGACGGGGTCAGGGACACCATAGACGGAACCGACCCCGACTACGGGATATTGCTATTTCACCAGCACCAGCTTCTGCATCTGGCTTATTCCACCGGAAGTCAGGCGAGCGAAGTACATGCCGCTGGAAAGGTTGTCCGCTTTGAACTGTGCCTGATAACTGCCCGGCGTCATCCAGCCGTTCTGCAGATCAGCAACCAGACGTCCCTGTGAATCGAAGATCGACAGGGTGACGTTTCCTGAGGTCGGAAGATTGAATGTCAGATTCGTTTCAGGATTGAAGGGATTGGGGAATGCAGGCTGGAGTATCACTTCCGTCGGCATAGCAGTCCAGCCGGGAATCTGGTGAATGCCGCCGGTTAGTCCGGCTGTGCGAACGAACTGACCTGAAGTAAAGTTGGGATTTGGTTCGTCCGCCTCTGACGTAATAGCAACCCAGCCAGCGCCTCCTGGGACGTACCAGTAATAGTGCCAGAATTCTACTGGAAATTCCGGGATTCCCATGGTCACCGTCCAGCTTCTCTCATGCGTCTTAATGCGAAGACAACTGTGTGAGCCGGTAACGTCAATCAGAGTCCCCCAGCCATCCACCCATCCCCAGGTGGTATCGACTTCAACGGATCCACCGAAGGGAGAAGGCAGTTCAGTCACACCCATCCATTCGTCTTCGTAGGATAATGGGAAGTTGTCCGCCGGGAGAGGATTATTCATTTCCATTACAATCATTGAACTCCAAGCGCCGATCATCAAATGATTGCTCGTGGTCGTCTCCCAGTAATAGATTATGTCGGGTATTTCATCAGTGTAATGGGCATGCGTAGCAGTAGGGAATTCGGCTGTGCCGGCAGTTTGAGCTGGATCCACCCAGAGTTCATTCCAGGTATCTGGAGTGACCATACCGGTAAAATCCCAGGTCTGATCAACGCCGGCAGGTCCGATGTCAACGGTCACGTAAAGTTCGTCTGTTGTCGCTCGATTGATTATCGTTCCAAAATCAATTGGCAGATCGTCAGTGCCAATTGTCACCTGTGCAACAACCGAGATAGTCATAAACAGCGAGATGACTAAAATGAGTGTTAGAAAACGGGTCATTAATGCCTCCATGTAAATTATTATATACGGCTATTGAAATTTAATCAGATTTTCTATTTAAGTCAACCGATTTAATAAAAATATTTAATACATTATATAGCTGATAGCTGTGATGCAGATCACAATAATTTATAATAATTACATTGGATAATAAAGAGGGGGCTGTCCCAAAAGTCCATAAACTGTCATTGCGAACGAAGTGTGGCAATCTCTAAGCACATATATAATAGGAGATTGCCACGTCACTACGTTCCTCGCAATGACCATAAAAGTTCATCTCAGCGGGCTGCTTAAAAAGCTTACCTACTTCATCTACGCTAAACGGCTTTTCAAGCACGGGGAGTTCAGTAATTCTCTCAATTCTCCCTTCCAGTTCTGTGAAAGCATAAGCTGACATAAAGACAACAGGAATATTCGGCACGCGCAAACGAGCCCACTCTGCCAGTTCAACACCCAGCAGCGGTCCCAAACGAATATCGATCATCATATAATCAAACGGATTCTCATCCAGCAGATTCAGCGCTTCTTCCGAATTCTCGGCTGACCAGACGTCATGCCCTTCGCGGCGCATCGCTATGGAAAGTGATACGAGAAATCCAGGATCATCATCAGCGATTAGTACTCGTGCCATAGGTTTTATCCCCCCTGATATCGAAATGACTCGCTATATTAATAGCATAAACCGTGCCGTTCGATTTCGCCTTCATTTAATGCTGTTCAGCCTATGTAAAAATATAATAAGTTTATTTTTGAAACCTTAAGTGGCGGTGGTAGTCGCATCCGCTCCCTGTTGATACAAATTCAACTTACGCCAGAGAGTCGCTTTGGTTATTCCTAAAATCTGACCGGTCTTCTTTTTATTGCCACCACATTCATAGAGTGTGTTCAGGATATAACGCTTCTCGATTTCTTTTAATGGCAGCCTTTCTTTTATTCCATCTTCGATGATATCGCTGGCGACGCTGCGCATGTTATCCGGCAGATCGGAAAGATTGATTACCCCGTCCACATCAACGACAACAGCTCTCTCCATCAGATTGCGTAACTCCCTCACATTTCCGGGCCAATTATGATCGTTTATCAGATTCAAACATTCCTCTGATATCCTGGGAATGTCCTTCCCCATTTTTGCCGAGAATTCCTCTAAGAAACTACGCGCAATCAGCGGCAGGTCTTCCCTGATTTCACGGAGCGGCGGAACGGCAACCGGGATGACGTTCAATCTGTAAAAGAGATCCGACCGAAAGCTGCCAAGCTTCACAGATTGTGCCAGGTCCAGGTTTGTTGCTGCGATAACGCGCACGTCCAGGTTTACAGTCTGTGTGTCACCTACCTTACGGCATTCGCCATTTTCTAAAAAACGCAGCAGCTTGACCTGCGCTTGTGGTGAGAGTTCGCCTACCTCGTCCAAGAATAAAGTGCCGCCGTCCGCTTCAGCCAGCAGACCCTTCTTTTCCCTCATAGCGCCGGTAAAAGCACCGCGGACATGCCCGAACAGTTCACTCTCCTGGAGTGTTTCAGGAAGCGCTCCGCAATTGACGACGACCAGCGGGTGATCCAGGCGAGATGATTTGCGGTGAATCATCTCAGCGATTAACTCTTTGCCGGTGCCTGATTCGCCTGTGATCAAAACGGACGAATCCGAATCGGCGATGCGATCGACTAATTGTAGGACTCTCCTGATTGCCGGTGCATTCCCGAGGTATTTGTGATGCGATTCCTGTTCTTGCAGCCGATCTTCCAGTTCACGCACTTTGCGGTGCATTTGACCCCATTGCAGAGACCGCTCCAAAACCAGACGAAGTTGATCTAACTGCACAGGTTTCAAGATGTAATCGAAGGCTCCGCTTTTCACGGCAGAAACGGCGGTTTCAATCGTACCGTATGCGGTGATCACCAACACCACAACTTCCGGGTAATTCTGATTGATATGTCTGGTTAGCCAGATGCCGTCCGGGTCCCCAAGCTTCAAATCTGTGATTACAAGACCTACATCCCGCATTCTCAAGTGATTCAATGCATGTTCGACGTCATAGACGCCTTCAACTTTAAACCCTTCTCTGCGTAAAAGAATCACCAGAGAATCGGTCTGGCTGACTTCATCGTCCACAACTAAAATCCGGGGCATCCTCGCATCCATTATTTGCCATCCAGGTTATCCTGATGAACGGGCAGCCAGACGGTAAAAATCGTCCCTGTGCCTCCGTTCGACTCAACTGAAATTACGCCATTATGAGCTCGCACCGTGGACTGCACCATCGCCAGCCCTAAACCGCTGCCGCGTGCTTTGCGGGTAAAGAAGGGATCAAAAATGTGATTTATATCCTCTTCCGGAATGCCGGGTCCGGTATCAGAGACTACTATCTGGATACCCGCCGCTTCATTCACCTGTTCCGACTGCAGAGTAACTCTTATTTCACCTTCGTTATCAACCGCCTGTAAAGCGTTGCGGATCAAATTCCAGAGTACTTGATGGATGCGATCTTGATCTATCTCGACAGGTGGAAGATCTTCCGGTAGTTCAAGCTCGAACGTGAGACCTTCTGCACAGAGACCGTCTCTTCTTGCCAGCATGATGACATCTTCCACGAGCTGTCTGACATCGATAGGCAGATAGTTGTAAGGAGCTGGATGCGCGAACTTGAGAAACTCGTTTATGGTTAATCTCAATCTCTCTGATTCGCGCACGATGATGTCCATCAGTTTGTCGTCTTCGCCTTCGAGAATCAGGTCGCGTGACAACACGGCAGCTGAATTCGATATCGCCCCCAGGGGATTCCGTATTTCATGCGCCACTCCGGCAACCATCTTGCCGATGGCTGCCAGAGTCTCCTTCTCCTTCAGCTCCCGGGCTCGTGCTTGTACCTTTCTCTCCAGCTCATCTCTCTCGTCGCGTAACTCTTCTTGAAGGCTTTTAATACGCAGCAGGACGCGCAGTCGCGCGATCAGCTCGTCGGTGTTAGCGGGTTTGGTTAAAAAATCATCCGCTCCCTCTTCAAGACACCGCGCTCTGAACCGTGGATCGCCACCTACTGCTGTCAGAAACAGCACGGGTATATTCGCTACTTCTGGGGCGCGCTTCAGTTCGCGGCACACCTGAGGACCCTCAGCGTCGGGCATATATACGTCCAGAACGATTACGTCCGGTTTTTCCTTCAGGGAAACCTCAAGGGTCCGGCTGCCTTCGCTCAAAGTGAGAATATCATACTCTGTGCGCGCCTGCAGGAGCTGCTGCGTTATATTGAGAAATTCCGTGTTGTCATCGACAAGCAATATCTTCGGAGTGCCGTGCAATGTATTATCCTTATTATTATAAACAATTCAACTCTGACCAGCTCTACTAATTTATCTAACAAGCTGTTTTTAGTCAAGCGGATTGCCCCTTTTTCTGAGGGAGATGATCTGTGATGCAGATCACCGGAAAGAGATTCGCTTTTTGTTATATTTTCATCATAAAGATATAGTTAAAACGCTGCCTGAAGGGATAAAGCTATGTCACTTGATGCCACTTTGAGAGATAATCAATCGTTTTTTATTTTCTCAACAGCTTTAATGCTAGTGACCAAATCCAACCGTTTGCTCATGCAGGGAGGAGCCTGCCCCGAAGCAATTAAGCATATCACCACCGGCGTCGAGTTGATCTCAAAGCAGCTTGACGACGCCGCTGTACGTCTCGAAACAGAAATGCACGCTATAAAAGAAGCAGACAATCTACTTGAAGAACTCGGTATTCCCAGAGTTGACTCTCAGGAATCCAGCCAGAAACCTGGAAAATAAATGCGGCAAGATAAGGATCAGCCCCCCAATCCTTATCTTTTCCCCCTTTTTTACCCGCTCACACACTTCCAGTTTGAACCTCGCATGAAAAGAACTTGATTTTTAGCTTCTCTTTCAGTATATTCGTTTTAAATCTCGCTGAGTTTACGCGATCAGGGAATGATTTCCCCGTTTGCACTAATAAATAGCAATTAGTAACTACCATCCATTCAACTCAGGGACAACATGAACAGACCTGACTCTTTGGGCGCCGCCCTTACAGAAAGCTGTGAACTCCATAAGGATAATATAGCCCTTATGTATAAAGTTGACGGCAGTTACCGATCTATAACTTACGCGGAATTCAGCGAATCCGCTTTTACCCTGGCGGCAGAATTAATGGAACTGGGCATTCAGAAAGGGAATTGCCTGTCAGTGCTATCTGCAAATCGTCCTGAATGGGCAATCGTCGATTTCGCCTGCCAGTTGATTGGAGCCGTTCTGGTTCCCATCTACCCGAGTTTAAGCGCAGCGCAAGCGCAGTACATCCTCAAGGATTCTGGAGCTATGATGCTGTTCGCTGAAAACGAACAGCAGGCGCAGAAAGCCGCCGACCTCAGAGGTGAAAACATCAGCAGCAGGATATTCGTCTTCGACGCAGGCAAGGGAAACAACACATCTTTTGAGAGCTTTTCCGCTTTTCTCGCCGAAGCAAAGAGGCATGACGGCGATAATAGAACCAAAGTAATGGAACAGCTTAAATCCATCAAGAGAGATGATTTGGCTACACTGATCTATACGTCCGGTACGACCGGATTGCCTAAAGGCGTTATGCTGACTCAAGAAAACCTATTGTCCAATATAAAGGGAGCTGCTGCCATTTTCGAAGTCACCACCGAAGACCGCATACTCTCCCTGCTCCCTTTATCGCATGTATTCGAGAGAACTGTGGGGCATTTCCTGATACTCATTAATGGAGCTACTGTCGCGTATGCTGAATCTCCTCTAACGGTGGCTGCAAACCTTTTAGAGGTTCACCCAACGCTGATGCTTGCGGTGCCCCGTTTTTACGAAAAGATGAAGGCGCGCATCTTAGATTCAGTGAAAAAAGGCTCCCCGTTAAAACGCACCATATTCAAGTGGGCGATCAATACCGGCAAAAAAACAGCAAAGAAAGGGGCTGCTGCCAAACACAACTTCAGGCACCGCATGGCGGATAAACTGGTCTTCACAAAACTTAAGGAACGTACCGGCGGCAAATTGAAATTCTTCATATCAGGAGGCGCTGCTCTCCCAACGACAGTCGGAGAATTCTTTCAAGCGGCAGGGATCACTATATTAGAAGGGTACGGCTTGACTGAATCGAGCCCGATTCTCACCGTGAATAAGCTCGATGACGTCTGCTTCGGGACAGTCGGTTATCCCCTGCCGGATGTCGAAATCAAGATCGCTGATGACGGTGAGATTCTTGCTAGAGGACCAAATATCATGCAGGGATATTTTAATCTACCGGGCGATACGAAATCCACGCTTAACGAAGACGGCTTCTTGAATACCGGCGATATCGGACGGTTAGACGAGGCAGGCAGATTGCTCATCACGGGTCGCAAGAAGGAGATCATGATAACGTCAAACGGCAGAAATATAGCCCCGACTCCCATCGAAAACACCATGAAATCGAGTCCCTATATCGCGGAGATAATGCTCATTGGTGACGCAAAACCGTATCTTACCGCCCTCATCGTCCCAGAATTTGATCTGTTAAAAGCCGAGGGTATCGGCATGAAAGGCGATCAATTCATCCCGGAAGAAGCAGTTGAAGATCCACAGCTCCTACGTCTTATGGAATATGAGATATCCAAGCTGTCCGCCGGTCTTTCCGGCTACGAACATATAATCAAGTTCACCCTGCTGCCGCGTGAATTCAGCATTGAAGAAGGCGAACTCACGCCTACGATGAAGGTGCGCCGCACGGAAGTCATAATGAAGTATGCCGACGTCATTAATTCCATGTACTCAGATTCAGTAGAAAATACTATATGACCTTCTAATAATAAACCGAGTTAAAGCATTCACATGCCGATAGACTATAAATCATCAGGCGTCAATTTTGACGCCGCCGATCAAGCATTGAACAAGATCAAATCGCTGGTAAAATCCACCCGCACTGACGGCGTCGTCGGTGACGTGGGATTGTTCGCCGGCGCATTCCGCCTGCCGGTCGGTGAGAAATCGAAGCCGGTGCTGCTGGCGAGCACTGACGGCGTCGGCACCAAGCTGAAAGTCGCCTTCTTGACGAAGAGATTCGATACTGTAGGTGAAGACCTCGTCAATCACTGCGTGGATGATCTGCTGGCAAACGGAGCAGAACCGCTCTTCTTCCTCGATTATTATGGCTGCGGCAGACTTGATCCCGACGTGCAGGCGGAAGTTATCAGCGGTTTCGCTAAGGGCTGCAAGGCGAACGGCGTGGCTCTCCTCGGAGGCGAGACAGCGGAGATGCCCGGTTTCTATCATGATGACGAGTTCGATCTCGCAGGAACGTCGGGCTGCCCTCTAAAGGACTGCACACCAACGGGTACTCTCTGGCAAGGCGCGTGCTCTTCGATAGAGCCAATATGAACGTGGACAATCATATCCCGGAACTGGGCTGTTCGCTGGGCGAAGAGCTGTTAAAAGTTCATCCGAGTTATTTAGAAGCAGTCAGAGAAATCCGCAAGATCATTAAAATCAAGGGCATCGCGCACATCACGGGCGGCGGCATTGAAGGCAACCTGAGCCGTGTCGTTCCCGAAGAGTGCGGCATGGAGATCAACTACGGAAGCTGGGAGGTCCCCCCTATCTCGGAAGAGATGCGCCGCGTCTTCAACCTGGGCGTAGGCATGGCGCTGGTGGTCTCATCCGAAGATGCAGGCAAACTGATCGGAAATGAGTTCGGGGGATGGAAGACGTTTGAAGTGGGGAAGGTCTGCTGACTACTTAATGATACTTTAGCCTGCTAATGTATCATTGTTTTAACATAAGCGAAGTAAGGTACTATTACTGTGAATGAATCAGACTTTACAGATACTAAGTGGGGCAGGTTAGTTCGAAACCCATTCGGGTTCTGGTCGTTTGTTCCACCTCTTGATAATCTGAAGGATAAAAGGATATTAAATCTTGGAGGACAAAATGGATCGATTGGAAAAGCTTCTCAGAGAAATCAGACAAAAAATCGGAAAATTAAGAAAAAACGACCTGAAAGAAACCCCCACTCGTACTATACTAATTGATCCAATCCTGGAAGTATTAGGGTGGGATGTTCGTGATCCTGATATTGTCCAGCTTGAATATACTACAATTGACGGTAAATCTGTTGATTACGCACTTAAGATAAATGAGAAGCCTGTTCTTCTTGTTGAAGCAAAATCCTTGGGTGATTCCTTGAACGATGTTAAAGCAATTACTCAAGTGGTTGGTTATGCTTCGAACGCTGGGATTGAATGGTGTATACTAACTAATGGTATTCTCTGGAGAGTTTATAAAAGTAGCGAAAAATGTCCAGCTCCTGATAAATTACTTTTTGAAGTAAATTACGATATAAAAATAACGAAAGACGAGGAGATACCTAAGGTAGTTAGAAGCCTATGTAAGTTCTCCCGAGATGAAATGGCAAAGGGAACTTTAGATCGGGAAGGTGAACGTGTTTTTAACGATGGCAAGGTGAAGAAAGCACTGGATAGGATTTTCCAAGATCCTCCAATTTCGTTTGTAAATTTGATTAAGAAAGAAATGCTTGATTCCTCTTTGCGTGACAATAATAAAATTAGAGAAAGCCTGTTTCGTATCTGGTCATTTAAAGATAAGAGTATCGATCCACCTAAAGAAAGAAAACAAAATAGGGTACAGAAAGAAACTCACTTTGATGAAGCGAATCACCTAAAAGGTAAGAAGACAACAGTAATCGAACTATATAATGAAATAGATCGGTTTTGCCTCAGTCTAAACCCTAATTTTATTGAAAAATCTATTATACAGACAGCAATCAATTATAATCACAAAAATTCGATTTTTTGCAGTGTTGTTGTTTTTAAAAATAGCTTAAGAGTTTATCTAAAATTGAAATTTGCCAAAATCAGCGATCCTCCCGATTGGGCTCGTGATGTAAGCAGTGTTGGTCACTGGGGCAACGGAGATGTTGAATTAGCCATTAGAGATAATTCGCAATTACCTCGGGCATTTGAATTAATTAGACAGTCTCTTGCAAATAGTTAATATGAAACAAGAAATATCTTCCTCTTCCCCCATCGCCGTTCTGGGCGCGGGAAGCTGGGGCACGACCTTAGCTCTGGTACTGCACGGCAAAGGGTATCCGGTGCGCCTGTGGGAGTACCGCAAGGACGCCGTTGAACGCATGATTGCCGACCGCGAGAACAGGGAATTCCTGCCCGGAATTCCTTTGCCGGAAGACATGTCGATCTTCTATGAGGCGGCTCCCTGCCTCGAGGGCGCTGGTGTCATCCTGCTGGCAATTCCATCGCAGTTTGTGCGCGGCGCGCTGGAAAAGATGGTCGATGATATCCCCAAAGACGCGGTTATCGTCAACGTTGCCAAGGGCGTCGAAGAGGGGACGCTGAAGAGACCATCTGAAGTCGTAGCGGATCTTCTACCCCACTCCCTGCCGGACAAATACGCCGCACTGTCAGGTCCATCGCACGCTGAAGAGGTATCCAGAGGCATTCCCACCACAGTCGTCGCGGCGAGTCCCTCTCTGCAGACGGCAAAGTATGTGCAGGAACTCTTCTTCACGCCCGCCTTCCGAGTCTATGCGCGGGAAGACCTGATCGGCGTCGAACTTGGCGCAGCGTTAAAAAACGTCATCGCCATTGCAACCGGTATCTGTGACGGTTTACATTTCGGCGACAACACCAAGGGCGCGCTTTTGACTCGCGGTCTGGCGGAAATGACACGCCTTGGCGTGAAGTTGGGCGGTTATCCACAGACTTTTTCAGGACTGTCCGGCATGGGTGACTTGATCACCACCTGCATGAGCCGCCACAGCCGCAACGCCGAGGGCGTTCGCACCACTACGTCTTCCCGGGAATTAGCGCACCGTGAAAATGTCCCCATGCCCATCACTGAAGCGGTGTATGACGTTCTGTTTGAGAATAAACCTCCCCGCGAAGCCGTCACCGAACTGATGACCCGTGAATTGAAGGTTGAGGATTGATCTGATAATTTAATCTTAAGCCCCTTCAAGGGAGCTGACACAAATAAGCACCCAGCGCTTCCCATAGGGGATCCCTACGGGAAAAGCACTGTGCTACAAAAGGTACAAGACTGCTGAAGCAGCCTCCTTTTGAGGAGAATATGCCGCACAAAGCTTATTCAAATATCTATTTGCATATTACCTGGCACACTAAAGATAATATACCAATTCTTGAAGGCGAAGTACGTAACTTTATCTATACACTGATTCGTCAGATATGTAAGGACGATAGAGAGATAGTTTGCTTTGAAGTAGGCGGCATCCGCGATCATATCCATATCGCCTTGAAGGTGCCTCCGACAATGACAATCTCGAAGTGGATTGGTGAATTGAAAGGATCGTTATCCTACAATCTTAATAAAGCACATCCAGAGATTGGATTCGCCTGGCAAACTGGCTATGGAGTCACAAGTTTTTCACAGAGAGACCTGAAAGGGATAGTCAGCTACATAAAGAATCAAGAATCCCATCATATGAATAATAACATGATAAAAGAGCTGGAAATCATTTCGTAGATACCAGTGTTGAAGCCCCTTTCAAGGGGGTTGTACCTGATGTAGCCCACGTCCTTCAGGGCTGGGCGGAGAATGAATAACCATATTTAGAATGCGCAGAAAAGATCAAATTTGTTATTTATGTGGCAAAGGTGGAGCTGATTCGAGAGATCATGTGCCACCCGAGATGCTTTATTACAGACAAGATGGTATAGGATTACCGTCTGATTTGATAACCGTTCCATCCCATCAGACATGTCAGGAGAAATACTCACTTGACGAGGAATACTTTGTAATCACAGTTACTGGCGGAAGTTTCGCAGATAAAGCAGCGTGGGCTAAATGGTGGAATCACATTAGTCCAAGACTGAAAACACCTGAGAAGAAGAGACTATCGAAGAGAATACTAAATGCATGTTTCCCTGTTGATATTGTATCGAAATCTGGCATTATTTTAGGGCAAGCAACAGCAGTTGATATTGAAATAGAAAGGATAAACAGTATCATTGGGAAGATTATACGTGGTTTGTATTTTCATCATAATGACAAAATCTTACCTTTTGATATAGGAATAAAAATTCTTACGAATCTTCAACCTGAATTCATAAACAAATCGTTTATAGAAGGCTATAAGAGATCTTTTCCTGATGCAGAATTTCATTACCGAGGTGTACATAGAGAGTTTACCTACTCATTTTTTGGAGATATTATAGAGGATAAATTGACATGGTTCTTCAGGTTTTTCAATCACTATCAATTCTTCTGTGTTCTTAAAAAACTAGAACCTGAAACATAAATTCATAACCACCCCCCATGACCCAAACATACATATCCGACATCGCCAGCAAAGCTGGCGGTGAAGCTGAAATTAAGGGCTGGATCGCTAACTTCAGATCCAGCGGCAAATTGATGTTCCTGCAGGTGCGCGACGGCACCGGCGTCATCCAGTGTGTGACATCGAAGAAGGAAGTCTCCGAGAAAGCCTGGGAGGATGCCAGAACGCTGGCACTCGAATCTTCGCTGATTATCCGCGGCACCGTCAACAAGGACGATCGCGCTCCGGGCGGTTATGAAATCTGGGTGAGCGACCTCGAAATGGTCGGCGCATCCGTGGATTACCCCATAGCCAAGAAAGAACACGGCGACGCCTTCCTGCTGGATCACCGGCATCTGTGGATGAGGTCTAAGAAACAGCATGCCATTCTTCGTGTGCGCCATCACGTCATTAAAGCAATCCGCGATTTCTTCGATGACAAAGGCTTTATCAATTTAGACGCACCAATATTTACCCCGAATGCTTCTGAAGGCACGTCAACCCTGTTTGAGACCGAATATTTCGGAGATAAAGCTTATCTGTCCCAATCCGGACAGCTCTACATGGAGCCGGGCTGCGCCGCTTTTGGTAAAGTCTATTGCTTCGGTCCCACTTTCCGTGCGGAGAAATCAAAGACGCGCAAGCACCTGACTGAATTCTGGATGCTCGAGCCGGAAGTCGCTTACATGGATCTGGACGGCTGCATGGATCTGGGTGAGGACCTATTATGCTTCATAGTGGAACAGGCGCTGAAACGTTGCCAGCCGGAACTGGAAACCCTGGAAAGGGACTTAAGCAGACTGGAATGCGTCAAGAAACCCTTCCCGAGGATCCATTATAAAGAAGCATGCGACATCCTCGTAAAGAAAGGAACCGGTTTCACTCCTGGCGACGATTTCGGAGCGCCTGACGAAGAAGCGCTGGTTGAGGCATACGACCGACCGCTGATTATTCACCGCTTTCCGGCTGACATTAAAGCCTTTTACATGAAATGCGAAGATGACGATCCGGAAACTTCTTTGTCCTGTGATTTCATCGCGCCCGAAGGATTCGGTGAAATCATCGGCGGCAGCCAGAGAGAGGACGATTTGGAGATACTGGAGAGCAAAATCAAGCAGCACGATCTACCGAGGGACGCTTTCGAATGGTATCTCGATCTGAGGAAATATGGAACATTCCCACACTCGGGATTCGGATTGGGACTGGAAAGAACCGTATCCTGGATATGCGGCAACCGTCATGTGCGCGAAGCCATACCTTTCCCGCGCATGATGCACAGACTAAAACCATAAGGGATGAACTTTCCTGAGATGATACTATTACTATTGGGCTTCTGCACACTGATGTTGACCTATGTGTTTTTGATCTACCCGGCAGCTATTCTGTTATTGAGTTCACTTGTCAGGCGCAAGATCAACCCACGCTGGGATGAACCTCCATTGGTGACCATGATCCTGGCAGCGCTCAACGAAGCCCCGGCAATAGCGCAGAAAATTGAGAACACCCTTAATCTGAATTATCCACAGGATAAGCTGGATATTATCATAGTCGATGATGGATCGACGGATAACACTGCTGATATAGTTAATGGATTTGAATCTCCCCGCATCACTCTGATCCGACTGGATAGACAGAGTGGAAAAACAGCCGCATTGAATCGCGCTATAGAGCAGGCAAAGGGGGAGGTGTTAGTGTTCACAGATGCCAATGCCATGTTTGGACTGGACGCAATCAGCCATTTGGTTTCCTCTTTTGACATTGAAGGAAAAGTGGGCGTAGTATGCGGTGAATTAAACTACCAACAGCACCCTCAGGCTGTCAGTGACGAAGAGAGTAGATACTGGAATTTGGAAATTCTACTCAAAAAAGCTGAGAGCAATATAGGGACTCTTTTAGGCGCCAATGGTTCTATATATGCGCTGCGAAAAGATTTGTATAAACCCCTACGAGAGGATCTGATAAGTGATTTCCTGACGCCCTTATTGTTGTCCAGGGAGGGATTTCGCACGGTGTACCAGCCCAAAGCTGTATCAGTAGAAATCAGCACTAAGAACTTGCTGTCTGAGTTTAGACGCAAAAAGCGAATTATTCAACGCGGTCTTTACGGACTGCTGGTACACAATGAGCTTTTGAATCCTCTCGCTTCAGGATGGCTCGCATTTCAACTGTGGTCGCACAAAGTATTCAGATGGCTTACGCCAATATGGCTCCTGGGGATATTCATATCTTCATGGGGATTGCGAGGGAATATCTGTTTCGGAATTCTTTTCGTGCTGCAAATAATTGGTTATAGCGCCAGCTTGACAGGAATAGCTCTATCCGCTTCTGGAAGGCAGCCGGGTGTTCTTCGCCTTCCTGCTTATGCTCTGATGGCATTGGTTGCTGCCCTGTGTGGCGTTGTGGGCGTATTGATGGGCCAGAAAGTTGTAACCTGGAATCCTCAGAGATAATATAATCATTGAGAGTTACGTGATTGTAAATCCTATAATTAGATAGAATGAATGACATTCGTGCACGTCTGATTGTTCAGGGACGCGTTCAGGGCGTCGGTTTCCGCTGGTTTGCACTTAGCCAGGCGCAGAAACTGGGATTATTTGGATGGGTCCGCAACAATTTTGACGGTTCGGTTGAAACCGAAGTGGAAGGAAGTCGTTCCGCCGTTGAGGAATATATCGCAATTATAAAAGTAGGCCCGCGTTTCAGCAACGTTAAGGCTGTGCAGGTAGATTATAAACCATTTGAGGGTCTCTATACTGACTTTAATGTAACGAGGTGAAAATGAAAGACTTGGAATTACTAATTCGCAATGTACAGGATTTCCCAAAAGAAGGAATAGGATTTAAAGACATCACGACTCTATTGAAAGACGCAGACGCATTTCGTCAGGCGACGAAGCAGATGTATGAACCGTACAAAGATGCCGGTGTGCAGAAAATCGCAGGGATAGATTCACGCGGTTTTATCTTCGGAGGCGCCATGGCTTATGAATATGGGCTGCCTTTTGTCCCCTTCAGAAAGCCCGGTAAGCTGCCCGCTGAAACTATCTCTGAATCTTATGCGCTTGAATACGGCGAGGATTCCATCGAAATCCATGTCGATGCTATAGAGAAGGGTGAAAAAGTGTTGGTGGTCGATGACCTGCTGGCGACCGGAGGCACTGCTGCCGCTGCCTGTAAACTGATTGATCGGCTGGGAGGCATCGTAGTCGGGGTCAGCTTCCTGATCGAACTCTCATTTATATCCGGAAGAAAGAAACTTGACGGCAGAAATATCAGCGTGCTGATAGATTACGATTCGGAATAACATAAATAATAACAGGCGCTAATAAAATGGGGCTATCCCAAAAGTCTATAAACTATCATTACGAACGAAGTGTGGTAATCTCTTAGTACTTGTAATATAGGAGATTGCCACGTCATCAGCCGGACGGCTGATTCCTCGCAATGACTCAATATTCCTCTTTTGGGACAGCCCCATTATTCTTTCTTCTGTATTCTTTTATTCTTTGTTTATCCCTTTTCCTTCCCACCTGCACTCATCCCATAAAAAACAACCGCCGCACCTCGGTTTCCGAGCCTGACAGACCGACCTGCCAAACTGCAGCAGGTTCATGTGAAGTGAATATCCTCTTCCTGCGGGGACATACGGTCTAAGCTGCCAGAATGTCTTTTCTGCGGAAGTCTTTTCATTCACCCAGCCCAGCCGCTTCGATATCCGGCGAACGTGAGTATCCACCGGACAGAGATCCCTGCCGAGCGTAACCATCAGCGTCACCGCGGCGGTTTTAATGCCGACGCCTTTCTGAGCTGTCAGCAGACCGATCGCTTCGTCATCATCCATATCGGCAAGCGACATGAGAGAGTACTCACCGAATTGCTCCACAGTCCACTTAAGAAAAGCCTGTATATTTGCAGACTTCTGCTTAGAAAGCCCGGCTATACGAACCGCTTCTTCGATTTTTTCAACAGGAGCTTCAACGACCTCTTGCCATGTCGGGAATGATGATCTTAGCCTCGCATACGCCTGGTCGCGCAGGTTATCATTGGTGTTCTGAGATAGTATAGTCAGAATTAAGCTGTCAAGCGGCTCTGACAGACCTGCCCACTTTTTCTCTCCCTGATGTTTTTCAAGCCTGTCAACAGCTATGGTGAGACGCTCAGTCAGATTTAATGATTTTGAAGTCATTGATAATATAAGAGTAGCGAATTATATAGGCAATTATTACCTACTTATTATTTAACCTCAACACTTATAACAGACAACTTGTCGCTGATTTTGACGATCCTGATGGGGGACATAGCAGCTCTATTCAATTCTTCTGCTTCTCTCTTGGTCTTTTTCCCCTTGTAGAACCAGACGCTGCCCCCGGGTTTCACAAGCGGCGCAATATATGGTAGAATATGCAGGGCATTCCCGGTGCCTCTGGTGGTTGCAAGGTCAAAAGACCTGCCCCATTCTTCAAGCAGTGATACTTCCTCTACGCGCTGGCAGACTACCTTCACATTCTTCAATTTAAGCTCGTCAACTGCTCGTCTCAGAAACGCTGCCTTTTTTCTCTTCGGCTCTAAAAGTGTTAAACGAATATCAGGAAGCGCGAACTTCAATGGAAGACCCGGAATGCCAGCTCCTGAACCGACATCGAGAACGTCAGCATCACTGCGCACAGCTAATTCCTTCAACGGAGTTATCGACTCGATAATCCAGTCTGTCAACAACTTATCAACACTCCTTGACGAAACAAGGTTAGTGATTGTATTCCAATGACTTACGAGCTGACTATATGCTTGACAGCAGTTGTTAAAGTAGGACTTATCAACAATCGGTAGGTTCAATATTTTGTGCTTGGAAACGTTCATCTCAGCTTGAATAATTATCCACAATTTATGATGATGAATTCAAGAAAAATGGACAGCGCAAGAGCCTTGTCAAATAATCTGATGTTTTTTTTCAGGGGATCTTTCTCCGCTTTAAATGAACCATCAAAACTGATACATCAGAGGCGCGTACTCCCGGCAGGCGCGACGCCTGTCCCAGAGTTTGCGGTCTGACTTTATCCAGAGATCTGCGGGCTTCATTTGAGAAAGCTTTAACTCCCAGATAATCGAATCCAGGGGTAATACTATATTTTTCCATCTTTCTGAATGCTTCAACCTGAGCTTCCTGTCTGGAAAGATATCCCTCGTACTTAATCTCAAGCTCAGCATGAAATGCTGATTCTTTGTTTTTCTGGATGATTTCTTTAAGTTCTGCAGGTATAGCGAACTGCTGCGTAAGAATTTTAAGATCATACTCGGGTCTTTTCAGCAAATTCGCTGCGTTTGCCGTTTTTCCATTTAGTCTTACTGTCGTTCCTCTCAACATCTTTAGAATATCTCTTTTTTTAGCAATACTCGCAGCAATAGAATTGTGATATGTATCACATTGAAGCCCTATTTCTCTTGAGACCTTAAGTAGGCGCTGGCGGGCGTTATCCTGCCTTAACAAGAGCCTGAATTCGGCTCTTGAAGTGAACATACGGTATGGTTCTTCAGGCACTTTATTGACCAAATCGTCGATGAGAACGCCGCTATATGCCTGATCTCTACCCAGAATAATCGGTTCTTTCCCATGCAGCGACCTGGCGGCATTTATGCCTGCCATCAATCCCTGCGCTGCAGCCTCTTCATACCCGGAAGTCCCGTTGATCTGTCCGGCTAAGTAGAGGTTATCTATCATCCGGCATTCAAGAGATAAGGAAAGCTGATCTGCAGGAAAGACGTCGTACTCAACTGCATATCCAGGACGGTTCATTTTCACTTCTTCTAAACCAGGCACTGTTTTTAGAGCAGCATATTGAATCTCTTCTGGCAGTGAAGAAGAAAAACCGTTGATATAGTATTCATCTGTATCAAGTCCCTCCGGTTCCAAAAAGAGCTGGTGCCGGTCACGGTCGGAAAAGCGGACTATTTTATCTTCTATAGAAGGGCAGTAACGGGGACCTGTTCCCTTGATCCTGCCTTGAAAAAGTGGTGAACGATCCAGCCCACTCCGCAATATATCATGGGTTCTCGGATTGGAATAAGTCAGATAGCACGGAACCTGTGGCAGTCTTTCGCTTGGTGGATTACTTGAAAACCAAACCGGCTCTTCGTCTCCGTCCTGTCGCTCCATTACATTGAAATCAATAGACTTGCCATCCAACCTTGATGGAGTACCCGTCTTGAATCGAAGCCGTCTCAGACCTAATGCTTCCAGCTTGTCTGACAACCCAACGGCAGGCTTTTCATTTATTCTGCCCGCCTCTTTAGACCAATCCCCAATATAAATTATACCATTCCAAAAGGTTCCGCCACAGAGAATGACTTTTTTACCATAAACCTCTCCCCCGCTCCTGGTCTTCACTCCTGCGGCTTTTCCTTCCAATAATATCAGATCTATTACTTCGTCTTCTAATAAGTCCAATCCATCTGTATTGCCGATCACATCACACATTATTTCAGTATATCTTCGTCTATCGCACTGGGCTCTCGGCGACCAGACAGCAGGACCCTTTGACAGATTCAACATACGAGATTGGATAACTGATCGATCGGTAACAATGCCCATAATTCCACCTAAAGCATCGATCTCTTTAACGAGATGCCCCTTTGCCAATCCTCCAATAGCAGGATTGCACGACATTTCCGCTAAACGCGCTTTATCCTGCGTAATCAGCAGAGTGCCGCATCCCAGGCGAGCGCTTGCTGAAGCAGCTTCACAACCAGCGTGCCCTCCTCCCGCAACTATCACATCGTATTTCGTCTCTATTGCCATCTATCCAAATTGCTATTGTTTCACGTGAAACACTCGTTGACATCACTTCCCAATACAAAAATCGGAAAATATCCGCCTTATAACGTCCTCGTTGGTTACTTCACCTATGATTTTGCCTAAGGCGTCCACTGCCTCTCTCAGGTCAGCAGCGATTAGCTCCTCTCCCTCGCCCCTATCTATAACACCAAGCGAACGATCAATCGCCTCCCTTCCTATCCGGACGCAATCTAGATGACGATCCCTCGTGATAACACCGTCAGTAATATTTTCCGTTCCTTCAGGCAATAACCTTTCCAATACGGCGCTTTTAATCTTCTCTAAGCCTATTCCTTTTAGCGCTGAAACGGTTATGCAATCATTCTTCAGTTGCTCTTCCCCACCCCCTAATAGATCTGCTTTGTTCCCTATAATCAATGACTTACCCTCGATATCTTCAGATGGCAATTGTGAATGTGCTTCATGTAAGTCTATCACCCATAAAACAATATCTGAGCTTTTTACCGCATGCCTGGCTTTCTCAACTGCAGTTACATCAGGGCCTGAAAAATCGGCAGACTGACCAGCGGTATCAATCAGCCTTATCGTCAAACCGTCCCAATCGATTATAGCTTCTACCGCATCACGCGTCGTGCCGGGTGTTTCGTGAACAATCGCCCGTTCTTCTCCGGTTAACATATTGAATAATGTGGACTTGCCAACATTTGGCGCGCCTGCGATAACTACTGTTGCGCCCTCTCTCGCCAGTCTCCCCCTGATAATACTATGTTCAAGCATCGTTAGATCATCCTTGATGGTATTCAGACTCGCTTGAACCTCTTCCCTATCTATAACGGGAAGGTTCTGTTCGATAAAATCGATCTCTAACTCGATCAAGCCGCACATCTCTGTCAATCTGTTGCGTATTTTCTCTATCCTCTTGGATAACGCACCCTCTCGTTGAAGAATCGCGGCGCGATGCGATAGTTCCCCGGTCGATGCGATCAAATCGGCAATTCCCTCGGCCTGCGTCAGATCAATTCTTCCATTTAAGAACGCACGTTTCGTGAATTCTCCGGGCTCTGCTGTTCTAGCACCGTTTTGACAACATCTCTCTATCGTAAGTGAAACTATGTGAGGGCTTCCGTGCAGGAAGAACTCCACGGAATCTTCGCCTGTATAGCTCTTTGGACTCCTGTATATTACGCATAGGGCGTTGTCTAAAAGCGTCCCATCACTCTTCTGTAATTCTACAAATAACAGCCTCTTCGGCTCCGCCGCATCAACTGCTCTCTTGTTCTTGCAGATTCCAGCGGCTATATTAACGGCATTTCTCCCACTTAGACGCACTATGGAAATAGCGCCCACTCCTTTAGGCGTTGCCTGCGCCACTATCGTGTCTCTGCTTTTATAATAATCACGATTCACTTCTGATCCATTAAAAAACGCTGATCTTACATGTTTTGTCTTCATTAAAAAAGGGGCTGTCCCAAAAGCCTATAAACTGTCATTATCCCATAGGGATCCCTACGGGACGAACGAAGTGTGGTAATCTCTTAAGACTTGTAAAACATGAGATTGCCACGTCATCAGCCGGACGGTTGATTCCTCGCAATGACGTTGTTTTCTTCTTTTGGGACAGCCCCTTTTCTCAATCTGTTTGTTCGCTCTTACTTGGTGGCAGCCTGTACTGGATTTTCGTCCTTCTTCTTCAGATAGGTTTGTTGTAAGTAGGTCCAAAGGTTAAATAAAGCGTAATACAGCGACAACCCCGAAGGGAAGTTGTTAAATATCAGCACCATAAAAACAGGCATCATGTACATCGTTGCCTTCTGCTTGGGGTCGGTGATCATCACCTTGCTCATCAACATCTGCGTAGCTCCCATAAAAATCGGCAGCAGCGCTATGTGGCTTCCATAGAGCGGAATACTGAAGGGTAGATGCGTAATTATGTCCGGCGCCGACAGATCTGTAATCCAGAATATAAACGGCGCCTGCCTCAATTCAATCGTGGACCTGAATATGATGAATAGCGCGTACAGCAGCGGCATCTGCAACATGGTGGGCCAGCAGCTTGAAAAGGGATTGACGCCCTCCTCCTTGTAGAGGTTCATCATCGCCTTATTCATTTTTTCGGGTGTGCCTTTATACTTCTCCTGAAGCTCCTTTATCTTCGGCTGAAGCGCAGACATGCGGCTCATCGACTTGGTCGATTTATGAGTCAGTGGCCAAACCACTATTTTCACCAGAATCGAGAATATTATCAATACAAGCCCGTAATTTGGTATGACCTTATGCAGGGCTTTAAGAGACCATAATATCGCCTTGCTGAATGGCTCTATGACAGCCCAGCCCCAGTTCATAGTCTCCTCAAGGTAGGGATTTACCGAATTGAGGATATTCTGGTCAATCGGTCCGCAGAAAATAGTGAATTCTCCGCCACCCTGACTCAACAGCCCGTCCATTCTAAGAACCGTTCTATAGACCTTGGGGCGGTGCTTACCCATCTTTGGCTGAGCTTCAATACCAAATCTAACGCCGTTTGCTTCCTGGTTCAGGGGCAGGATAGCAACCTCAAAGTACTTGTTTCGCTGTGCAATCCATTCTGTCCTGCCGCTTGCTTGACCGGATAGGTCTTTATCTCCCTTACCTTTGAATGTTTCGAGTTCGCCTCCCATGTAGGCATATGCTTCAGAATAATATATATCCTGGGCGGTATCCGCTTCTGTGATCGCCAACCCTGATCCCCATTCCACTTCATAGTAAGGATCAAGTCCTGCTATACTGCCGGCTTCAAGCTTCATTCTAAACTGATACTCGTCGCCTCGAAAAACAAATCTCTTCGTAATCCAGCTTCCGTTGTGGCTCTCGGCACGCAAAGTCAGACTGCCCTCTCCGGATTCATCAATGAAAAGCTCTCTTTTGTCTGGACTGAAACGAAGATGGCGTGTATCGACTATACTGCCATGCGCAAATATAGTAACGTTCAGATTATCGTCCGATCCCTCACGGACGATCTGGACGCTTTCTCCGTTCATGTCTTTGTAATTATATAGACTTGCCCCGACGAGAACGCCTCCTCTCGTGGAAAAAGCTAAGTTATAGAGGGGCGTTTCGACGAATACCTGCTCAGGATTTTCTTCCCGAAGAAAACCGCCTGTGTCCAGCAGCTCTTCACCGCCGCCGCCAACCGCCTCAGAGAATATTTCAACCTGAGCCGGTTCGGGGCTCAGATCCCGGGGTGGGGTGGAGGCGGTTATCGAATCAGCTCTGAATGATTGCGTATATTCCTGAGCCACGTCTGTTATTTCCTGCGGCGGCATTACCATTTTATAATAATACGGCAGCAGGATGATAACCATGATTATCAAGCCAAAGGCGAATACTGTTTTCTTATCCATAATCTACGGCTCGTCAACTCCTCCCGGGTTGAAGGGATTGCAGCGCGCCAGGCGCCATAACGCCATCATGCTGCCTTTTATAAGACCATGTTTGACCAGCGCTCGTCGCGCGTAAGTGGAACACGAAGGATAAAAGCGACATTGTCCACCCAGGCTCACACCGAAAGTCGCGCGGTACAGGTCAAGAATCATCACGCCTGTCCTTGATGGCAGCTTGATAAGCTGTGATGAGATCATCCTCAACACTTCTGTAGCTCTCTGTCTGTCTGTTGAAGGTGATGATAACCTTTCCTGTCCGCTCAAATTTATCCCGGTTCCTTCTGAAAGCTTCCCTTGCCCAGCGTTTATGTCGGTTTCTAACATGTGCTTTCCCAAGCTTCTTTCCCACTAAAACGGCAAACCTTAACCGCTTTTCGGGTAAAAAAAAAGAGTGAGCGCGCCACAACGCGCACGCCGACCCTTTTTCAGCGTTTCCCTGATTTCTCTGTTCAGCTTTATTCGCGTATCACGCGGAAACTTTTCACATTTCATCGGAAACAGTTAGCCTCTTACGTCCTTTGGCTCTGCGTCGCGCAAGCACCTGGCGTCCGTTTGCCGTTGACATCCGTTTGCGAAATCCGTGCTTATTGGCGCGTTTGCGTCGGCTTGGCTGGTAAGTCCGTTTCATTTATTTCCCTCACTAGATTTTTATTAAGATTGTAAATATAATAAGAATATAATCGAGAATCAAGTCATTCTCAAGTTTTTTGGAAAAAGAAATTGTAAAGCGTTTCTCTTAAATTGCGTTATACTGAAGAATTTGCTACTATTTTATCACGGTTTAAACAGATATACCAGACTGCAATTCACTCGTGAATATTTTTCGGCGAACGACCAGTTTTTTACTTGACTTTCAACTGGTTTTTATCTATATTTTTCTGAAGGCGTATTTTAGCCTGAATGTTTTCTATGTGCTGATATATCAATTATTTATGAAAAGCGATTATAAAGAAATCTGGCAGCAAGTCCTGGACAGCGTCCAACAGAAGATTCCTCACGAGAGTTTTCTGACCTGGTTCGGACCTTTGCGTTGCCTCGACAGCGACAATAGTATCCTTAATATCGGCGTCCCCAACCGCTTCTTTTATGAATTCCTCGAAGCACACTACCGTAAACAGATATCTGAGGCTATTGAAGAAATTTCCAGCGGCGATCTTAAAATCAAATACCATATCATGCCTGCCGCTAAATCCGGGAAGGTCAGCCCAAAATCGCAGATTATTGAACCCGTCAACCGCCCCTTGAGCGGCTATGACGAAAAAACGCAGATAAATCCGCGTTATTCATTTGACAACTTTGTTGAAGGTGATGGTAACTCCTTCGCCAAAGCTGCCGCTCTTGCGGTGGCGGAAGCGCCGGGCAAAACGCCTTTCAATCCCTTGTTTATTTACGGTTCCACCGGATTGGGCAAGACACATCTGTTGCAGGCAGTCGGCAATTTTGCCGTCTCTAATAAAAAGGCAAAACGGATACTTTTCGCTACCAGCGAGAAGTTCATGAATGATTTTATTTTCGCTATTAAAGCTTACAAAACAACTGACTTTTCGCGCACATATCGTTCTGTGGACATACTGCTTCTGGATGATATCCAGTTCTTTCAGGGAAAAGAACGAACACAGCTTGAATTCTTTCACACTTTCAACTCGCTATACCAGGCAGGAAAACAGATTGTTTTAACTTCAGACCGTCCACATAAAGAGCTTGATGATTTCGATAAAAGGCTGATCAGTAGAATAGGGTGGGGGCTAGTATCGGATATCCAGCCTCCCGATTTTGAAACTCGTCTCGCGATTGTACAGAAACGAGCCGACCAGGAAGGAATCTCACTGCCCGATGACGTAGCTGAATTTCTCTCGCGTTCCATCAAGGAAAATATCCGCGAGCTGGAAAGCGCTATGATTCGCCTCGTTGCGCACTGTTCGATCACCGGAACAGATCTGAATCTCCCGCTCGCTAAGGAAGTTCTGAAAGATCTAATACAAGAACCAATAATTGTTATAAGCATCGACTTAATCCAGCACCAAGTAGCCGATCATTTTAAAATACCTTACGATTCATTGATTGCACGAAATCGGAAAAAAGACGTTGCCCATGCGAGGCAGATTGCTATGTTTCTTTGCACAGAATTGACCAACTCTTCGCTGCAAAGCATTGGTCTTCATTTCGGAAACAGAGATCATTCTACCGTAATTCACGCCAGAAACATGATCAGTCATGAAATCACTTCCAATACTGAATTCGGAAAGGAGATTGATAAACTCCGAGCGAAGATGAGTGGATAACTCTGTTGGCAAGTTGTTGAAACGTCTTGATAAATTACCAGATATTAACATTATTATCACACTCGCTTAACCCTCTGTTCATAACAACGAAATAGTCAACAATTCACGGCTGTTTCCTAACAAATTATCAACGACTTATTTATTCTTAAAAACAGTTGTTTCGAATAGTTTTGAACAAATTCACAACGCTTATTACTACTATTATTTTATAAACATATAAATAATATTAACCATTACAATCCGTCTGGTATATCATCAGGCAAATTCAGGAGTAAGGCATGAAGTTTAAAGTTTCACAGGAACCACTTCTACATGGAATATCTAAAGTCGCTGCCGTAGTTCCTTCAAGAACCCCACTCACCTTTCTGTATAATATTCATGCTGTCCTAAAAGGTAACGAATTAACCTTGACAGCATCAGATGGTGATGTTTTCCTGATCACAACGGTTGACGTTGAAGGCAATGATGACGGGTCTATGCTCGTGCCGGTTCGTCCATTGCAGGAACTTCTTCGCGAGCTTCCCAAAATGGAAATAGAAGTGGAAACCACCGAGGAACAGCATCTGTTCATTAGAACGGACAAAGGTGAATTTACCATTCCCGGTGAAGATCCATCAAGATATCCCGCGGCACCGGAAGAAAAACCACCCCAGAAACTCACCTTCACATCCGAAGATCTTAAGGCGGTGCTAGAGCAGACAACTTTCGCAGTCTCACACGATGAGTTGCGTCCTGCTCTGACTGGCTTATTGATGCAGTTCACCGCAAACGAGCTGCGCTCAGTTGCAACTGATGGACACCGTTTGGTCAAGCTGATCAAAGAACGCCCTGACGCCGATAGCAGTAAACAAGAAGACGTCGAAGTCATCGTTCCCCTGCGCACTCTCAACCTGCTGCAGAGAAACCTTGAAGACACTAAAGGGATTGACGTCTATCTTGCCGTCAACCGTGTCGTTTTCGACACGGGGGATCTGGTGATAACCAGTAAGGTTATCGAGGGTAAATTCCCAGCTTATGATGCGGTTATACCACAGGATAATCCCAACCACCTGCAAATCGACATAGAGCCTTTCGCTGCCGCGGTAAAACGCGTCTCTATTTTTGCCAATCAGATTAATAAGCTGGTTGTGCTGGGGCTCTCCGGAGATGGATTAGTAATCTCCGCTGAGGACCCTGACAGCGGAAGAAAGGGTCAGGAAAAAATCGAAGCAACTTTTCAGGGAGAAGATTTGGAAATTGGCTATAATGCCCAATATCTCCTTGAAGCACTCCGCCATGTTCCTAATGATTCCGTCGATCTTCGATTCGGTTCGGCAACATCAGCCGGTGTGTTGACTCCGTCCGAAAAGAAAGAGGGAACGGATCTTCTGCTTCTCCTCATGCCTATTAGACTGCAATGAGATGAGAAATACAGAACAGATAGAACCATAAGTTCTCAGAGAGTAGGAACTCATAACCTGACTAAAAACAATGCGTAAAAGGGAAAAGCGGCATTTGTTGAAGCCATCTCCCCATGTGACTTTGGGCGCCGCTTTAAAAAAGGCGATCAGCACGCCTGCTGTACGCCGGCACATAAGAGCGGCTGAAGTCTTTGAAGATTGGGAGACGTTCGTTGGACCCGCGGTTGCAAACCACGTACAGCCGGAATCCTTCGAGAAGGGGATTCTCACCCTCAGAGCTGATTCATCAGTCTGGCGCCAGCAAGTTATACTGATGAAACCACAACTCCTGGACCGAATCTCGGGAAAGCTTAAAACGCATAAGGTCCGGGAGCTTCGCGTTAAATAAACAGTTAATTCCGCATCATCATTCCTGCGGATACAATGCAAAACAGAGGGATAAAGTTAAATGAGCACGATAAACCAGGAACTCCTCGATCTGCTCCAGGAGGAAATAGGCACCGGGAAAACACAGATTTACTGGCACGTCGCCAGGAAAAGGGAAATGACCGGACTGCCGCGTTCCCAGGCGGCTATTGCTCTGGCTATGGAACTGGGGATTAAGGTTGACCGTTATGCAACGGAATACGACCTGAGTATGATCAGTGAAGTCGAGCCGGGTTTGAAAGCAGTAATCAAAGACATGCTGCCCGAGAAAACACAGATCGCATCAGCCATCACCATGGGGCAGGATAAGACTAATGGCTATGATCCCTTCCTCGATCCAAAGCTTATCAATAGCGCGCATAAAAACGCGGAAATCTGTGCCAAGCTATTTCTTTTTGAAAACTCGATCCGTCGCGCAGTTCATGCCGTGATGGAGAAAAAACACGGAATCGATTGGTGGTACGACGCCGCGCCACGCGACATTATGTACACTACTTTCGACCGCAGAGCCGGCGAGAACGGACCGAAGTGGCGCAGCCAGTTCGGCGCGGAACCGATCTATTACACGGACATAAAAGACCTTAACGAAATCATCAGTCTTCATCAGGACATATTCACTGATGTGCTCGGCAAAGAACTGCATATCGAGGGTTGGATAGATTTAGTGGAAAGGATACGCGCCGGGTTGATGTTCGCCAATCCGATAACACTGAAAGAGCGAGACAAATTCCTGGCAATATTAGAAGACTGGAATAAGATCGCCACGGAAATCCACAAGAATCTGCAGGACTGATTCTGAAAATTCTTGCTTTTTGTACTGCAAGAGTTAGAAAATACTGGAAGCTGATTGTCTAATTCTGCGAAGGGGTACGCCTATGTGATTATCAGCGCGTTTCTCACAGGTACTATATTTACCCTTGGGAAGAGCGCACTGGTAAGCGTGTCTCCGGAATTTCTGATCACCTGGATATTTCTGATAGCCGCAGTTCTTCTCGGTATCTGGTCTTTCACAAGCGGCGAATGGCGCGGCATTTTAAGGTGTAAATGGCGCGACTGGATCAATATAATCGCCTTCAGCAGCTTCTCAATCGTAGCGCTGCAGACCCTGTGGATGGGTATTCAACATTTAGATCCCACCGTGGCGGCTTTTTTAAGCAGGCTGCAGACGCTGGTGGCTGTCTTCCTGGGCGTGGTCTTTTTACGGGAACGCTTCGGACGATGGGAAGCAATCGGTGGTTTGGTGATGATCATCGGAGTTTTGATCATCAAGATTTCCTTCGACGTAACCTTGAACGTCTGGTTCTGGGTGACCATTGCCAGCGGAGTCTTCTTCGGAGTAACGGAAGTCTTCGCTAAACAGGCAGTTGGGGGACTGCACCCGATACCCCTAAACTTCGTTCGCAATTCGATCATCGCTATTTTCTACGTCTTCCTGATGATGGGTAAAGGCGATCCGCTCTTTGAGTTTAAAGGAACTTTCTGGTGTCTGCTGCTGATGGGCGCGATCGGACCGAACCTGTCGAGGCTCTCGTTCCTTTACGCTTTGCGCTATTTAGACGTCTCAAAAGCAACGCTCCTGAACCAGATGCAGCCGCTGTTCGTATCGCTGACTGCTTTTACTCTGCTGGGAATGATCCCTTCGCTGCGCGAATGGATCGGCGGAATCCTGATCCTCGCTGGCTGCGTTGCACTGATGGCGGGGAAAGTGAAATAGAAGGACAGCCTTTACTTGAGCCATTCTTAGATGGCTGCTGCGCTAAACAATTAATAACAACCAAGCCATAACTTAAATTAAAATACATCATGCCCGACAAAAAAGAAGTTTACAACGCACAAAAAATTACGGTTTTGAAGGGATTGGAGGCGGTACAAAAGCGTCCTGCCATGTATATCGGCGACGTCTCCAGCCGGGGTCTGCACCACCTCGTCTATGAAACGGTGGACAACGCCATCGACGAAGCGATGGCGGGCTACTGCACGCAGATCGAGGTGACTCTTCTGCCAGACGGTTCCGCTGAAATACACGACAACGGCAGAGGCATCCCCGTTGACCGCCACAAAACCGAGAAGAAGTCAGCCTTAGAAGTCGTAATGACTATGCTCCATGCCGGTGGTAAGTTCGACAAGCGCAGCTATAAGGTGTCGGGCGGACTGCACGGAGTCGGGGTATCCGTAGTGAATGCTCTGGCGGAATGGTGCCGCGTCGAAGTGGCTCGTGACGGAGCACTCTATCGCCAGAGTTACCAGCGCGGCAAACCGGACAATAAAGTCGAAGAAGTCGGTAAATCGAAGAGTTCCGGGACCCGTGTCCGCTTCATGCCCGACCCTGAAGTCTTTAAGGATACACGCTTTAGCTTTGAAACGCTCTCAACGCGGCTGCGGGAGCTGGCATTCTTGAACAGCGGATTGAAGATAATTGCACGCGATCTGCGAACCGATGAGCCCCGCGAACGCGTCTTTTTGTACAAAGGCGGTCTCTCTGAATTTGTCGCCTATCTCGATGAAACTCGCAATGCTCTACATCCCAATCCTATCGTCATCAAAGGTGAAAAAGATGGCGTAATGGTGGACGTCGCTCTCGAATACAACGATTCCTATTCGGAGAATATCTTCACTTACGTCAATAATATCTATACACTTGAAGGCGGAAGTCATCTTTCCGGCTTCAAATCCGCTTTGACTCGAACGTTGAACTTCTACGCTACGAAGAACAACCTCTTTAAGAACGGCAAAGTAAAAAACGAAAAATTCAACTTGAGCGGCGAAGACACCCGTGAAGGTTTAACCGCTGTTCTCTCAATCAAGGTGCCTGACCCCCAGTTCGAGGGACAGACGAAGACCAGATTAGGCAATTCCGAAGTCAAAGGCATCGTCGAATCTACTGTCGGCGAGGCGCTGGCGGAATTCATGGATGAACGCCCCGGCATTGCCCGCAGGATCATTGATAAGTGCACCGCGTCCGCCCGAGCACGCGACGCCGCACGCAAAGCGCGTGAACTGGTGCGCCGTAAGGGAGCTCTTGAATCAGGTTCTCTGCCAGGTAAGCTGGCGGACTGTTCTATAAATGATCCAGAACACTGCGAAATCTTCATTGTCGAGGGTGATTCTGCAGGAGGTTCAGCCAAACAGGGACGCGACCGCCGCTTTCAGGCAATCCTCCCGCTGCGAGGTAAAATCCTGAACGTCGAAAAAGCACGAATAGATAAAATCCTTGCGAACGAAGAGATCAGAACCATCATAGCAGCGCTTGGAGCCGGCGTTGGTGGGGATGATGAGCACGAAAACGGCGAAAACGGCAATAACGGCAATAACGGTGAAAACGACAACGGAAGTTTCAAGTTAGCAAAACTGCGCTATGGTAAAGTCGTAATCATGACTGACGCCGACGTCGATGGAGCGCATATTCGAACACTGCTTCTGACGTTTTTCTTCCGCCATATGCGCGCTCTGGTAGAAATGGGGCATGTCTTTATCGCACAGCCACCTTTATACCGTATCAGAAAAAACAAAAAAGAGTTTTACGCTTACGATGATGCGGAACAGGATGAAATACTAAAACGGATGGGCGGCAGACAGGGAGCGCAGATTCAGCGATACAAGGGTCTGGGCGAGATGAACCCGGATCAACTATGGGCTACCACCATGGACCCGGAACGACGCACCGTCATGAAGGTGGAACTGATCGATGCAGCGGCAGCAGATAAGATGTTCCAGACACTGATGGGCGACCGCGTTGAACCTCGCAGGGAATTCATCGAAGAGAATGCCCGGTATGTGCGCAACCTCGATGTTTAGTTGCCATTATTAAACAGCTTATTTTTACTAATTGACGACTTGTGACTATAATCACAACAAACCATGTAAAAATACTATTGATTGATAGGTGGAGGGATGCGCCTATACCACTTGTGATGAAATAACTGAAATATCCAAACACTGGCTGGGGCGGGCAGTTCGATTGGATCAGGCAAGAGTTTGGAGGGATAGAGATGTCTGTGCTGGTTTTCGTGGACGAAAGCCGATGGGATCGCCCCGAAAAGAAAGACTATTTCGCTACTACCGCCGGTGTGGCGATAGAGGAAGTAACACTGCCGGATTTCAGCCGCAAAATGATCCGGTTGAAGGAGAGGTTTTTTAAGAAATCCGATATTGGAAGCTATCCGCTGCGCGGCAGATTGCTTTTGAATAATCGATCACTTCAGAGTTATCGCAAACAAGAGTTTATCCAGGAACTGTTCAGCCTCTGTCGTCTTCATGGTGTAGTTACCTTTTCCACAACACGCAAGTGTAGTATTAAGGTAGAGAAACCTGAATACGACGATTTTCTTCAGAATTTTCAGCGTGGAGCCATTTCAGCTTCCGACAAGTTCAATGAAAAAGAGATGTCGCTGCTGTTAGCTTATTTGATGGAGAGAGTAAATTCATACGTTCTGGAAAATCATCCCGGCAAACAGGCTAAACTGGTTTTTAAGAGTTCCAACGAAAAAAGGGACGCAATCCGCTCTTCGAGTATATTGAATTTTATCTATAAAACTACTTTCGGCGGCGGTTTCTACGGGCTTTTAGGAAATCCACTGTTCGCACCAGCGCCGACCGCCGATGGACTTCAACTGGCAAATCTGTTTGCTTACATCGTGAATCAAATGCACGCTGGACGCATGGAGATGAAGGATTACTTTTCCGAAGTAGAGACAATGCAATTTATATCTTCTGTTGAGCAGGACGACTTTCAACTGCGGGGGATGAATCTGATAGACTGATTCTTTTCGGGGGACGGGGATAGACGAAGAGTGAACCTTTAGAAAACCTTTGCAAAAGGAGAGGGTGCCGTCTGTCCGACAGCGCCCTCTTTTTTTATTATAATAAAACAGGGGAAGCAGTCCCGGTATTAGCCGGGGAAACGCACCACCGATCAGGTCATGCCTGCATCCCCCATAGCTGTTTAATGATGTAGATGGGTGTAATATAGGCAATAATTAGGGCGGAGTCAAGTGCTATTAAGATTCCCGCAAGGGGATTCCAGTATTACTTGAAGCATTGTTAAAGAAGTCCATTCTGCCCTTCGGGGAAGATCGGAACGGTGTAAAAGATGGCAGCCATGAAACTGTATTTAGTCCAGCATGGTCTTTCGAAGAGCGAGGAAGAAGACCCGGATCGGTCGCTGACCGATCAGGGCAGAAAAGATGCTGATAAAGTCGGCGCATATATCAGCAATCACACCGGGATACAGGTTGAAAACATCTACCACAGCGGTAAAACCCGCGCCCGGCAGACTGCGGTGATCTTAAACGAGTATCTCAAGCCGCGGGGTGGGGTGGAGGAGGCAATAGATCTCCTCCCGATGGACGACCCGGAAATCTGGGCAGGAATGCTTAACAATAGAAGTGATTCAGCTATACTGGTCAGCCATCTGCCGTACCTGAGCAGACTGGCATCACTTCTGATCTGCGGAGACCCAGAAAATAAAGTCGTCGATTTCAAGAATGCCGGTGTGGTCAGCTTAAACCGCGATAATGAAGGCGTCTGGTCCGTGGATTGGATCATCACACCCGCTATAATTAAATAAGGGAAACATCCATGCCCAAACACATCGGTATCGTCGGTTGCAGCGCTGAAGGCGCCGCGCTCTGCTACCGCACTATCTGCCTTGAAGGCGAAGACCTTATGGGTGAACATCTGCACCCGGAAGTATCCATGCACACGCATCCCCTGGGTGATTATACTCCCTTTATCAAGACTGGAAACCAGCAAGGCGTGGCGGATCTGATGCTATCTTCCGCCGATAAACTGCAGAGGTGCGGAGCTGACTTCCTGATCTGCCCGGATAACACCATTCACGAAGCATTTGACATTGTCAGGAGCGGTTCAGCGTTACCCTGGCTGCACATCGCCGAAGTTGCAGAGGAAGAAGCCTTTAACCTGGGGTACAAACGGTTGGGCATCACTGGCACGCGCTACCTGATGGAAGGGCCGGTTTACCCGGACGCACTGCAAGAAAAGGACATTGACTATTTAATTCCCGGACCAGCCGAACGGGAAGAAATCAACAGCATCATCTTCGACGAATTGGTCAAAAATATACTGAACCCGAATTCCATCGACTTTTTCTTGAAGATCATCGAGAAATTTAAGGCTGAAGACTGCGATGCCATTGTATTAGGCTGCACCGAAATACCGCTAATCATCAACGATCACAATTCACCACTGCCAGTACTGGATTCGACGCGGCTCTTAGCCCGTGCCGCACTGAAAGAGGCGATAGGGCAGGGACAAGATAGTAAATAATAGAATTGTTCAATTCATTTAACAGAAGAGGTCAAAATGGTTGGGAGACTGATTGACAGCCATATCGAAGGTTTATGTTTAAGGAGAACTGTTGAAAACTGGCCTAATAAAATAACGACAATAATTGATGGGTACCAAAACTGGACATCCTTATCACATGCGGTTCAAAAGGATGCAATACAAAATGGATGGAGTGCAAGAACAAAAAAAGGGGGAAAGGGGTGGTCTTTTACTTTTGAATTGTTAGAGACTTCAGCGCGGAAGTTCCTGCTTATGACTGATGAAGGAACGACAGGTTTAACAGGAAGGGTTCTAACTCCAGAGGAGTATGAATCAGACCTTCCACCTGAAGAGAAGTGGGGAAGGTTTGAAGGCGTGGCCTTCACCCAAGATAGGGCAGAAAGAACTCTAGGCTCAAGAGGGAGAGGGAAATTTGTATTTGTCGGAGCCTCACAAGAACAGACAATCCTTTATGATACTCTTAGAAGCGATAATACTTATAGGTTTGGATTTAGAACCATAAAAAAAACAGATTCACCAATAGCAGCCTTTGACGATGATGAAGGTCGAGAGCTATTGGATGAATTCACATCAGGATTAATTAAGCCACTAGATGTTGTAGGAGCTAGGGTCATAATTGTTAACCCAATTGAAGAATTAGTTGAAGATTTAAAAAAGGGAAAATTTATCAGACATATTGGAGAAACTTGGTGGGAAATTATACTAAAATATAATGCCACCATAAAAGTGAGGGCAGACGGCGATGAACACATTGCTACTATTCCAGAAGAGTTTTGTTTAGATGAATCTGATTCAGAGCATGTCAAGGTAAGAACTACATCTAACCAAAATATTCTAAGTAGTGGAAGCGAGATACGTATAAAAAAACTATATATCGCACATAATAGTGATAAGATTACACCAGAAGGCATTAGAGGAATTGCTATACAACGCGACGGAATGAAGATTTGCACTATAGAACCAAAATATCTTAGCCGAGACATAATAGAAGGGTTATACGGGTTTATAACTCTAGATTCAGATGCCGAAGAGGAGATACTGGAATATGAAGGCATAGAACACTATTCTTATGCTTTCACGAAAGGGCTTCCAAGAGTAATTAAAAGGTATATTGAGGACCAAACACAAAGGTTTGCAAAAGAAAAACTAGGCTATGGAATGGATGCTAGGGAAAGGAGACGACAACAACAAAGGAATGCAGAGAGGAGAGCACTTACTGCTGCCAATAATTTCGCAAAAGAATTGGGTATTGGATTAGGACCGGGATTAAAACCAACAGGGAAAAGGAAAAAGAAACAAATAGAATGGAAAAAGACATACTTACACATGGAAGAGCTAGAATTTCCCCGACCATCAGACCTTAGAATTAACTATGAGGAAACATTAAAAAATATTGGATCAACTATAGTAAATAAAAGCGATGAAGATATTGAAGTAAGGTTGAAAATATACTTGCGTTTTGATGATGGCGTCGTTAAACATTTTATCGAAGAGGATGTCAGTATAGCACAGGGTTCCGAATCTAAACTATTCGGTCCTTTCGAAGAGAAATTTGAGGAAATAGATTATCCTGCGAAAGGGAAATATACCATAACGGCAACGATAATATCACTTCAAGAGGAAAACAAAGGTGAAAAGCTTGACTATAGAATTAAGAGTTTTTACCTTGAAGATGATCCACCCCTTGGGGGGTTGTTTGAGAGGTGCGATGCAGTAGGATTAGACGATGAACCTATAAAATATTGGATGGGTTTCAGTGAAATGGGAAGTGAGAATGCCCTAGCCCTATATTATAATGTGAATCATCCTTCGTACTCCTATGTTGCGGAGGAAGAGGAAGATCTTGCAGAGTATATTATTAGAATTGCTGGCCAAGAGATTTGCAGGTTTGATCTCATGCAAGACAGTCCAAAGCTATTTGGAGAAGAGCACCTCATCGGACCCGAAGATGTTATCAAGCAAGAGCGTCAAATCGTTGGTGAATTAATATATAAATTTAGAAAGGGGGATGTATAAGATTGGCAATAAAAATTAAAGAAGAGAAATTGATAGATGGTAAGATCTACCCAATAGTATTGTATAAAACGAAACCAGGAAAATTAGTTACACCCGAAGAGAAGAAACGAGCAGACGAATTCGATTTTCTTCTGGCGAAACGGATTCGCGAGATAGAAGGAAAATGCAAAAATAACGGCTTGCTGAATCTGAAGGGAAAACGTGGGAAAGTACTTAAACTATGGTATAAGGTTGGTTCGGAATTCGAGTTTGTTATGGACACAAATCTAGTGAATCCTGAAGATAGAGAATTCGTCTGGAGAGCGATCTATGACCATGTTGCAGAACTCGCTCCGGGACAGATAACTGAACGGGCACAAAGAGATCCGAAAACAAGCCATTTTTCATACTGCTATAGGCTTTCAAAATTTCCTTGGGACTTTGTTGAATTGGCAGGTGATTGGACTTCTTGGTCTGAATTCTTTGACCGAAAAGAAACAAAAAACGATCATAGAATTATCGAGTGGTTGGGAAGCAAAGCGTTAGAAGAGGCGATTACAGGAAGGCAAAGATGGCTAAGGCCTCTTACAAAGGCAATTCACAAGGTATTTGAAAATAAGGATACCACAATATTTGAAAAAGAGGAGTTATTTACTTTGCTGGATGATATTTTCTCAAACTTCAATAAGCCATGATTGAAAAATCAAACATCTTGACCGTCATTGACCTTTTTGCAGGCTGTGGTGGACTGAGTGAAGGATTCAAGCGAGCAGGCTTCGATACATCTGCCCAGGTCGAGATGGATCGTTGGGCATGTGAGACACTGAGAACTCGCCATCTATATTATTTCTTGAAAGGATTGAGAAGAGGCGTCCTGTATAACCGATACATACGCGAAGAGATCATAAAGGATGATTTATATAAAAAATTCCCAGAAATAGAGAAATCAGTTTCTTTGAAAGTAATACAGGCAACTCTCGGAGATGGAAAAACAGCAGAAATACTTGAAAAGATTGAATCAAGTATGAAATTTCATGAAACGACAAGAATTCACGTACTACTAGGAGGTCCTCCATGTCAACCATACTCACTTGCCGGGCGATCAAGAGATCCTTATCGAAAAGAGAAGGATGATAGGCATTACCTTTATAAACAATACCTGGAGATGCTGGAACGAATTCAACCGGATGTTTTTGTTTACGAAAATGTTCCTGGATTAGTTACTGCCAGGTCAAATGGTGAGAATATGTTGGTTAATATTTTAAGTGATTTCGAATCGCTAACCCCAATATATCGAATTACACCGCCTTTCGCGGAGATTTGTGAAAATCCAGGAGACTATATACTAAATAGTGTAGATTTCTGCGTCCCTCAAAAAAGAAGGAGATTAATATTAATTGGTTATAAGAAATCCCTTGAAGACAGAAATCCAAATATTAGAAATATCTTCTCAAGATTAAAGAAAATTTCGTCAAACAGCAAAAACGGAAATCTCACTATAAGGGATGCAATAGGCGATCTGCCTCGAATAAGTCCAGGTGAAGGCGTGGATGGTTGGTATTGCGAATATGGTGATACTAGCCTTTTAACTGAATATCAAAAAAAGATGCACAAAAGCTCTCCGGGTGTAATTCATCATAGAGCAAGAAATCATATGAAAAGCGATTTGGAGCGCTACAAATATTTCATTAATCACATTAATAACGGTGGAACCGCAAATCTTACAACTTTAATAGCTGAAAGACCAGACTTGGTCCCTGCCCATAAGCACCTTGATAAATTTATTGATAGATTTAAAGTTCAAAGGTGGGAAAGACCTGCAACTACTATTACTGCTCACATACAAAAGGACGGTCATTATTACATACACCCAGACATTAGTCAATGCAGATCTTTCACTGTTAGAGAAGCTGCACGTTGTCAATCTTTCCCCGATAATTTTAAATTTGAAGGTCCAAGGACTGAACAATTCAAACAGGTTGGCAATGCAGTTCCGCCCCAGTTAGCATATACTATCGCTTGTGTGATTAAGAAAGAATTATTAAGGGCATATAATGAGTAAACCAGATCATTATGTGCCTGAACCAGAAAGTGTCTTGCTTTTAAGGCAAAAATTGCTTCGATGGTTCAGAACTAACGAGCGTGATTATCCATGGCGAACAACAGCTGATCCTTTTAAGATACTGATAGCAGAAATGATGCTACGGAGGACGAAGGCAGAGCAAGTTAGAACGGTTTATGAAAAATTATTAGAGGAATATCCTTCAGTCAATGCACTTGCAACTGCAAGTGCCGAAAAAGTCGAAGGAATACTGCACAATCTTGGATTACATTGGAGAACACCCGCGTTCATTGAAGTTGCACAGCAGATTAAGACGAGATTTGGTGGGACTGTTCCCAGAACCAGGGAAGAACTTTTATCTCTTCCCGGGGTGGGAGATTACGTGGCTGGCGCGGTATTGTCTTTTGCTTTTAATGACAAAGAGTGGATTGTCGATGCGAACGTGGTCAGAATTTTCAGAAGATATTTTGGGCTTCGAACAACAAAAGAAGGACGAAGAGACAGACATATTATAGAAACAGCAAAGCTGTATTCCTATTGTCGTGTGCCAAGAAAGGCGAATTTGGCAATTCTAGATTTTACTGCTCTAATTTGTACGCCTTCCAATCCCGATTGTGTAAGTTGTCCTATAAGAAAAAGCTGTGATTATTTTAATAGTTAGCATTTATTCATGCAACTAAGAAGTAGATAATCAAGTGAAATATTATAGACCCCTGTGAAATCTTTCCCTTAGCATTTTCTTCATAAAATCATAGACTTTAAGACAAAGAAGTCATACATTTAAGAAAGCAGAATTCTAACTGAAGAGTGATGGCAAAGCGCAAAC
>JALGVT010000042.1 GCA_025774555.1 candidate division LCP-89 bacterium
GAATCGCAAGCGAAATATGACAATTGTGAAATCGCCTTCCCCCATGGGGGAAGGGAGCATTAGCCCAACAACTCTACACTTTCTAACTGTCCCACTTTTGTGGGGGTCAATATATGGGATCACCTTTTCGCACTTCATTGTGAACAAAGAATGTCAGGGAAAGACAAACTTTCCTTTTTATTCAAAGAGTACGAATTACACAAATATTTAGGAGAAGATTCATCAAATATGTGTGATGCCTTCGCTCGAGTTCGGAATGGACTCGTCCATGATGGGAAACTCCCACCAAAATATCATTCAGATGATGTTGAGTTCTTTATTTATCTTACACAGTCGCTTGTGGCTAAGGTACTAGGATTAAAACCAACGGATATTTATAAGTATAAAGATACCTTTAAAGACAGAATAAAAAAGATTAGTAAAGGATAAACGATAAAACCAAACAGGACGCTTATGTTCTCACAATTTAAGGAATGGTATGACAAACGGCATGAATACGCCAGAGACTGGAAACAGCGCACTGGCGGCAAAGTCATGGGCTGCTTCTGTTCGTACGTGCCGGAGGAAATGCTGGTTGCGGGAAATATCCTGCCGGTCCGAGTATTAGGTTCTCACGAACCGCAGAACGTCACCGAACCGTACCTCTTCGGTATGTACTGCCCTTTTTGCAGGGACGTGCTGGCTCAGGGATTAAAAGGGAAATATAATTACCTCGATGGCATCACTCTGAGTCAATCGTGCATTCATCTGCGGCAATCGTACGTAGCCTGGCGTGAACACGTAAAAGTGCCGCACGATTATTACCTCTATATGCCCAACAAGGTACAGACCAAGGCAGCGACTCCTTTTTTAAAGAGTGAGCTTGAGAAGTACCAAGCGCATATCGAAGAGATCACCGGACGCGAATTAACCGATGATGATCTCGACCGCGGCATAAAAATCGTCAATCGCAACCGGGATTTGATGCACCAGGTGTACGAACATCGTAAGGGCGATACGCCCAAACTTACCGGTTTGGAAGCCATGTACATGACGGTTAGCGCCATGTGGGTGGACAAGGAAGAGCATTCCGCTGAAATCGAGAAAGTGTTAGCGCAATTACCCGACCGGCAGATGGATCGGGATACCGGAGCGCGCCTTTTAATGGTCGGTAGTGAGAACGATGACATTGCTTTTATCGACATGGTCGAGTCTGTTGGAGCAACCTTTGTAGTTGATGATCACTGCACCGGGACGCGCTGGTTCTGGAATAAGGTAGAACCGAACGATGACCGCCTCTACGCCATTGCTGACCGCTATGTCAAGCGCCCTCCCTGTCCTACCAAAGACTGGGAAGAACGTTGGCGCTTCCCGCATATCGTGCAGCTTTGTAAAGATTTCAACGTGGAAGGCGCTATCGTCATCCAACAGAAATTCTGCGATCCGCATGAATGCGATATAATGCCGTTACGTAAAATGCTGGATGATAACAGCATCCCCTCACTGTTCCTGGAATTCGACGTTACTGTACCCATCGGTCAGTTCAAGGTTCGCGTTGAAGCGTTCTTGGAGATGTTTGGAGTGGATGATCTGTTCTAAATACTGTAAACGGTGAACGGTAAACAGTAAACAGAAAATGTTTGCATTTATTGTTGGATCTAATCAGGGGTGGAATGTACCGTAATTTAGAAGCATGGAAGAAGGCATATACTTTGGGGCTGAATATTTACAAGCTAGCATCCAACTTTCCACGTGAAGAGATGTTTGGTTTGACCAGCCAAATGAGACGATCAGCCACTTCGATTGCAGCAAATCTTGCTGAAGGAAATGCAAGGAATTCCAGTAAAGAATTCAAACGGTTCATATCGATTGCAAGAGGATCCGCTGCAGAACTGGAAACTTGGGTAATGTTCTCTAAGGACCTAAATTATATATCGGGTGACGATTATGAAAAACTGTCAACTGATTTGGATAGGGTAAAAGGATTGCTTTTTGGTTTGCAAAGATCATTAGAAAAATAAAACTAACTCTGTTCACTGTTCACCGTTTACTGTTTACCGTTTACTGTTCACCGTTTACTGTTCACCGAATATGGAGTAACAATGAGTAAATACAAAACAGAACCATTAAAATGTTGGCAGAAAGCCAAAGAATTACGCGAGAAATACTATAAGGATTACCAGACCGCTCACGAAACCGGCGGTCTCCGCTGGACGGGTGGAGCGTGGTCGTTCGATGCGATACCTTACGGTTTGGGAGATGACGTTTATCCCCTGACTGGCGAGCCCTATGCCGCTTCCATCGCCTTCATGAAAGATTTCTCATTGGAATGCCTGGAAGCGACAGAAGCTAAGGGCTGGGCGCGCGATCTCTGCTCGTACATGCGCAATTACTGGGGATCGATGTATCTGGATAAGTGGGCTTTCGGCGGACCGTTCCCTAAGGCGAATTTCGCCTGGCAGGATCATATCTGCTGCAGTCACGGTAAGTGGGATCAGCATGTGGCTGAATACGAGAAGATTCCCTATTTCTGCATCGATGTATCCGTCGGTCCTTATAATGATCTGGATGAACCGAAGCTGAAGTACGTCGTCGATCAGATGCACGAAGGAATCGAATTCCTGGAGAAAGCGACCGGTAGAGAGTATGACGACGAAAAACTGATTGCGGCGGTGAATAACGAATGCCGTCATACGTCCACCTGGGCGGAAATCTGTATGCTCAATAAGCACAAACCCGCTCCGCTGGACGAGAAGTCGATGTACAGCTTATATGTCTTTGGCACGCTGTCTAAGGCGAAAAAGGAATTCGCCGATTTCATGGAAGAGGTGCGCGATGAGATGAAGTACCGCATCGACAACGAAATCGCCGCTTTGCCAACTGAGAGATGCCGCCTTATTTCGGATACTCAGCCACCCTGGGCGTTCTTGAAAGTCTTCCGCTATCTGGAAAAATTTGGTGCGATTTCAGTCGGATCCCTTTATACCTTCGCTCTGGTCGGCATCTGGGAAGATAAGCCGGACGGCACCTGGGGACCCAGAACTACTCCGGCGCAGCAGGGCATCAAGATCGAAACCCGCGACCAGGCGCTTCGTATCCTTGCTGACTGGAATCTGTCCAAGCCCGAATGGCAGCAGTTCTACGATCCCACCATCAAGACAAGAATGATGAAACGCATCTACGATGAGTGGGAACTGGATGGAGTGATGCTGCATTTGAACCGCGGCTGCGAAGGGTTGTCCTGCGGCATCATGGAAAATCATTGGGGCTTGACGCACATGGACGTGCCGGTCATGTCCTTTGAAGGAAATATGGGCGATTCCCGCGAATTCGACGAATCCCGCACCATGGATCGTATCGATTCATTCATGGAACGTCTGGGATTGAAGAAGCTGGATTAGTTTCGAATTCCGAGTAATTCCTTGCAGAGGGTGGGACAGACATCCCTGTCTGTCTATAGACGAGGTAGTGTTGCGAGTTACGAGTCTCGAGTTTGCCGTAGGGCGGGGATGCTTCTGCCGAAGGCAGTCCTTTGGACCCCCGCCACCCGGAAATGAATTCTGCGACTCGTCATGTACGCGTAGGGGTCGGTCTTGCGCCGACCCGCAATAACAGATGTCTATTGACATCTCGAACCAGCATCAGCACTAGAATTTATTCTGGTGGGATAGCGATATTGTAGAGGGGTAGCTTGCTGTTGCCTTACCCTTTAAATTTTTGGAATTGATTGTTGCCACGCCGCCGGATTAAAATCCGACGCCCAAATCTCAGGTCAAGTGGCTGAAGCCACTATAGTAAACCTTTAAAACAGTCTCTTTAGAGACTTTACCCAAAATTTGGGCACCAGAATTCATTCTGGTGGGAATTGCGTGAGGAAAGTTACATAGTCGGCGGTCGCCTGCGCCCTTTTGGTGTCCCCGACCCCGACAACAATAACAGTATCATTCCGGCGGAACAGCCGGAATCCAGTAGGTCGGATTCCCCCCACGAAGTGGCTCCTTCGGAGGAATCCGACGTGGCCTGATCCCCCCGTCCGTCAGCCGACGGACACCCCCCTTGGTAAGGGGGGCAATGTTGGGGCTGGATAAAGCCCCCCCTTATTAAGGGGGGAGTAAGGGGGGATCTAACCGGCAGCTTTTAGCTGCCGTGCAAACATGAACTAGCACATTATTTTGGTGTATAAACCTGAACCGCTGAAAAAGGCTGATAATCGCTGATGACACTACTTTCGCAGATTATTTAGGTTTGATTTAAATAGGAGATTTGTCGATGTCAAAAAGAATTGATATGGATAAAGTTGAGATTGACGAAAATCTCGTACTTTTTTTTCAAAGGCTTTATGGAGGCAACTTTGACATCTACTCTGGTGTGATAAAAGAAAAAGAATGGAAGAAAAGACTATCCAAGCTCTTTACTACAATTGGAAAAGCGGTACAAAAAAATGTACGCTCAGATGAAATTCATAAGAATAGACTATTTAGCATCATAGAATTATTAAAGGAAGAATGTCAATTAAAAGAAAATATCGATATTAGTATTATCGAAAAGCTTTTCTATGTTATTTTCGATCTTCTCGGCGGAATGCCAAATTACCAAGAATTCTCAAAGCATGGGATTCAGAAATACAAATGGGCATATCGGCTTGACACAGAAAGAACTTTACAGTACACTCAAAGCAATTATCAGAAATCGCTTCTTTTGCTGGAAATATCAAAGAATCCTGATTATATGAGCAGACTCAAACATACTTATAATGATTTGTTTCTTTTAATTCATGAGGATTTCAAGGGAAATAGCAAAGGTTTCATAGACTGGTTCAAAAAGGAATACCCCGAAATATATCTTGAAATATTCTAACATTTGGTTGTAATGTGGAGAGAATAATGAGGTATGTAGTAGTACTTTTAATTTTGTTATTTTTACTGAGTAAATTCTCCTTGACACAAGAAATTGAAGTCAATGAAGTCGGTTTTTCAAATGAGATTTATAATGGTGCTCAACAAGATCGTGATGAGGCAATAATAGATGCCAAGCTCAAAGCCATTGAAAAAGCGGGTGTCAACATCAAAGGGATAACGACAGTTGAGAATTATCAAATAAAGAAAGATATCATAGAGACTAACGCAGAAGCGATACTACTCCCTGGCTTCTCAATTATGGATATTGGATATGGTCTTGATAGTCTTTATAAAGTTGTATTGATAGGTAAAGTAGCTCCACCTGGTGTTCAATTAGAAGATGAAGGTGTTAATAGATTAAAACTAGCAAAAGCATTGATAGAAGACAACACGTTTAAGGCGTTAGAGATTTTAAGCGAAATTATTGAGTTAAATCCTGATAGCAAAGTAGTAGAGGAAGTACTTTATTTGCTAATTGTGAAAGGTCCGCCAGAAGACGCCAATGAACGGTTGGAATATTTGAAAGCTTATTACCCAGAATCAAGTTATATAAAAACTTCAATAGAGGAACTTGAGCAAAATTCAGATATTGATGATACTGATTTCGAATTAATCCCCAAAGGATCATATAAAATGGGGACTAAAATAAAAAAACTGGGTGGTGAGTATGATGAGCAACCAGTACGTAAGGTGACTATTTCAGCATTTTTTATGATGAAAACTGAAGTGACCCAAAGACAATGGTTTCACGTTATGGAGAGTAATCCAGCATGTTTTAAAGCTGCTGACCACCCAATTGAACAAGTAAGTTGGAATCAAGTTAACCTATTCATTTCAAGACTGAATTCTGAAGCAGGTAAAAGAATGTACCGCTTACCTACCGAGGCTGAGTGGGAATATGCTTGTCGTTCAGGTTCCGAAACGCGATACAGTTTTGGAAATTCAAGTTCACATTTATTCGACTATGCATGGTTTAACGATAATGCTGATGATAGAACCCATCCAGTCGGTAGAAAACAACCAAACTCTTGGGGATTGTACGATATGCATGGTAACGTCTGGGAATGGTGTATTGATTCCTATGGGAAATATAGCGGTGGTAAGTGCCAAAATCCAAAAGGACCTGGAAGCAAAGGACAAGGACATTGCATAAGAGGTGGTAGTTGGAAAACTGAGGCTGGAAGTTGTCGTTCTGCTAATAGAGCGATGGAATTGGCTGACACTGAAGCAAATACTCTTGGATTTCGATTAGTTAAAAGAATTGAATAGGAAATAGAATATTTATGAAATTATACAACTCGAACCTCGCAACTCGAAACTCGTAACTTGGAGCTAAAATATGATAACAGCCGGAATCGACATGGGTGCGAAGAACATCCGGGTGCTGATTTTAAAAGATGGCGAAGTCATTGCCAGAGCAGAACACACAGCCGGTTTTGAAACGGAAGAATCCGCTCGCGCAGCCTTCGCAAAAGCGCTCGAACAAGCCGGAGTAACCGAAGATAGGATCGATAAGATCGTCGCCACTGGAGCCGGCAGAGAATCCGCTCCGCTGGCAACTGAATCCGTCACCGATGTAGGCGCTGCCGCAAGAGGCGCGAAAGAGGTCCTACCGCAGGCTCACACCATTATCGACGTGGGAGCTGAAGAGGGCAGAGCGATCAAAACGGACGGCAATGGCAAAGTAATGGATTTTGCCGTCAACGAGAAGTGCGCCGCCGGAGCGGGATCCTTTACGGAAGCTATGTCACGTGCGCTGGAAGTGCCGTTGGAAGAGTTCGGTACGCTTTCACTCAAATCGACAACGAGTACTCCTATGAATGCGCAATGCGCGGTTTTCGCTGAATCAGAAGTTGTGTCACTGCTGCATGCAAAAACGCCCAAGAAAGACATCGCTCGCGCCGTCCACGATGCTATAGCTGATCGGATTATCTCCATGGTCAGGCGCGTCGGCATCGAACCTGAGGTAGCGTTGATCGGAGCGGTTTCGCGCAATCCCGGCTTCGTGGATTCCTTGAAACGCGGCTTGGAACGAGACGTGTTCATCCCTGATGACGCCGAATATATCGGAGCATTGGGCGCGGCATTGGTTGCCGTGGATGGGTAGTAATAAATCTGTTTGGGAGAACACTGGTGGCTTGAGCCACTTGAGCTAAAGGCTGGGCGTCGGATTTTCCCTTGGGGATGCCTGTGGTATAATCCGGCGTCAGCAGGGATTTGGCAGAATCTAAATCCCGTAGTCGGGGTCGTCCCTGACCCCGACAGAAGCACACAAACAACCCGATTTTTAACCCGGAGAACATAAATGGCTGAAAGAGAATTCTGGCGCTGGAAAGAGTACAACTGGCACGACGAGAATATCGATTGGAAGGGATGCGATACCATTACCGCCGGAGTGGACGTCGGTTCGGTCAGTTCGCAAGCAGTCATCATGGTGGACGGCAAGCTGTACGCCTTCGCTTCCACCCGCACCGGCAGCGACAGCCCGCAGAGCGCCCAAAAAGTGATGGATTGGGCGCTGGAAAATACCGGCATGAACCTGGATGATATACATTACAAGGTCGGTACGGGATACGGGCGCGTCAACGTGCCCTTCGCTGATAAAGCCATCACTGAAATCGCCTGTCATGCCCGCGGCGGCAATTTCATGTATGGCAACACCGTCCGCACGATATTGGACATGGGTGGTCAGGACTGCAAGGCGATCCATTGCGATGAACGCGGCAAAGTGACCAATTTCCTCATGAATGACAAATGTGCCGCCGGCACCGGTCGGGGGATGGAAGTCTTCGCAGATCTGCTGGCTGTTCCCATCGAAGACATAGGAGAACTATCGTTCGATGTTGAGAAAGAGCCGCCTCCGGTATCATCTACCTGCGTTGTTTTCGCCAAATCGGAAGCGTCCGGGCTTCTGCGTAAAGGCTGGCCCAAGAATAAGGTGATCGCCGCTTATTGCAACGCCATGGCGCACCGCGTTGTAACTTTGCTGGAACGCATTGGTGTCGAAAAGGACTTCGCCATCACCGGCGGCATCGGTAAGAACATCGGAGTGGTCAAACGCATCGAAGACGAACTCGGCATCGAAGCGCTAAAAGCCGACGGCGACACGCAGACCGCCGGCGCGGTGGGAGCCGCCCTGTTTGGTAAAGCTTTATTAGAGAAAAGCAGAAAGAGCTAACGGCTAACCGCTAACAGCTAACGGCTATAAAATGAAAGCTAACTACGGCTATATGGACGGCAGTGGAGAATACTACATCACCATTGATACCGACCATTGTATCGAATGTGCGCACCATGGCTGCCTCGATGGTTGCCCTAAAGGCATGTTCGAAATCATCACCGATGATTACGACGATGAAGTGGCGCAGATCAAGGAAGAGTTCCGCAAGAAGATCAAGTACGATTGCGCCGACTGCAAACCGGTAAAAGATCGTCCGCCGCTGCCCTGCCAGGAAGCCTGCACGCCGGGTGCAATAGAACATTCGTGGTAAACACAGAGAACAGCGAACAGAATGCTAGCTGATTCTCAGACGAAAACATGACCATCAACTTTGTAGAGAGGAAATCCGGCGCCCAAATATTTATGTAAAGTGGCTAAAGCCACTGGCGTTGGGATATAATCCAGTCTCTTTAGAGACTTGACCTGAAAGTTGGGCACCCGAATTCATTCGGGTGTGAGAGGCAGCAATTAAGCGTCCTACTTTAGTGGGACAGCAAGAAATTAGCCCGGGAATTCATTCCCGGGGGGTGGGTGGCATGCTTCTGGTCACGCTTCAGCGTGAACGAAGCATGTGGATGACACAACCCAACCGAAAAATGGTGGGAGTTTAGCAAACATTCCATGTTGCATCAGATATTCACTGATGGAACATCAAGTGTAACCTGACGCCGTGTTGAGCGTCCTACTTTAGTGGGACAGCAGAAAAATAGCCCGGGAATTTCCCATAGGGACTCCCTTGGAGCATTCCCGGGTGGTGCTATGACAGTCAACATAACCATAGACGGCAATTCCTTCATGTTGCATCAGATATTCACTGATGGAACATCAGGTGTAACCTGACGCCGTGTTGAGCGTCCTACTTTAGTGGGACAGCAGTAAATTAGCCCGGGAATTTATTCCCGGGGGGTGCTATGAACGTCAACATCACCATAGACGGCAAATCCTTCTCCGTCCCGGAAGGACTGCCGGTGCGCAAAGCCGCTGTGAAAAACGGCATCTACGTCCCCGGCATCTGCGGTCATCCCTATCTCCCTTCGGTAAGGGACGTTAAATGGTCCAGGCAGGTCTTCCGCGGCGATGAGGTCATCGTTGGGGATTATCAGGATGAAACCGCCGGAGATCATGGCAGTTGCAATCTCTGCCTCGTGCAAGTCGAAGGGAAAGAAGGACTGGTGCGCGCCTGCAACACCAAAGCAGCAGAAGGAATGGTGGTCAGGACTACGGGCGATGACATCATCAAAGCGCGTCAGGAAGCGCTCTCTAAAATACTGGCAAACCATCCCCACGCCTGTTTGACCTGCGCGCAGAAAGAAGGCTGTTCTTTGACGGAGTGCTCATCCAACGTTCCCGAAGATCAGCGCTGCTGCATTCTCCTCAACCGCTGTGAATTGGAAAAGATAGTCGATTTCATCGGACTCCCCGACGGCACGCCCAAATACGAACATGAAGGCTTCCCGAAGATCACTGACGATTTCTTCTTTGAAAGGGATTACAACCTCTGCATCGGCTGTCTGCGCTGTGTAAGAATCTGCCGCGATGTTCGCGGAGTGGACGTTCTTGCGGCGACATTGAAAGACGGACGCGTCTGGGTTGGCACGACTGAACAGGGCTTGTTGCCTGACTCATACTGCCGCTTTTGCGGAGCCTGCGTGGAAGTCTGCCCCACAGGCGCTTTGCTGGACAAGCCGGATTCAAAGCCGGTGCTCCACGGCGAAAATGCTCCCTGCATCGATGCCTGTCCTGCAGGGATCGACATTCCCGGTTACCTCCGGCATATTGCCATAGGTGATTACGCATCTGCTCTGAATATTATTTACGACAGCGTGCCTTTCCCCGGCATTTTAGGATACGTCTGTTTTCATCCCTGCGAATCTGAATGCAAACGTAGCACTCTCGATGACAGTATAGCAATCTGCGCTTTAAAACGGTTCGTTTACGAAAACGCTCCGCACGATCAGATCAAACCCCTGAAGAAATTCGCTGCAACCGGGGAAAAAGTGGCGCTGGTAGGATCGGGACCGGCGGGATTGACGGCGGCATTCTACCTCGCCAGAGCCGGTCATCAGGTCACCTTATTCGAAGAGAGGGGAAAGCCCGGCGGGATGTTGCGCTACGCCATCCCGGAATACCGTTTGCCCGAATCCGTGCTGGATGATGAACTCAAGGTATTAGATGATCTGGGAGTGGACATAAAGACGGGTATGAAGCTGGGCGAGCATTTTCAACTCGATGATTTAACCGGTGGCAAATACAATGCAATATTGATAGCGATTGGAGCGAACGTTTCGCACAAGCTGGGAATCCCGGGTGAAGATACTGAGAATGTCTTGCAGTCACTCGATTTCTTGAGCAACGTTCGGCAAGGCAAAGCGGGTGAATTGTTCGGCAAAGTGGTCGTTATAGGCGGTGGAAACGTAGCCATAGATGCTGCCATGACGGCAAGGCGGTTGGGATCCGATGACGTAACCATGGTCTGCCTCGAAAAACCGGATGAGATGCCTGCACATGACTGGGAGATACAGCAAGCCGTCGATGAGGGCATCAAAGTAATCAATGGATATGGACCTGCAGAATTTATCGTTGAAAAAGATAAACTCCGGAAGATACGCTTCAAGCGATGCACCCGGGTTTTTGACTCACAGGGGAAGTTTAATCCCCGGTATAATGAAGCGGAAACTACTGAAATCGAAGCTGATTTTGCTCTGTTGGCAATTGGTCAGCAGGTTGGAGAGATCGGTGGAAATATCAAAACCGGACCGGGTAATCTGATCAAAGTCGATCCTGAAACAATGGCGACTAATATTCCGGGAGTCTTCGCTGCGGGCGACGGCATCAGCGGTCCTGCTTCGGTGATCGATGCCATTGCATCGGGAAGAAAGGCGGCTGACGCCATAGACAGATCGCTGGGTGGGAAGGGAATAATAACAGATCCGATGCCTGACGAAGTGCGGGATGATCCCTATCTCGGCAGGGATGAGAATTTCCATGCCAGAATAAAGATAGATAAGCAGATTGGCGATCCGTCAGAGCGCGCAAAGAGCTTTGACGTGATCGAACGTTCGCTCACAGTTGAGGAGGCTGAAGCGGTTGCGCTGCAATGCCTGCGGTGCAACCTGCGGGCGATGATTACTCCGGTTCACTTACCGCCCGATAAGTGGCAGCCGTTGAATGCTGAAAACATCGCTGTTATTACTGCTGATGAAGGTGTGTACCAGATCGCAGATGCAACTAAAAAAGTAATAAAAATCGTAGGCACGGCTGGTATTAAGAGCGCGCTTCAGGATGAAGTTGACAACCAAGCAGACGGCGCCCTCTTTTGCTGGGAAGAAGACCGCATGTATTCCAAGCGAGAGAGCGAACTGATCCAGCAGCATCTCCAGCAGTACGGCGAAATGCCCGGCAGCGGCGGAGATGACGACCTGGACGATCTGTATTAAGATTAATGTGCTGATAGACGCCCTCGTCTGCCAGTGAAAAAAGCGTCCCACTTCAGTGGGACAGCAACAAATTAGCCCGGAAATTCATTTCCGGGTGGGATTGGGTGATAACTGAATTAATATCATGACCTGGCAGCAACGCAACACCGTCGGTACTGACCGCATCGATGAGCTGAAAGAACTGTACGAATCCCTCGGCTTCGAGGTCAAAATCGAGCGGTATGAGGGTCCCGATAATGCAGATGAGACCTGCGGGAAGTGCTACGGCAATCCGGCGGGAGAATATTATGTCATTTACACTCGCAAGATAGAACCTGATAAAAAATAATAGCATAGCTTTAAACTTTCAGCTTTAAGTTTTAACTTGAATTTACGGGGAGGAAATATGAAAGCGGTACTGTTTCACGGTTCCGGAAAGCCTCTGGAGATAACCGAAGTCCCCACGCCCCAACCGGGCGCGGGAGAAATACTGGTGAAAGTCGCCGCCTGCGGCGTTTGTCACACCGATTTGCACTATATCGACCACGACGTGCCGACCTTCAAGGATCCGCCGTTGATTTTAGGGCACGAACCCTCAGGCATCGTGGCGGGGACCGGATCGGGAGTCAAGAACTTCAAGGATGGTGATAGAGTGCTTCTTCCTGCGGTGCTGACCTGCGGCTACTGTCCGAATTGCCGCATCGGCAAAGAGAACATCTGCGACAATATGGTCATGTTCGGCAATCATATCGACGGCGCTTACGCCGAATATGTCATCGCCCCCGCCAAAGATGCCATCCACATGCCGGACGATGTGCCTCTGGAAGAGGGCTCGATCATCGCGGATGCGATTTCAACGCCCTTTCACGCCGTGGTCAATCGCGGGCAGGTAAGAGCCGGTGATAATGTGGTGGTCTTCGGCTGCGGCGGTGTCGGCATTAATACTGTGCAGATTGCCGCTGCGGTAGGAGCTTCCGTCATCGCAGTTGACATCGTCCCCGAAAAGCTGGAGATGGCGAAAAAACTGGGCGCACAGGGGACAGTCAATGCTAAAGACGTTGAACGCATTGACAAAACCATCAAGAAGATGACCGGCGGCGGTGCAGATGTTACTTTCGAGGCGATCGGAAATCCCAACACAATTCAGGATGCTTTTGCCTGCATCCGCAAGGGCGGCAGAACGGTCGTCATCGGATATACGCACAAGAACGTCGAACTTCCAGCATCCAAAATTATGTTCTTCGAGCAGGAGATCATCGGTTCACTGGGCTGCCGTCCGGTCGATTACCCCAGGATCGTGGAGATGGCGCGCACCGGCAAGATCAAGCTGAAGGAACTGGTTACTGGTAAATTCCCGCTGGAAAAAATCGACGACGCCTTCGATTTGCTGAGAACCAACGATCCGCATGCGCTCCGTTCGATCGTGATACCGTAAGTGGCTATTATGTCACTCTGAGCGAAGCGAAGAGTCTCATGTTACCTTTGCGTCAGGTCCTGAACGAAGTGGAGACCTGACGCCTGAGATTATCTGGGTAGGACAGACACTTGTGCGCCCCCCGGCGTATTCTTGTCTGGTGGTAAAAAGAAGCGTCCTACTTCAGTAGGACAGCAGGAAATTGCCCGGAAATTGATTCCCGGGCGGAGCTATAACGAGAAGCCCCGACTTGTCGGGGGTTGTTTGAACGTAGACCCGTCCTTTAGGGCGGGGTAAGTTTCCCGTTGCGTCAGGTCTTGATTGATGGTACATCAGGTGTGACCTGACGCCTGAGATAACAAAGCTATACAAGGAAACGCATGGATTTCACATTCAGTGAAGAGCACGAAATGGTGCGCGAACTGGCGCGCAAATTCGCGGATAAAGAGGTCAGACAGCACGCTGAAGCCAACGATAAAAATTCCGACGTGCCCCGCGAAATCATTGATAAAGCAGCCGAATTGGGCTTCCTCGGACTGCCGTTCCCTGAGAAATATGGCGGAGCGGACATGGGCGAAATCGGCTACTGCATCATGCTCGAAGAGTTAGCTCGAGCCTGTTTCTCGACGGCTGTCGTCATCGGCGGGCATGTCTCTATCGGCGCGATGGCTGTGTACCTTGGAGCGACGGAAGAGCAGAAGAAACGGCTGCTGCCGGCAATGTGCGCTGGTGAAAAGCTGGCATCATTTGCCCTGACCGAACCGCAGGCTGGATCTGATGCCGGAGCGATGAGAACAACTGCCGTAAAAAAAGGCGATCGGTATATCATCAACGGTCAGAAGACCTTCATCACTAACGGCGGCATAGCGGACGTCTATTCTATTTTCGCGTTAACCAAACCCGAAGCCGGCATGCGCGGCATTTCCGCTTTTCTGGTGGATAAGGATACGCCCGGATTCAAAGCGGGCAAACCGGAAGAAAAAATGGGGATTCGGGGATCGCACACCACCGATCTCTTCTTTGAAGATATGGAAGTGCCTGCGGAAAATATGCTGGGCGAAGAGAATAAGGGTTTCGGGGTTGCCATGAAGACGCTGGACGTTGGCAGAGTTGGTATCGCTGCGCTTTCTCTAGGAGCTGCCAAAGAAGTGACCGATCTGTCCGTATTACATTCCAAGCAGCGGGTTCAGTTCGGCAAGCCGCTTGCCAGACTGCAGGCGATCCAGTGGATGCTGGCTGAAATGGCTACGTCCGTTTACGCCATGGATACTATGGTCTATCGCACCGCCTGGATGTATGATGAAGGAAAGAACATCACCCAGGAAGCCGCTATTGCCAAACTGTTCTGCAGTGAAGAGCTGGCTAAATGTGCCGATCATGCCGTGCAGATCCACGGTGGTATGGGTTACATGCGCGATTATCCAATAGAGCGTTTCTACCGCGACGCTCGCATCACCCGCATCTTCGAAGGAACCAATGAAATCCAGAAGCTCGTAATCGCCCGAGATGAATTGAAGAAGTCAGAGTAAAGTATTAAGTGTGCTGGTGAATTTCCTGTTGCGTCAGGTCCTGAACGAAGTGGAGACCTGACGCCTGAGATTATCTGGGTAGGACAGACACTTGTGCGCCCACCGGCGTATTCCTGTCTGTCTGTTGAAAGTGGTGCCAGTGGCTTTTTCCGAAGGAATCCCTTCGGGAAGCCACTTGACCCTATGGTTGGGCGTCGGATTTTAATCCTGCGTCTGCAGAGCTGAAAATAACAACATGGAGATAAATATGCTGCCGCGTTTTGACGTATTGCAGCCTGATACCATAAAAGAAGCCTGCGTGCTGCTGAAACAGTACGGTCCGCAGGGAGCCGCCGTTCTGGCAGGCGGTACGGATATCCTGGTCGATATTCGCATCCCCATTATTCCAGAACACCTGCCGCGCTGCAAAGGCTGCGATCCGAAAACAGGAAAGCCGCAAAAGGCGGTTGAACATCCCCCTGAATACATGATTGCACTTTCGCACATCCCCGAACTGCAGGGGATTGAAGCGCTGCAGGACGGTCGCATTGCCATAGGCGCAATGACTTGCATCGCTGCTATATGCGATTCTAAGCTGATTCAGGAAAATTTGCAGGCTTTAGCTGAAGGATGTGATTCTTTGGGATCTCCGCTGGTGAGGAATAGAGGCACTATCGGCGGCAACATCTGTAATGCCCGCCCCGCTGCCGACGCACTGCTGCCTTCGGTCGCTCTGGGAGCGCAATTAGAGATATGTTCGATAAAGGGAACGAGAACAATCCCCATAGAAGACTTTGTCACCGGACCCGGCAGGACAACTCTGGCTGAAGGTGAAATCCTTACCCAAATCATCTTCCCGAAAGCGCCGCCGCAGACCGGCAGTTCATTTACCAAATTAGCTAACCGCAAAGCCTTGGAGATATCAGTGGTGAATGCGGCGGCTAAGGTAACTATAGGGGATGACGGCAAGATCAGCGATGCGCGTATTACTCTAGGTGCGGTCGCTCCCAAACCAATTCTGATTCCCAAAGCAGCAAAGTCGCTGATCGGCAACAGACCATCGTCAGAATTATTTGAAAAGGTAGGCGAAATCGCTGCAACCGAATGCAAACCGATCACCGATCACCGCGGTTCGAAGACCTACCGCGTCGATATGGTAAAAGTGCTCGTGAAGCGGGTATTGGAAAGGGCAGTGAAGGGAGCGCAATAGGGTAGGGTGGACTAAGCGCAGCAAAGCGAAGCGTGCCGAAGGCACTCCTTCGGAGCAGTCCACCAGATTAGCTAATGGAGCAACGAGAAGCCCCGATTTATCGGGGGTTGTTTGAATCGTAGACCCGTCCTTTCCCGCAAGGGACTCCTTCGGAGCAGGGCGGGGAAAAAACTAATTGATGTCAATAATGCCACAGAAAATCTATTCAAATATTTATTTCCACGTCATTTGGCGTACTAAAAATTCTGAACCCCGAATCACGGGAGAAGACAAGAAGATAATCTACTCTTTAATTATCGAGAGATGCAAACAGGAGAGAGGGCTGAAATTATTAGCCAGTGGTGGTATTGAGGATCATATTCATCTTGTGTTAAAAGTACCACCAACAATCGTGATGTCGAAATTTATCGGTGAGCTAAAAGGTGCAAGTTCGTACCGACTTAACAAAATGCATCCAGAATCACCAATATTATGGCAAACAGGTTATGGACTAATAAGTGTTAGTCCGCAAGATTCAGATCGAATTATTAATTATGTCAATAATCAACAACAGCATCATGCTAATGGTCAGATTTATAAGGATTTTGAAATTTCTTAACAATATTCGCCTAATTAATTCTTAGAATATTCCCGGCGCTGAAGCGCCGGTCTACGAATAAACAAGCCCCTTGAAAGAGGCTCAACGCACGGAGAGAAGCCCCGACTTGTCGGGGGTTGTTTGAACGTAGACCCGTCATTTATGGCGGGGGAAGAGCTATATTAAGACCGTGGCGTCAAGTCTCTGCACTCGATGTTTAGACACCGGCGCTGAAGCGCCGGTCTACGAATAAACAAGCCCCTTAAAAGAGGCTCAACGCACGGGGAGAAGCCCCGACTTGTCGGGGGTTGTTTGAACGTAGACCCGTCCTTTCCCGCAAGGGACTCCTTCGGAGCAGGGCGGGGAAAACAAATTACGGCATTGAGTCCCGGCGCTGAAGCACCGGTCTACGAACAAGCAAGCCCCTTGAAAGGGGCTCAACGCACGGAGAGAAGCCCCGACTTGTCGGGGATTGTTTGAACGTAGACCCGTCATTTATGGCGGGGATATTAAATCATTTCTCGTAACTCGCATCTCCTAACTATCCGTGCTGTCGAGTCCCCGAACTCGATACTTCTGGGTTGCGTCAGGTCCTTAGCAAAGCGGTGACCTGACGCCGAAATAGTTGAGGAAAACTCGCAGCTCGCAACTATTCCCCGTAGGATTGTGCTGTCGAGTCCCCGTACTCGACGCCTGTTAAAACTCGTAACTCGCATCTAAATAATGAAAAAACTAATCACTTTAACCGTCAACGGTGAAGATTACGAACTGGCGGTCGAACCTAATACCCCATTAGTGGACGTCATCAGGCACGAGATCGGGCTGACCGGCACCAAAAAAGGGTGCGGCATCGGCGACTGTGGAGCCTGCACCGTCTTAATGGACGGCGTGCCGGTATTCTCCTGTTTGGTGCTCGCTGTGGAAGCGCAGGGACACGATATCCTGACCATCGAAGGCGTGGCGGACGGACTTGAATTACACCCTGTGCAGAAGGCTTTCGTCGAAGTGGGAGCAATCCAGTGCGGTTTCTGCACGCCGGGCATGGTGTTGAATTCACTGGCGCTGTTGAAGCGGAATCCCAAACCGACGGAAGCAGAAATCAGGAAGGCGCTTTCAGGCAATCTCTGCCGCTGTACTGGCTACCAGAAGATAACCGAAGCCGTCCTGACTGCCGCAGATGAGATGGCAAATACCGAAGACAAATCAGGGGGGACAAAATGAAAGAATACAAGATATTGAATACCCGCGCTCCCCGCGTTGACGCCTTCGATAAAGTAACCGGTAGAGCGAAATATACCGATGATCTCTCCATGCCGGGAATGCTTTATGGAGCGATCCTGCACAGTCCGCAGGCGCATGCAAATATCATCAGCATTGACATATCTGAAGCTGAAAAGTTGCCGGGAGTGATCGGCATCGTCACCTCAGAAGATACGCTGGGGATTGCCTACGGTGTCAGCCCGGCGCGGTACGATGAACAGATATTAGCGCAGGATAAGGTGCGCTATGTCGGCGATGAGATTGCTGCTGTCGCCGCCACAACGCCCGAGATTGCCCGCAAAGCCCTTGATTTGATCAAAGTTGAATTTGAAGAACTTCCGACTGTGCTGGATATGCATAAAGCGCGGGATGAGGACGCTCCGCAACTCCATGAGAGATACAGGCGAAACACAGTACAGGAAGTCCACTGGGATTTCGGTGACGTTGAAGCGGCAAAGAAAGAGGCTGATATCGTCCGCACCGATACGCTGACTTCGAAGATGCAGGATGGCGCTTTCATCGAACCGCAGTCCGCGCTGGCTTCTTTCGATGATAGAGGCTATTTGACCATGTACAGTTCCACGCAGGCGCCTCATTATGTGCAGCGTACTATCGGTATGGCGCTGGGATTGCCGCTGCACAAGGTGCGCGTGGTCAAACCTGCCGTCGGCGGAGGATTCGGTCCCAAAGCGTCGTGTTCGACTATGGAACTGATCACCTGCCTGCTGGCAATGAAAACCGGCAAACCGGTCAAAACGACCTTTGACCGCGAACAGGTTTTCCTGCATTCACGCGCCCGGCATCAGTTTTACCATAAAATGACTACCGGCGTGAAAAAAGATGGCACGATCTGTTTCCTCGAACACGAATGCGCGCTGGATGGAGGCGCTTACTGCAGCTTTGGAATTGCCACGGTCTATTATGCCGGTTCGCTCCTTGGCGGACCCTACCGCCTCGAGAACATGAAATACGACGGCTGCCGCGTCGTGACCAATAAGCCGGTTTGCGGCGCGCAGCGGGGACATGGAGCTGTCATAGCGCGAGCGCTATTTGAGATCCAACTGGACCGCATAGCTGAAGAGTTGGAAATGGATCCGGTCGAGTTGCGCTTAAAGAATGTCCGCGAAGCGGGGGAGACCACCTGTAATGAACTCTATCTTTCCAGCTTCGGCATGAAAGAAGCCCTGGAAGCAGTCAGGGACAGCGCTCTATGGAAGAAAAAGCGCACGGATAAACCGGCTGGTAAAGGCATAGGAGCCGCTTGCGGCTTTTTCGTATCGGGAGCCGGCTATCCGATTTACTATTCCAGGACTCCGCATTGCACCGTTATAACGAAACTCAGCGAAGTGGGCGGCGGAGTCATTGTTAAATCCGGTGCGGCGGACATCGGGCAGGGCAGCGATACCATGCTGGCGATGATCACCGCGGAAGTGCTCGGGATAAAATTATCCGACGTCAAAGTGCAGTCCGGAGATTCAGATTTGGCTGTAGATCTGGGAGCCTACTCATCCAGAACGACGCTGATGACCGGAACGGCAGCGAAGGAAGCAGCGGAATCGGTAAAAAAGCAGATATTGGAAGTCATAGCTGAAAAGACTGGCGCGAATGTTGAAGACCTCGATATTGTCGATGGTGAAGTAATCAGCTCGAAAGGCGAACTGGACATCGATGATCTGCGCACCGAGTACCGCAAAGAACACCGCGGATTTAGAGGCACCGTGAAGAGCGGCAATTTGACCTTCCATGAAGCCTCACGCATTGCCTTTCTTGAAAAGGGATCAATCGTAGGGACAGGAAAGTACAGTCCGCCCAAGCTGGGCGGATCGTTCAAAGGAGCCGCGGTTGGCACCAGTCCAGCTTTCGGATGCAGCGCTCAAGTGGCTGAAGTAACCGTTGACCTCGAAACCGGTCAGGTTACGGTGGATAAAATCACCGGCGCGCACGACTGCGGTTTCGCCATTAACCGCACGCAGGTTGAAGGGCAGATGGAAGGTTCGATGATGATGGGGATGGGCGAAGCGCTGATGGAGGAAATTATCTACGACAAATGCGGCAGAGTGATCAATTCTAACTTAGCTGAATACAAAATGCCTACTTCACTGGACATGCCGCCGCTTGAAGCCATCATTGTGGAAAGCCATGAACCTCACGGACCCTTTGGAGCCAAAGAAGTCGGAGAAGGAGCCATCATGCCGACCATACCGGCTATCCTGAACGCTATCTACGACGCCACCGGCGTCCGCATCGACGAACTGCCGGTCACCCCGGAACGCATCCGCATGGCGTTGAAGAAGGCGGGGAAGTAGCGGTTAGCAGTTGGCTGTTTTAAACCGTAGTCGGGGTCGTCCCTGACCCAGACATTTGGATCCAGTCGTTTTAACGACTTGAGGTGAAAGTTGGGCATGGGGTTTTAACCCCGTGGCAGAAGGCAGTGATGCTGCCTTTTTTTATTACTGGGTGTCATTCCGGGCGGCGCCCCGGAATCCAGGTAGGGCGGGGGTGAACCGAAGGCATCCCTGCGGGGCTTCCCCCGCCTTTGGCTTCGTTCAGGATGACATGACAGGACCGATTCTTCACCTCACCACCGCAAACTTCTGCACCCCGCTGAAATCATCACCTGATATCCTCGCAAAGTACACCCCTGACGACAGAACTGTAGGATGGACTAAGTGCAGGCGAAGCCGGAACGTGCCGAAGGCACTCTCCAAAGGAGTCCTTCGGACCTTCGGAGCAGTCCGCCAGATCACCTAAAACAAATCCCCCCTCACACTGAGGGGGGATCACTTTTACCTTTTGCCTTTTACCGTTTTACTTCATCAGCACCATCTTGCCGGTTGCCGTGAAATCGGCAACATTCAGACGATATAAGTAGATGCCTGACGCCAATCCGGAAGCCTCGAAGGTCGCTTCGTGGATACCGGCGTCGCGGAATCCATCTACCAGCGTTCTGACCAGGCGTCCGCTGACGTCATAGACGTCCAGCGTAACCTTGCCGGCTTCAGGCAGGGCGTAGCTGATCATCGCCGTCGGGTTGAAC
>JALGVT010000077.1 GCA_025774555.1 candidate division LCP-89 bacterium
CTTCAAATCCATTTCGGGTTATAATTGGCTGAAGGAACATGGCATTCTTTAAGATTATTAGTCAATAGTGTAGGTTCTTCCTACCGCGGGTTCTGGCGTAGCCACTCCTACGGAAGATTCCCGTCTTCTTTTTTATCATAGGCTTTTTTGATCATCTTGTCCAGCATGTTTCCCGGATCTTTCAGAATCTCCTCAGTGACAATCAATTCGTCCAATCCCATCAGCTTCACACCGTAGATATAATCCTTCAACTGCTTCTGAAGTATTTCTCTGGCATCGCCGTCTTTTTTAGCAGCGGCGCTCTTTAACTGTTTTTCAGCTTCAGGACTGTAGGTGAGCTTAATCCCCGTCTTGGTGACGAACTCGTCAGCGAAAGATCGCAGTGCGTAATCGAAAATGATTCTCTGCATCTCTTTCATTGGTTCGTCGACAAGCTTCCCTGTAACGGTCAGCTTCTTCACGCCAACTGTCGGCAGCCGTTTCTCGAATTTTATCAAGACACCTTCGAGAGCTGAGAGAAGCCCTCTTGCCCCGGTCTCCTCAGCGGCGGCACGCTCAGCCAGTTTGCGCAACGCTTCATCCTCGAAAACAAGTTCTATACCGTAGGCGCGAAACTCACGTTTTTTCGCCTGGATGACAGCGCACGTTGGATTGGACAGGATTCGGTACAGACTATTTTCGTCCAGATCGCTCAAAGTAACCGTTATCGGCAAGCGACCGATAAATTCAGACTCAAAGCCGTAATCGATCAGGTCTTTCGTGGCAACCATCTGCAGCAGGTTTGCTTCTTCCTCAGGTGATAAACCGACGTCACTTTTAAAACCAATACCCTGAGAAGATATCCTCTTTCTAATCCTCTCTGCCAGACCATCAAAAGCTCCAGAAACCACGAAGAGGATATTACGAGTATTGACCTTTTTACGTTCTGCTTTTCCGGTGCGCTGTGCTTGCACGACCGCCTCCATCTGGCTGGCGAGGTCATGAGGAACTTTCATATCAACTTCGGTCTCTTCCATAAGTTTAAGCAGATTTCGCTGTACACCGCTGCGGCTGACGTCCGGACCGTATTGACTGGGCGATGCGGCGACTTTATCGATTTCATCGATGTAGATAATACCGTATTCAGCCAGCTTGATATTCTCATCCGCTTCATGCACGAGATCTCGCACTAAATCTTCGACGTCTCCGCCGACATAACCGGTCTCGCTGAACTTGGTGGCGTCACCTTTGACAAAGGGAACTCCGATGCGGTCAGCAATCAGCTTGATGATGAAGGTTTTGCCGACGCCAGTCGGTCCGATCATAAGCATGTTCGACTTGATATTTCCCAGTGCCTGATCGTTGGAAGCGCCCTCTTCGATTTCCAATCTCATGCGGTTGAAATGCGTGCATATCTTGGTGGCAAGCACTTCAACGGCTTCCGGTTGATCCACCACATACTGATTCAGGTAGGCTTCCAATTCTTCAGGTAACAGATTGAAATCTATTTCCTTCGGCTTGCCCTTACCGCTGTCTTCTTCTTTGTGCCCCGCCATTTCCGGGTCAGGTTTCGGGATACTGTCGATATCCGGTTTAATGAATGGTTGTTTTTCCATGTTATTTTTATCTTTTTAATGTTCCCTTTTGCAACTGTTTCTTCACCCTGCTCAATCTCTTCTTCAGCGCGGCGACGCGAATGCCTTTTAAAGCGCTGATGAATTCAGCATCGGGATATTCGTCACGCATTCGTTTTATTTCCGCCGGATGTTCCACCTTATCAGCTTTATTGAACACCAGGATTTTCGGTCGTTCTTTTAAACCCATATCGATCAACATCTCTTCAACCTGCTTCATCTGGTCAATATAATGCGGGTGGGATAGGTCGATAACGTGAAGCAGCAGGTCTGCCCTGACCGTCTCCTCCAGAGTTGACTTAAAGGAAGCCACTAAATGATGCGGCAGCTTGCGGATAAACCCGACCGTATCGATTAAAATTACCTGCTCATCGTGAAGTCCCTTCATGGATCTCACCGTAGCGTCCAACGTGGCAAACAGCCGGTCTTCCACGAAAACGTCTGCCTCGGTCATGGCGTTCAGCAGTGTCGATTTACCGGCATTGGTATAACCGACGATTGCTACTTTAAATTGATCGCTCCGCTTTTTCCGCTGGGTGCTCCGCTGTTTCTCGATACGCTTTAAGTCGGACTTCAGCCGGGTGATGCGTTTGTTGATCATGCGGCGGTCGGTTTCGAGCTGTGTTTCACCGGGACCGCGCAGACCGATGCCGCCAGCCTGCCGTTCGAGGTGCTTCCACTGACCAGTCAGTCTCGGCAGGAGGTACTGCAACTGAGCAAGCTCTACCTGAGTTCTCGCCTCTCGGGTGCGGGCGCGTCTCGCAAAAATGTCCAGAATCAATCCGGAACGATCGATGACGCGCTTCCCGATCAATCTTTCCACCGTATTAACTTGAGCGGGACTCAAGTCATCATCGAAAATTACCAGATCGAACTGCCCGTTGCAGGAAGCAATCTCCTTCACTTTCCCGAGACCGATAAAGGTTGCCGGATTGCGTTTGTTGCGCACCTGCACGTAACGTTCGACGACTGCCGCTCCTGCGGTATCAGCTAAAAGCGCCAGTTCTTCGAGCGAATCCTCCGTGACCCAGGGGTCTGTTCCCTTGATGACCAAACCGACCAGAGCGGCTCGCTCTGAGGTTATCGCAGAGATATTTTCAGCTATTTTGTGCGTATATCCTCGCTATGCTGATATATAATACGTGCTTTATACTTAAAATATACACAGGAATAATGCCAATGTCAAGGTCGAGAGGGAGAATTGGTGAAGAAAAGAATTCAAGCCTATCCACCTCCTTGAAAACACCCTGGTGGATTCAAGAGAACCGCCTCTTCCGCTAACCTCTGATTCTATGTCTGGCACCAATTTTGCAAAACTACTATAATTACTTGATATATATCGTAGAGGATTATGTTCATAAGTGCAACCTCGCCATACCTATGAATATTTTGCAGGGTGAAATGTATATGTAGAGAAACAGAAAATCTGAAAAACAGATAGACAAGATTAACGATACCGCCGACCAATCGCATTGAAAGAGATCATGTCCCGCTTAATAAGTAGATATCGACACTGGCTAACTTATGCCTACCTAGGTTTCCTGTTTTTGCTATGGGAAAACACCCTGAGCAGCCTGCTGGGTATCTATCATTTCGAACTTCGCCGAACCATCACCGGGATTATATACTACGTCTCGATTTTTTTATTTATTGGCGGATTCGGCGAGATCATCAACCATCTGAACCGCCGCTTCTTTCCAAAAACCGTCTGGTCGTGGGATCGTTATGTATTTCTCTTCGTCATCCTGCTCTATATCATTATTCAACGCTTAGCGAGAGTCTACCTCTATAAACTTCTTACCGTTCATTCACCTTATATCATAACCGCCATCCTGATTGTGTTTCTGATTATTACTATTCTAGTTGGATTCATTATCAACCGGAAGTTGGCGCGCCGAGCCAACTCAGAAACCTCACCTGCAGCTACCAAGACTTTCATCGTATTATTCTCCATAATTTTAACTGTACTCGCGCTGGCAAAAGTAATCAGAAGATATTTCCCCTATACTGCGTTCGAACTTTCCAACATCTTCGTTCTCGCTCTGGTAGCGGGCGTCTCACTAATATTTGGTTTCCTCCTCTATCGCCGGGTGAAATCCTGGGCTGGCTTAAACCGGTTTCTACTCTTAGCGCCAGTTCTGATCAGCATCGCTGCTGTTTTATCTCCCCACATCTTCTTTGGCAATCTCACTCATTCCGCAGATAAAACCGAGGCGAAGAAATCTCGCCCTAATGTGATCATCCTCCTGTTCGATGCGCTGCGCGCTGATCACGTAGGTGCCTGCGGTGGAGAAATGGGATTGACTCCATATATCGATGATTTAGCACGGCGTGGCCGCGCCTATGTCGACTGCTACTCAACCTCATCCTGGACGTTTCCCGCCGTCTTCTCCCTGCTGACTTCCCGCCTTCCTGATCGTCCAGCACTGACCCTTTTAGGACGTCTCCGAGAAGAGCAGCCCACTCTGGCGCATGTGTTGCGCAAAGAGGGCTATTACTGTACTGCATTATCCGCCAATCCCAACGTTTCTGAACTGCATGGTTTCAGTCACTCTTTCGACGATTTCCAACTTCTCCAGCAGAAAGGACCTACACAACTTCTTTTCCCTGCCCGTGAAAATCCTCTCGATGTCGTGTACGGCTTAATGAGCCTGAAGATGGAATTGTGCTACCAACTCGGTTTTTGCAGCACCAATTCGATCACCGCGGATTGGGAGCAAATGAACCGGTTAGCAGGTAAATCCCTCGCCTCAAGTTCCTCGCAACCCCAGTTCCTTTACATGCATTACCTGGAACCACACCAACCCTACATATCTGCTCCTTTCTCCGATGGGATTCTCGACCTCGAAATGCTCTATTATCCCATCTTTGGGCGCAGGTCCCGGCGAGCTAAAACGGTGGAATTTAAATCGATGGAAGCCGCCGTCATGGAAAAACTGCACCAACGATACCAGGACGGCGTGCGCAATATCGACAGGGCTGTCGAGGAGATGGTCGAAACCTTGGATAATCTGGGGATGATGGACAATACCATCCTCATCATAACCGCCGACCACGGCGAAGAGTTCTACGAGCACGGAGGCTGGGATCACGGTAGAACCTTGTTTGAAGAATCAGTGCGGATTCCGCTGATTATTATCCCCCCGCCGGGATGGGCGTTTCAATTGCCGGAACAGACAGCGGGTGTTTCTATTGCTGATATCGCGCCAACCGTTCTGGATTTAGTTGACGCCCGGGAAATCCTGCCGGGAGCTGAAGGATTTTCGCTATTGGATCCTTATCCCCGTTCGGATCGACCGCGTTACATGGCGGTCGAGAAGGGTGGATTATTGTGGCGCAGCGTGACCATTGGCAAGCAAAAATTAATCCTGCGCGAGCAGGTCAAATCCGGCGAAGTTGACACCCTCTTCTTCGACCATGCCGCCGATCCTCAGGAACATCAGAACCACTACCAGCCGGGCGTTGCGCTGATCGATTCGATGGCGCTTCTCTTAGATGAAGTGACCGAAGCAAAAATGGATGTGCCGGTGCCGCGCTCGAACGGATTAACACACCAGCAGATGCAGCAACTGCGCGCCCTCGGCTACGTGGACTGAAGATCTGCTTGAAAATCCCCTCCGAAACGATGCGGAACTGCCGTTAGCTTAACTGCTTTAATTTGATTTAACATGCCGTCAGGAACTTTCTCCTGACGGCTTTTTTAATGACAAGGCAATGATGAGGGTCAGAAGGAAACTACTTATACAACAGAAGAAATCCCTCATTCCCGAAATAATCTGAAATCATTTTCAATATTTCCCTCAGAGCTATTGACAAAGACTTAAAAAATGTGTATATTCGGGGAGGGATATTATTAATTTGAAGGTTGTTATGTTCAAACGGTTGGCTGTATTAGTTCTCTTGTTAGTTTTTGTTAACTGTATCTCCTCTCACGCCCAACCTGTTCATTGGTCTGATCCAATTAACATCTCTAACACCCCGGGTTCGTCAAGTTCGAATGATATGAGTATCGCTCCAGATGGAAACATCCACGTGGTCTGGGCTGACGATTCGCGCTTGGGTGATCCCTGGATGGATGATATTTTATACGCCCATTCGGACGGAAACCATTGGACAGATCCGGTGCAGATATCTCCCTTCGATACCACCTGGTCAGCTAACGCACAAATCGCTGTG
>JALGVT010000078.1 GCA_025774555.1 candidate division LCP-89 bacterium
CGCGATCATGGCGCCAAATCTATCGGCGTGGGCGACAAACCGGGGATTGGACTATCGTGCAGAGCGGGTGAACAGCTTCTCGGAATTGGCGACTATATAAAAGAAACGGAAGCTCACTTCGTCTATTTTGACGAATCGGAAGAGAATTGGGAGAAAAATCCCCATGGAGAACTCGAAGAGACGATCCCCGTCCCAAAAGTCCTGCGGGATTACGAAGTCCTGATCGACCTGCCCAAGCTGAAGCTGCACATGCACACCGGCGTTTCGCTGGGCATCAAGAACCTCTTCGGACTGATTCCCGAACACTTCCGCATGAAGCATCATCGCGAAGATCTGCACCGCTTTCTCGTTGATTATCTCTACCTCGTGAATCCCGACGTCACTCTAATCGACGGCATCTGGGCTCTGGAAGGTCAAGCTCCTATATGCGGCACGCCGGTTGAAGATTTCAACCTGCTGATCGCCTCGAATAATATAGTTGCCGCAGACGCGGTTGGAGCTTACCTGATGGGTGTGGATCCCGAAGAGATAACTATGCTCCGCATGGCTTCGGATGAAGACTTTGGTCCCATCGACCTCGATATGATGGAACTGCAGGGCGCGCCTATACAAAATTTGCGCAGGCATTTCCAACGCCCGGTTCTTTCTTCGCAGGCTGTTTATAAAGGTATTGACGTCAAAGTTAGAGGCGGATGCGTGGGTTGCATGTCGTCGCTACGCCATGCTCTGGATCGTCTCAATATGGCAGGACTTCTTAAAGAAGACCCGCAGACGATTCTGCTGGGACTGCGATATCAGGCTGAAGATATTGAAGTGAAAGAAGGCTCCGAACATATCTGGTGCTACGGCGACTGTTGTTTGGAAACCTTCCTCGAACAGTTCGAATCCGACCCCCAGGCTCTCTGGCTGGAAGGTTGCCCGCCACACTTCATGGAATTCGTCAGAGCATACTGCAAAGCAAAGGGATTAGAATTATAAATCCATCACTGATTCCTCTCTAAAGAAAAAACGGGCTGTCCTAAAAGTCTATTTACTGTCATCGCGAATGAAGTGTGGCGATCCTTAAGATTTTGTAAAATAGGAGATTGCCACGTCATCAGCCAGACGGCTGATTCCTCGCAATGACTAAATATTCCTCTTTTGGGACAGCCCCATCCTTATCTTGTGCCTGTTCACAAATCTCAGAAGACCAGCCTCTGCGACATAGCGAAATTGATTCCGTTGGCATGATTGAACAACCCCCGTTGTCCAGCCATGCCGATATCCATTTTGTAGGCTCCGAAATCAAACCCGAACCCGAAAGCAAGTGTGAATCCCTGTATGCCGCCCAATCCCATGCCAAAACGGGTTGGCAGCCATCTTAGGTACCGAAGCTCTGTTCCGGCGGCTAAGCGCGGCTTCGTCGAACCGCCGGCAGTGTTATTCAATCCCTGGTGGTAATCCGCTTCCACAATGATCCTGGGATTGACCTGATATGTTCCCGACAATACGAACGATTTCGGGAGGGTATAGGTCACCTTGCGATTTGAAATGAAATTATCCGTCGTCGAACTATCGAAGTAGCTTTCCATGTTGTCGAATTCATCCTGATCCAATCCCGGTTCATGAAAAGAATAGCTTCCGACAGCTTCTTCACAGCCTTTAAATCCTATGCTGCCGAAAACGTTATGGATGGCGAGCCCAACTGATAGTTTCTCGTTAACTACTGCCGCCGCGCCGATATCTAAACCGACACCGTGACCGGTATCGCCCTTATCATCGTACGGATTGACCAGGAAAGTTCTGTAACTGCCTTCAACCGCGATGGAATCAGTGTTTGATAGTACCACGCCCCCGGCGTCATCGACCACGGCATAGGCGTGCCCGATCAGGTACTTAAACGTTCCTCCAACGCGGATATAATCGAGCCAGTTCAGGTTCAGGTTAAACGTATGTGCGCCGGAAAAGGCGATCTCGGTGCCGAGGATCGCTTCTCCCTCTATGTCGGTTAGGTCCACAGGATCCATTCCCAACCCCTGTAAGGGCACTTCGATCAGCTCTTCAGGGAATTTACCGTCGGCGTACGCAAAGCTGTTTATAGCTACGGCATACTTGTCATAAGAGAATGCCAGCGCTGTGACGTGCATGCGCGTAAACAGACAGATGCCGTCCTCTGCTTCGCCGGAAATGGCGCTCTTCGCTTCGTCATCCCATTTATCGTGCGAATCGAAATAGCTCTTGCTGAAATACTTGTTATAGAGGCTCAGATCGAACTGGTTGTTGCCGATGCTGAGACCGAAATTAAGCAAATCGAGGCTGCTGCGCGGCGAACCCGGCATAGCGAGATTGGCGGGATTCCAGAGTGAAACCTCAGCTCCGGTTGCCATACCCTGGTAAGCGCCAGCCATACCCATGCTTCTGGCGCAGTATCCAGATTGTCCCCAGACGAAGGCAGACGGTACAGCGATCAAGATAATCAGCATGATTTTCTTCATTTTACTGCCCTCCTCCGTTATCATCCTCGCCTATTTCAAGGTACACCGTTGCCGAAGCTCCCACCGTGATATAATCACTCAGGCGAGCATTAACGATTCCAGTTGTTGGTTTCACAATGACCATTGTTTTGAAGTAGAGTGGCTCGTTTTCCCCAGCTCCGGCGAACATTTCGAGTTGATCTTCATCCAGAGTAACTTCCACCGGGGCTTCGCCTGCTTCGGTTACATATCCGTCAGGTCCGATCTCAGCATCCGGCAGGAATCCTGTGAGGAAGGTGTCCACTTTCGCACCACTTGAATCATAATCACTGAATTGCAGAGAATCGAAACTGGTAATAATGTAAGCTTCGCCGCTGACAGGAAGGTGATTGGTTAAATGCAGCCTTAATATTGCTTCCAGCATGGGATTGTCGAACCCTTCATCGATAGAGGTCAGCTCCGGTTCGAGCGTAGTGGTGTCCAGAATGGAGAAGGAAAACGGCGAATGAATTAAGAATTTTCCTTCCACCCATTGCAGCTCACTAACATCCACAGCGCCCTCAACCCGCATTTCACCAACTGGTAATATACTGTCCGGCAGAACATTCACGATCCCCTCCAAACCCGGAATGGTCTTATCGATAACCACAGGATTATCAATACTTCCAACCGGTATTTGCAAGGGAGGCACAACGTGGAATGTTTCCTGAACAATACCCTCTTTGTAAGCTAAGAAGGTTAGATCGATCTCCACTGGCGCGCCGATTGCATTAACGAGATGAAGCTCCGCAGTCGCCTCAGCGACTTCAAGCTCTTCAAGCCCGTCAGGTATGTCTTCAAAGATGACAGCATCCTGTTCGATTTCAATTGTTCTTTCGGCAAGGATGCCCTCGAAATCGCTGAACACTAATTCAGAGACGGTAAATTCAGTATAGACCGATTGATTTTCACTCACTTCGACGAAAGGTTCCGGGATGTTGTACAGTGGATCAGCAGTGTCAAGAATATCGACCCAGGTTTCAGCGCGTGCGGTGTTTCCTACTTCCGGGCGGAATTCATATCCTTCAAGAGAAACTGTTTTGTCGTAAGTTCCTCCAGGCAATATTCTGAAGGTATCCCTGTAAGCTTGGCTTTCACTATTATAGAAATCGTGCAGAATGAAGATCACGTCGTTGATCAGCTCCGAACGGTTCTCAACGAAATATATAGCCGTTCCTTCACGCACTCTGGCGCTGGTGACAATGTCATCTTCTTCGACAATATAGGTTGTATCGTTGAAGAAGCTCTGAGTCGAGATATGAGCTAAAGCATCTATAACGCTAAGCGGTGTTAAGTCAACGATCACCTGTATATTATTATCATCAGGTATGAAAACCGGCGTCGCCGATCCGGGTGAATGACCGATAATTTCAACCTGCATCTCGTTGTCGATTTCAGTTTCGACAGGAAGATCGTGAGTGCTGCTGTAGCTGGAATCTGGGAGCAGGGGCAGATGGGAAGCGGGAATAATAATCTCAACTAAAACAATTCCCGCCGGGTTGACATTCAGAACTCTGATCGTCAGCGCGTCAAGAGGCACTGGCAGGTTATTAGTCACGGTTATATTGGCGGCGCCCGTTTCTAAATATGCCCAGTCATATTCACTAAATGGCGCTAAATCCTGCGGATATTTCGAAATATTCATCTCATTTATAAAGGGCACTGTTTGTCCAGACTGTGCATTTAATTCTTCAAATATAAAGTCGGTCGTATCCGATCCGGGATCATTGATGTCAAGTGTGCCCAGAAATGATTCCATCGTCTCATCGATTGCGTCATAGGTTAATTCATCCTCAAGAGTTACCTTTTCAATCGAGTCGGCGAAGTTTATGATGAGGTTATTACCTATACTGGATATCCAGTTTCCCACCGAATCGACTTCAGTGGAATCGGCGATGAGATCAGATAAACCATACACTCTATCTGCAATGGGGATGGTGAGTTCCACTTCCCATTTGGGTGATCCCGGCTCTTCCACCGAACAGCCCAGAGCCAGCATCAACAAGCAGAGCGATATAAGCGATATAACTGAAATGCTGCGTTTCATACGTCTTCTCCAGATGAATTACTATTATTAATACAAGATGGAGTTAATCCTGTTCAGAGTCAATTAACTAATATAAGATTACATAGCCTCACGCGCTATTAAAATTGTGTGTAATCGAACCCTGAATGAATTCGAGAATGACAGGAGTACCTGCTTGCCTATAATAGAAGAGGGCGCAAAGATAGCGCCCTCCTGAACGTCTATTCGCTATGACGTAATGCTGTAAAACAGTGCAATTCACCAATTCACAACCCCAGCAGGTTAGTTGCCATTTCCACGACATTCTCAGGATCTACAAACCTGAAGTCGGCAGTCACATTCCTCATGGCTTCGTTTCCCTTTGCCTGCAAGTCATCGGGAAGGATAATCAGCACGGGGATATTGTTCAACTCACAGGCGTGCAGCAATGCCTGTGGGCTGGTGTGTTGCTCTGTGAGCGGAACCACCTTATGGAAATATGTGATTATCAGATCGATGGCGTCGCTTCGATCAATGAACCCTACATACTTGCCATGGTTATCGGCGCCATTACCCAGCGGTATCGTATCGATTCCCATTGCTGCCAGCCGGGTAAGATAGGTAGAATTTGTTCCTTCAAGATAGCCGACTTTCTTCATCATGACCTCCTTGGTTCTATGTGTGAAATGATAGCACAAATACAAGACATGAGAGGTAACTAAGCAAGAAACCAGTATCGGTTCTAAATAAAATATATGAACAGTTATTCACATTGTCAAGGGATATTATTAGAAAAAAGGACGAAATGTGATAGCTTCGTCCTTGTTTGTTATATATTTAACTTATTATTAATTCTATTTGGTCAGCAATAGTTTCTGTACCGAATGATATTCTCGAGCCTGAATCTGTGCGAAATAGACACCAGATGTAAGGGCGAGGTTACCTCGCCCTTACTGAAAAACAAATCCCCCCTTATCCCCCTTTGAAAAAGAAAGGGGGGGCAAGAAAAAATGGCGATCGCGAAGATCGCCCTTAATATGCCTGAACCGCAGATTACGCGGATTTCACAGATTTCGCAGATTACTTCATCAGCAGCATCTTGCCCGAGGCGGTAAATTCGCCAGCAGTCAAGCGATAGATGTAGATGCCTGAGGCGAGACTGGAAGCGTCGAAAGTGGCTTCATGCACACCAGCATCTCTCCAGCCATTAACTAACTCT
>JALGVT010000043.1 GCA_025774555.1 candidate division LCP-89 bacterium
CTTGAGAAACGCTTATTAGATATTCTGAATGAATGCGAAGAGATTAAAAAGATGCTTGGAGCCAGTATCGTTACCTTAAAATCGAGAAACGCCAAGAAATAGTTTTAAGTTTTATGCTTTAAGTTTTAAGCTGATCAGCCATGATCGAGATCATACAGGGTGACATTACCGAATCAGATTGTGAAGCAATTGTCAATGCGGCGAACAACGATTTGCAGCTTGGATCCGGAGTCGCAGGAGCGATCCGGCGCAAAGGTGGTCCTTCGATACAGGAGGAGTGCAACCACATTGGTTCAATTCAGATAGGTGGAGCTGCAATTACCAATGGCGGTAATCTGAAAACTAAATACGTCATCCACGCCGCCAGCATGGGATTTTCGCATCCGACGACTGCTGAATCTCTGAGATCGTCAACTGAAGCATCTCTCGGAATTTGCGCTGAGCAGAAAATAGAAAGCGTTGCCTTTCCGGCTTTAGGGACTGGAGTATCCGGTTTTCCGGTTAACGAATGCGCCCGGATCATGCTGCAAGCTGCGAAAGTTCATAGTGATAATAACGAATATCCCAAGCGAATCCAGTTTGTGCTCTGGGATGAAGAGACCTATCTGGAGTTCAAAGAAATTAAGAAGATCATTTCTTCCAGCGTACTGAAAGGAAAGAAAACGAATAACAGTTAAACTTTTACCTTTTTACTTTCTAATTGAAAGATAATAGTGCGCAACAATTCATGGAGGATTTAATTATGTCAACCCTTCACGTGACAGAAGTATGCAAATACGACTTTAAAAGTGAAGAGGACGTTAAAATTCACTACGCGATTCCAACTCTTGAAAGCCTCGGCTATAAGAAGGAGTGTATGGATTTTGAAAAAACTATTAAAATCCATGAGGGCACAAAAAAGAAAAACATTTTTGCAGATATTGTGGTTTATACTAGCAAGAATAAAGAAACGCCTCTAGTTGTTATAGACACAAAAGCACCAAATGAAATATTGGACAGAAACGACAAAGAACAAGTGATTTCATATGCAAGGCTACTTCCAAAAATTGCACCCCTCGCTGTTTTAACGAATGGATTCAGCACGCAAATATACCAGACCTTAGATAAGACAAGGATAAGATATCTCCCAAAAAGGTCAGAACTTATTTCAAACTTTGTAAATGTAGTGATTAGCGCAGGTATCGAGAAAACACTAAAAGCTGAAGCCAAGAAGCAATTATTTATAGTTGAAGATGTTGGAACCTTTAAAACACTATTGAGTCGCTGCCATAAAGAAATCAGAAACAATGAGGGTTGCGATCCAATAAAGGCATTCGATGAGCTTTCTAAGGTGCTTTTTGCGAAAATGTATGAGGAACAATATAAAGGCGAGAACACTCGATTCACAACAGAAACATACAAAATAACAAAAAGAGACTTAGGAATAAATATTGTAGAGCAAATCTTCAGTGAAATTCAGGAGGTACCAGAATACTCAGATTTATTTGCGAAAGGCGCTACGATTGAGCTACAAGATAGAACCATTGAAACCATAGTCGCCACATTTGAGAATTATGATCTCACCCTTACGCGATTCGATGTAAAAGGAGAAGCATTTGAACATTTTCTCGGAGATACTTTTACTGGAGGATTAGGTCAGTTTTTCACACCAAGAAATGTAGTCGAATTCATTGTAGATGCAATTTCTCCTAAAATTGGCGATAAAATAATTGATCCATTTTGTGGTACTGGGGGATTTTTAATTTATGCTTTCGAAGTAATTAGTGAAAAAATACGCCTACACGAGTTTTCAAAAAGGGAAGAGGAAAAATGGCGGAAAAAACTATCGAATGAATCCTTATTTGGTACTGATTGGATAGAGCGAACTACTCAAGCATGTAAAATGAATATGGTAGTTCATGGAGATGGAAATACGGGAGTTTTTAAGCAGGACGGCTTCTTAAACATACAAGGGATCATTGATAACGATACTTTCGATATATGTCTCACTAATCCTCCATTCGGATCAACCGAAACAGATAGTGATATCCTAGAATTTTACGAATTAGGTCAAGGCAGAAACTCACAAGATCGCAAGATTCTTGCCTTGGAAAGAGCAATAAAGTTAGTGCATCCTGATGGTATCATAGGTATAATAATTGATGATGGAGTTCTAAATAATGATTCAGCAGATTATGTTCGATCATTTTTACATCGCGAAGTTGATCTTCTTTGTGTTGTTGGTTTAAATAAAGAGACGTTTCAGGGTTATGGAGCAGAAGCTAAGACCTCCATTCTTATTATGAAAAAGAAAAATGAACCGTCTGATTTTCAAAAAACAAAAGTATTTATGGCGGTTTGTGAAAATTCGGGTTATTCCACAAAAGGTTTGCAAATCCCTGGAAATGAACTACCGGACATTTTGTTCGATTTTAAAAAATACACTGCCTCTGGAGATGAGGACTTTATCCATAAGAGAACAAGAATTGTGGATATTGATGATCCTTATCTAAGATTAGATGCTGAATCGTATATTCCTGCGGTAATAGAAAGAAGCGTTACTGAACCAACAAATATTACTATAAATATGTCATCCCACTTGGAATTTCTAGGGCAGATGATATTAGATTTAGAAGCTGCTCTTTCTAAATATACTAAGTTTGGGAAATATGAAACTGCTTGTTTGAATGATCTTTTAGAGCCTGTCTCTAATTGGATTACTTTACTCCCATCACAAAAATACCCTCTCATTGGTATGCATCAAAAGGGTGAAGGGCTCTTTATAAGAGAAACAAAATACGGTAGTGAGATAAAAGCGAAGAAGTTAAATAAGCTATCTGAGAATTGGTTCATTTACAGCAGACTATTCGCAAGAAGAGGATCGTTTGCTATTGTAGAACCTGAATTTGATTGTGGTTATGTTTCTAATGAATTCCCAACTTTCAGAGTTATATATCCTAATATTAACTCAATAGAATTAATAAATTATATAATATTCTATCTCAACACACCTAATGTTCTAGCATGGATAGAGAGTCAATGTACTGGGCAAACTAAGGAAAGCCGAGCTAGATTCAAAGAGAAAAAGCTATTAAGCATCGTAATTCCTATTCCAGTTGATATTGAGATTATCAATATTGTAAATAAAATGCGACAGTTTTCAAAGTTTTCAAACATACTGTCTTTAACATCATCGGATTTACCTGGTTTAATTGAGCCATCTATTCCAAAGTTAATATTATAATCAGTTAATGTGCTTTGTTAAGGATGTGATTTCTATAACAAATATCCCAAGCGAATCCAGTTTGTGCTCTGGGATGAAGAGACCTGTCTGGAGTTCAAAGATATCTTTAAGAATATATAAAACAGGAGAATACCAGTGTCAGATGAAATCAAAAAAATAACACCGCCGTTGACCGATGCGGTTGTTGAGTCGTTAAAAGCCGGAGACCGTGTCAGCATAACCGGTGTGATCTACTCAGCCCGAGACGCCGCGCATAAAAGGCTGGTCGATCTGATCGAAAAGGGCGAAGAGCTGCCCATCGACATCAAGGGTCAGATCATCTATTTTATGGGTCCTTCACCGGCAAAGCCGGGTCAGGCAATCGGTTCAGCAGGTCCGACGACCTCCTACCGTATGGACGCTTACAGCCCCATACTGCATGAACACGGCTTAAAAGGCACTATGGGCAAAGGCGCCAGAAGCCCGGAAGTCGTTGATTCGATGAAGAAGTACAAGGGAGTATATTTCACCGCCACCGGCGGAGCGGCGGCTTTGATCTCCAAGTCGATCAAGAAAGCGGACGTCGTTGCATACGAGGATCTGGGCGCGGAAGCGATCCGCCGCCTGGAAGTCGAAGATTTCCGCTGTATCGTGGCGCAGGATTGCCAGGGAGGCAACCTGTATGAAACCGGAGTGAATGAGTATCGTCAGGATTAAAGAAGTCATCTCCATTCGGAATCAAGTCCGTCTGGCAATCCATGAAGCGAATCCCCGACTACAGGCTCTTCATTAACGAGAAAGCTGCCTGTGCCGGGGGTTTGCGCTGTTAGCGGGATGTGTTTTACCAGCATATATTATGCAGAATAACCTCAGCATGAAGCATACCATGAAAAACGTCTGGATAGCGCTCTGCATCGCCTATCCGCTCGTCATCCTCACATCTATCGCCTTGACCAATGTTCTCCTCCCCCTCATTGTCTTAGGCTGGATACTATACCGCAAAGATATTGACTTCACCAAATCGAGAGTATTTCTCTGGCTGATCGCAATCTATCTCGGCTGGACGCTGGTTTGTGTGCTGCTGTCCCCTTATGAGAGCAACTGGATGAGCTGGCTTGAAGAGCGTTCGACCTTCCTGGCGATCCTTCCCGGACTAATTGTCGGTTCGAATGAACGCTGGATGCGAAAAGCGGTTCGGTACATGTCCATCTACCTGATTATTATCACTTGCTACGCATTATTTCAGTATTACTTCGGCTGGGACGTAATACGCTGGGAACTGATTCGCTTGAGTACGAACAACCACAGAGCGATAGGATTGCAGAATTCACCGTTGACCTTCGCCGGCATGATTGGGATTATTGCTCCGATATCTGCCGCCTTCTATTCGCCGGTACTATGGCGGTCAAATATGCTCTCTCTGGCAGGCGTTCTGGCGGTGCTATCTTCCATGTCGAGGACGATTATGCTGGGCTTTTTCGGTTGGGGGATATTGCTGTCAATGCTGGCATCGAAGAGGGCAAAGCTGACCGGAGTGATTGTAATCGTTGCGCTGATTGTCCTGCCCCAGATCATCTTTACTTCTGCGGGAGAACGGTTAAAACATCCGGATGAAACCCGTCCGTATCTCTGGAGAAGCGCGCTGAGCATGATCCAGCACTATCCCATCACTGGTGTCGGCGAAGATAACTGGAACGAAGCCTTCGAAGAATACGGTGAAGAATACGACGCATATAAAACCACCTCACATGCTCACAACGACTTCCTGACTTCGATGGTTGAAAACGGTATTGTCGGAGGATTACTGCTGGTGGTATTGTGGGCGTATATCGTCCTGAGAATGTTTCTTGCTGTCCTGAAATCAAAAGGGGGAAAGCGTAATATTTACATCGGCTTCCTCACGGCTTTTCTGGTGATTCTCTTCGGAGGCATGTTCCAGAATTTTCAAACGGACGCTGAGAACGCGTTGCTGCTCTGGTTTATCGTCGGCGCGGGGATGCAGTATGTAGGGATTTCTGGGAGTAATGAAAAATGACTATCCTGACGCGTATCGGCATACTTGAAATCGCCTTTTCGGCTGTGATTTTGCCGATCTTTCTCATCGATTCACTCCAAAATATCATCCCGGGATTGTTGAAAGACAGGAAGCAACTCCTGCAGGCTCACCTCGACTATTTTTTCATGGGCATCCTGCTGATATTAGCGGGAACCGTCCTGCAGCCGATACCGGAATGGATCGCTGCGCCCCTGATTATTGGCAGCGTCTGCAATCCTTGCGTTCTCGCTATCAATGCACTGTTACCTGCTCTTCCGAAGAATCTCATCTATCGCCTGTTTATCTTTATTTCCTGCGGATGTGTTGCGTTCGCTTGGGCGGCAATGGGTATCAGGGCGGCGATAGGGTAAATATTGAACGTCAGGTTTGTCGATAGATGCAGGGCGATTTTAAGAATCGTAAGAATTTTCGTGCTTAGCGTGTGACAAATCTGTCGGACAAAACACGACCGACAAGTTTGGACGACATCTCTGTCGGAGGTTATTGAAGGATGAAAATAAAGGGTGTTGATACATACTGTGATACATAATTGGAGTACACTGAAAGGGAAGATAATATTGTATATATGCGTCTTTATGTATAATATAATACACAGGTGAGGTGAAAGTCAAGAGGTTTTTAGGGAATATTGAATGCAAAATGTAGAATTTGGAATTTAAAATGTAAATTGGGGCGTAGCGGGTTGAGTAACGGGAACAAATTCTGAATCGCTGATTTAGACAGATTAAAGGATTTCGCAGATTACTTTCGGGACAGACCAAAAAGGGGTAAGCTAAGCTATCCCGGCCAACCGCCGCATTTAGGATGAATAATTTACCAGTTGGTTTTTACATTTAAATGGAGTAGAAAATGAAAACAATTAAACTTAAAAAGATCAGTGTGAAGAATCATCCAAAGTTAAATGAAAAATGGCTACAGCGTTTGATAGAAGAAGACCCAAAATTATTAAAGTTGGGAGATTTAGACTTTATAAAACGTGAAAAAACTCAGCCAACTGGTGGTAGGTTAGATCTATTATTTTTGAACCGCGCAGCAAAAACTTACTATGAGGTAGAGTTGATGCTCGGAAGTACCGACGAAAGTCACATTATTCGGACTATTGAGTACTGGGATAACGAAAGGAGAAGAAATCCTAATAAAAATCACGTTGCGGTGCTGGTTGCCGAAGAAATTACGCAAAGATTTTTTAACGTTATTTATCTATTTAATCAGCGTATTCCAATTATTGCTTTACAGCTAAATGCCTATGAGCATAATGACGAGATTCTTCTAGCATTTGAGAAAATCTTGGACCACTTTGAGCCATTAGAGGAGGAGTATGAAGAAACAAATCGAAACTGGTACGAAAAGCAATTTAGCGGTGAGTCTATAAAGATCATGGATAAGATGCTTAGTTTTTTGGAAATTGTAGCCCAATCCAAGATATTAACAACATATAACAAATCCCATGTGGCGATAAGTACAGAGAATAGTAAAAGACAGTTCATTGCTGTATATCCCCGAAAAGGTAAAAGTTGTTTTTTCGAAATTCACATAAACGAAGGGAATATAGAGAACCTATACAGCAAACTCGCTGATATCTCGATTGAGCCGACTGACTATGGTAATCAGTGTTATGGATTGTCATTAAATATGCAAACTATACAAGGAAACGAGGAATTGTTTAAAAGCGTATTAGAAATGGCGATTGAGGACAGTCTATAAAGGTGTCTATTGATGGCCAATATACAGACGGCTCTCATCTCCTCACTCCCCACCGCAGGTGGATGGGAGGGAATATTCCCAACAATATATTGTGGGACTGATAAATCCTGAACCGCTGATTATCTACATGGGATTGAAATCCCATGCCCGGCTTCTGGGTCAAGTCTCTGAAGAGACTGGTTAAGGGGAATAGCTCGATGTTTAATGAACGTCAGGTCTCCACTATGTTCAGGACCTAACGCAACAGGGAAAAGACATTAGGGAAAAGGCGGGGGAAGCCCCGTAGGGATGCCTTCGGCACACCCCCGCCCTACGGGGATTTATATAGGTGGCGCTGTGCTTTCCATCAGCGCAATTCCCGCAACACCGATTCGAGCTTTCAGGTTATACTCAGGGAGGAGAACAATTTGATTATCCCAATTGTAAGTCCAGCTCCGGCAGCAGCCATCGCTGCTAAAAAACGGAGACACATCATCAAGACGTTCACAACGGCGGGCGCGCTATCTGCTGAAACCGCCAGAACATTAGAGGAACTCGGGCTTGCTGACAGCCCTCTGTTGAATGTGCAGAAACATAGAGGTGTGGTGGTCAAGGTGGATGGAGATCGGTATTATCTGGATGAGGCTCGTGAGAAAGAGATTTCCGGGTTCCGCAGGAAACTCCTTTTAACGATTGGAGCTGTCGCACTCATCTTTCTTCTGATTGCCTGGTTATCCAGAACTGGTTAAAGCGCATGTGGCAATAGTCTGCCCTCTTCAAGATCGGGGTTAATTCTTATGCCTGATGATCTCACCTTCGACCATGTAGATGATGTCTTCAGCGATGTTAGTTACGAGGTCAGCTATCCGTTCAAGCTGTCTTGAAACAGACATGATATTGATGAAGCAGGAAAGCCGCTCTGGCTGTCGGCTGATAGACTGCTGGGTGAGTTTATAGATCTCACGGTTCAAATCATCCACTTCATCGTCTTCAGAAATAACTTCCCGAGCCAGATCAACGTCCATTTCGATTAAAGCGTGCAGGCTCTTATTCAGCATCTCCTGCGTTTTTTCGAGCATCTGATTCAGTTCTTCAGGGTAAGCCATCTTATCTTGATCTGCCAGCGATATAGATCGTTCCGCGATGTTGGACGCCTGATCGGCGATGCGTTCCATATCGTTGTTGATTTTCAGTATTGCCACAACGAAGCGCAGATCGGTCGCAACCGGCTGGTGAAGCGCCAGCACTTTCAGACACTCCTCCTCCAGCTCAACTTCCATCTCGTCAATCCGCACGTCTCCGTCAACTACTCTCTTTGCCAGCTTAGGATCGCGATCTCTGAGAGATTTAACCGCGTCCTTGATAGCATCGTTGACGTAGGCGCCGATTGTAAGGATGCGTTTTTTCAGCTTCTCGATCTCATTTTGAAGGTGGACATTCATAATCTTATCCTCTATCCAAATCTGCCTGTGATATAGTCTTCGGTCCGCTTCTCTTTCGGATTGGTGAAAACCTGTTTGGTGTCGCCGTATTCTACTATAACGCCCCGATAAAAGAATGCAGTATAGTCAGATACTCGGGCTGCCTGTTGCATGGCGTGTGTAACGATAACGATGGTATATTTACTTTTCAGCTCCAACATCAGTTCTTCGATTTTCGCCGTGGCGATGGGATCAATGGCTGAGGCTGGCTCATCCATCAACAGCACCTCCGGTTCGATTGCAATTGACCTTGCAATACATAACCGTTGTTGTTGTCCACCGGAAAGCGCTGATCCCGGTTCATTCAGCTTATCTTTGACTTCCTCCCATAATGCCGCACGCTGCAATGCCTGTTCAACCCGATATGCCAACTCGCCTTTCTTCAGCTTGTAGTTTATCTTCAATCCATAAGCCACGTTATCGAATACACTCATGGGAAAAGGACTGGGCTTCTGGAAAATCATTCCTACCCTCCGGCGTAGATCGACTGGATCGACGGCAGCTGAGATGATGTTCCGCCCTCCCATAATGATCTCACCGGTGGCGTGCTGATCACGGTACAATTCATGAATTCTGTTGTAGGTACGGATATGCGTGGATTTGCCGCATCCCGAAGGTCCAATTATAGCGGTAATATGGTTCTTTTTTATATCAAGATTATTGTCAAACAGAACTTGCTCTTTACCATAATAAAAATTCAGGTTCTTCACCTTTATCATCACACCAGCCGCTCCACCTGATGGTATCATACCGCTGTCCGGAACATGAATACGGCTGCTGATGCGGGAATCACCTGGTATCTTCTGAGTAATTGCATTCATTCTATGTCACTTTCTTGCGTGTTACCAAACGGGCGAAAATGTTAAGCGCCAGAACTGCAGCCATGATTAATAGCGAAGCTCCCCACGCCTTAGCCTGCCAATCCGCATAGGGGGACATGGCATAGTTGAAAATTGTCACGGTCAAGTTAGCCGTCGGTTCATTCAGGGACGTCAACCAGTAAGAGCTGTTCATGGCGGTGAACAGCAGGGGAGCGGTTTCACCGCTCACACGAGCAACCGCCAGCAATATACCCGTAAGCATCCCGCTGCGTGCTGCTTTAAAGACAATCTGAAGGGTCACCTGCCAGCGGCTGACGCCCAGCGCTAATCCTGATTCGCGCAGTGAATTGGGCACCATATTCAGCATATCTTCGGTCGTTCTCACGATGACGGGCAGCATGATTATAGCCAGAGAAACAGCTCCGGCTAATCCTGAAAAACTCTTCATCGGAGCTACGATCAGCGTATAAACAAAGACGCCGACGATGATGGAAGGCACTCCTATCAGAATATTGGTCATAAATCTGACCAGACTGGAAAACTTCGATCCCTTGCCGAATTCAGCTAAAAAGACGCCTGCTAGAATGCCGAGCGGCGTTCCCATTATCGCTGCTAAAATAGTAATAATCACAGTTCCTAATATGGCGTTGGCTACTCCGCCGCCGGTTACTCCCGGCGGCGAGGGCAGTTCCGTGAAGAACGCCCAGTTCAGAGCCATCAAGCCGCGCAGCGTAACTTCGTACAGAATCCAGGTCAGGAAGAATAGCCCGACCAGAGCGCCAACAGTTGAAATTACTTTGACGGTGTAATCGGTAATGTGCCGTCTCTTCAGCGGACGAATATGTAGTTTTTCCATATGCATATCAGTCCGCCAGCTTCTTCCTGATACTCCACAACCAGACCTGCGCCATCGACTGAAATCCAACTGTAATTAGAAACAATACCAGTCCCAGTTCCACCAGTGAACTTAGATAAAGGGGTTCGACGGCTTCAGTGAATTCATTCGCCAGCGTGGATGCAATGGAATTGCTGCTGGCAAATAGCGAAGCGGATATCCTGTGGCTGTTGCCTATAACGAAGGTCACCGCCATCGTTTCACCGAGAGCCCGCCCTAAACCTAAGAACGCCGCCCCGACTATACCCCTGAGCGAATAGCGCAACACGACGGCTCTGGTTACTTCCCAGGTCGTGGCTCCCTGTCCATACGCCGCCTCTTTTACCACAGTAGGAACCATATTAAACACGTCGCGAGATACCGAGCTGATATATGGAAGAATCATCAAAGCGAGAATCAATCCCGCCGTCAACATACCTATTCCCATCTTTGCTCCCTGGAAGAGCGGCAAAAAACCAAAGTATTTATCCAGGAACGGTTGAACGTGATCCGCCATGATGGGAGCGAAGATAAACAGACCCCACATGCCGTAAATGATACTGGGGATTGCCGCCAGCAGTTCGACTGCTCCCCCGAAAAAAGCGCTGATCTTGGGAGGCGCTAGTTCGACCAGAAAGACCGCTATCACCAGCCCTAAAGGCACTGCGATTATCATGGCAATCAGGGTAGAAACTATGGTGCCAAAGGTGCTAGAAAGAGCGCCGAAGACCTCGGTAACGGGATTCCATTCCTGCGACGTCAGGAATCCAAATCCGAACTCTTTTAACGACAGACTTGAGCTTGAGATCAATTGAGCCAGGATTCCCGCCATGAGCAGTGGAACTGACGCAGCGCACAACAGGGCGAGCCCTTTAAAGAAGAGGTCGCCCTTATTGTGCTGATACCGTCTGTTCTTCCGGGGGTTCACCATGATATCCGATATGAACTGATGGGTATCGTCTTATTCATGATATGTTTTCCAGAAGCTGTTTTTATGCCTACTTCCACAATGATTTCCCATTGTGCTGAACCTCCTCAGCCCAGACGTTCTGCACAATTTCGATTACGTTGTCAGGCATAGGCACATAATCGAGATTCAGCGCTATTTCCTTACCGTGCTGGTAGCACCAATCGAAGAATTTCAATATGGCAGCCGCGGTCTCTTTGTTAGTCTGGTCTTTATACAGAATGATAAAGGACGCGCCGGTGATGGGCCAACTCTCCTCGCCGGGCTGATTGACCAGCACCATATAGAACCCCGGCGCATGCTGCCAATCCGCGTTGGCTGCCGCTGCCATGAAGGACTCTTTGGTCGGTGAAACGTACTTCCCGGCACGGTTCTGCAACTGAATGTACGTCAGATTATTCTGTAAGGCGTAGGCAAATTCGACGTAACCGATACTGCCATCGATCCTTTGAACGTAAGAAGCAACGCCCTCATTGCCTTTGCCGCCAACACCGGCGGGCCAGGAAACGGCTTTACTGGCGCCAACTTTCTCTTGCCATTCACTGGATACCGCGGTGAGATAATGCGTAATAATCCAGGTCGTCCCTGATCCATCGGAACGGTGCACGATGGTAACGTCCTTCTCAGGTATCGACAATCCGGGATTGAGCGCCTGGATAGCCGGATCATTCCATTTGGTTATCTTACCCAGAAACAGGTCAACCAGAACATCCGGAGTAAGCTTCAGTTCGCCGGGCTTAATCCCTTTTATGTGAACTACCGGCACGACGCCTCCCATAATCATGGGAAACTGAATCATGCCGAATTCGTCCAGATCCGCTTTTTTCAACGGAGCATCAGATGCTCCGAAATCAACGGTCTTAGCCTTGATCTGCCTGATGCCCCCGCCTGATCCTATGGATTGATAGTTGAGCTGTACACCCGTGATCTGGTTGTATTTATAAGCCCACTGTGAATAAACCGGATAAGGGAAGGAAGCGCCTGCGCCATTGATCGTCTGCGCATGAACTGGACCCGCAGAACCGAAGCTCAGCGCTATCACAAAGGCTAATCCGGCTAAAATTGTAAGTACACGATTCATTTTTTTCATTTTGCCAAATCCTCGATTTATTGCTATTGTCATGTTTTTTCCGATTGATTAGAACTTGAATTTAACGTCCAATTGAAGACGGTTGAAATCCTTGCCATCTTCCACTCCAATCTGATTGATGAAGTATGACGCGCTGGCGGTAACTTTCTTGGCAAGTCCGACGTCCAGACCGACTTCGTGTCCTGTGCCGTCACTGCCGCCTCCGATGAAATCTGAATCAGTATACGCTCCGAGAACGGCGTCTTTCTTCACCTCGCGGTAGATATAGCGTCCGGAAACTGCGCCGGCTTTCTTTACTTTACCGAAGCGGGCTCCAAACAGGAAACCGTCGTTGTCTTCATCCACGCCGGAATTGGTGACGTAATCGCCCATGATGGTTACGGGAACGTCGTTGATCTTCATCCCCAGTTCTACGAAGACTTCAGCGATATCGTAGTCGTTGGCATATAATCCTGCCGCGTCAACGCTATTGCCGAAGCTGTCACCCGCATCGACAAAAGTTTCAGTTCCCTTCGTATCCGTATAAGTGAAATAGCTGCCGCCGATCGTTACGTGCGACTTCCCTTCCATGAAATAGAACTTCAAACCGCCCTGACCGCCGATTAGCAGATTGTCATCGTCGGTTTTCTCTTCTTCAACCCAGAGCATTGAAGCGATGACAAAGGGATGGATATTATCAAGATGCGCAAAATAATTAGCGGTGATTCCTTCAGGATTCCAATCTGAATCCCAGAGCAATTCGGACTTGCCCGGTTTGTACCACGGATTCTTGAATTTACCGCCCTTGACCTGCAACCCGGAAATCATATCGGGCTTCCAATCGAAATAGGCGAAATCGATTCCCACGTTCTTGGTAGAAAAACCATCGCCTAAGGTCTGGTTATTGGAGACCGGATCATCTGATCCGCTGGTGATTCCGAAAGCGAAAGTCACGCCTTCCATCACGTTCGCATACATGCCGATTCTGGCGCGCATGCGGTGTCGGGAACGCTGATCTTTATCTTCCTGGTCTATCATCTCGTGGCGATAGCGAAAATCGCCTTTGAAGCTGATGTTGTCCGTCCATGATTCTGCCTGCGCTGAGGTTGTTATCAAAACCAGCAAAAGAGCGGGAATTAGATTTTTAACCTTACTGCCGAAAGTGCCTGACATTTAATCCTCCTGGATAAAGTTCGTTTATTTGTTTTCAGGAACACAAAGTTATGGTTCTATCAAATGATTGTCGCATAAGGTACGTTATGATTGCGAATAAACCGTGAAGTTATTGTTAATCTTATGTTAATTTTTGAGAGATCGTAAGGCTGGTGTTATTTAGATATTATCGTTCAAGGCGGGATGTGAGTATATGTTAATAAAAGGTGGTCTGCCTGGATCATTCGCCAGCAGGGAAACACTTTGGTGTTGCGGCAAGTCCTTAATGAAATGCTGACCTGACGCTGGTTCTGTGCCGGGTCACATCCGTCAATCTACGGACAGGACCCGATACAACACACAAAACCCACAGTAGAGATGTGGGATAAAGAAACAAATAGTCTGGACCGCAGATTATTGGTGTGTCACGGAACCAACAGCGGAGCTGTGAGGCGCCTGACATTAAGCTGATATATGCCATGGCATTAAAATACCAGGCTCAACTTTTTGCTCAATTGGTTGAAACCAATACTGTGTAGTTCGGATTTGCAGTCAACGCCAGTCGTTTTAACGACTTAAGGCAAAAGCCGGGCATATGAATTTATTCATATGTGAACCGGCAGGTGTATCCTGAAAACGCTCCCTTTTCCTTCGATGCTATCGACGCTGACTCTTCCGTGGTGAGCTATTGTTATATGTTTAGCTATAGCCAATCCCAGTCCGGTGCCGCCCAGCTTTCTGCTGCGATCATTATCCGCCCGATAGAACCGCTCGAAGAGGCGCGGCAGGTGTTCAGTACCAATACCGCAGCCGTGATCTTTTACCTCGATGATGATCTCACCGCCTTCGGTTAAGACGTCAAGGCTGATCTCGCCTGCTTCAGGGCTGTAATTGATGGCATTGTCCAGGAGATTGGTCACCGCATGTTCAAGCAGTGGCGCGTTAATCATTGACTGCGTGTCTTTTGTATCCTTTAAAGAAATCGCAATATTTTTGGCGCTCGCCTTGGGTTCACAATTCTGCCGCGCCATCTGCAATACCTTTCTTATGCTTCCCCTTTCGAGTGGAATGTCATTTTTCTCTACTTCGCGTTCGATGCGCGATAGAGCGAGAAGGTCTTCGATGATGGCGTTCAGTCTGTCGGTATGTCTGGATATTATTTCCAGGAAATGCTCTGCATCTTTTGGGTCGTTTAAGGCGCCATCGCGCAGTGTTTCAACGAAACCCTGAATGGATGTTATAGGAGTCTTGAGTTCGTGCGAAACGTTGGCGACGAAATCCCGGCGGACTTTCTCGAGACGCCTGAGTCTGGTGACGTCATTGAGGACGATTAAGATACCGATCTCTTCGCCCTCGGCATCGAGAAGGTGCGTTCCGTGTGCCTGCAGATAACGCTCACCATCACCGATAACAATCTCTCCCTCTCGGTTTTCGCTGCTTCCCGGCACCGAAGCCGCGAAGGCGAGGAAATCGGGATTGATTATCGCTTCAGGAAGACTTCTGCCTTTCATCTTTACCGGATCGATATTTAAAAGCCTTCCCGCTGCATGGTTCATCCTGAGAATTCGTTCGTTTATATCTACCGCTAAAACGCCTTCGACCATGCTGCTCAGCACTGCCTCCAACTCGTTGCGCTGACTGGTTACCGTGCTGATCCGTTCCCGCAGTTGAGACGCCATCTCGTTCAAGGCATCAGCGAGTTGTCCTATCTCTTCAGTCGGAGGAACGACGAGCTTATGATCCAGATCGCCGGCGGCAAAACGGTTCGCGCCCTCCTTCATATCCACCAGAGGTTTGCTGATCCTGCGCGATACTAAATAACTCGAAATTGACGCCAGAACCGCAATGAGAATTCCACCCAGAAATATCCAGGTATAAACCTGCTTCAAAGCGTTATCTATAGCTTCAACCGACCTCGAAACACGCACCACGCCGACAAGGTCATCCTCATGTACAATCGGAAGAGCCAGATACATGCGATTCGATTTCAGCGTTGGGCTGAATCTGATCGACACTCCTTTCTTACCGGTGCAGGCTGCTGCGATTTCAGGTCGGTCCGCATGATTTTCCATCTCCAGCGGATCTCTATCGGTGTCCCCCAAAACCATGCCGTCCGGATGAATGAAGGTGATCCTGCTGGAAGTCAGTTCTCCCAGCCGGATACTGATGGAATCGAGTTCGTCAATGGTGAACTCAGAAAACCGGTTCGCGACCTGTTGATCCACCAGATGGGCGAAGGATTCGAGCTGCGCTGATATGCTGGCATAGTAAAAATCGCGCACCGAGCGCGTAGCTATGATAGCAATTACCGCCAGAGAAAACAGCGTTATTGCCAGATAAGCTGGAAATAATTTCCAGATGAGTTTCCGTTTCTTCATTTATAACTCTCTGAAGCGGTAGCCTATGCCGTGCACCGTCTCTATCTGTTTTCCGACAATCCCGAGTTTCTTGCGCAGCGAGACGATATGTACGTCGACGGATCGGTCGGTGACCGGGTAATCCTTACCCCGGGCGGCGTCCACTATCTGATCGCGAGTGAAGACTCTGCCCGGACGTCGAGCGAGGTATTCGAGGATTCGAAATTCGGTCGCGGTCAAATCAACAGGCTGCCCTTCAAGGAGCACCTCGAACCGATCTGGATGTATAATCAGGTCGGGATACCGAATGGGGCTGCTTTCATCCTCATCAGATAGAGCAGTTCGTCTCCGGAACACTGCTTTTACTCGAGCGAGGAGTATACGCGGGCTGAACGGTTTGGTGACATAATCGTCCGCGCCCAGTTCCAGACCTACAATAACGTCAGATTCCGAGCCTTTAGCTGTAACCATTATTATCGGGATGTGCGCCGTGTCGGGATCGCTTTTAAGAAGCCTGCAGACTTGTAAACCATCAATTCCCGGAAGCATCAAATCGAGAAGAATGAGATCCGGCAGTTCTTCCCGGGCAATCCGTAAAGCCTCTTCCCCGGATACCGCGGTATGAAGCCGAAATCCCTCTTTGGAAAGGTTATATTCTATAAGCTCTAAGATATCTTCCTCATCATCCACTATAAGAATAGCTTCTTTTGGCATGAATCTTAAGCTCCATGAAAATTAGGTTTGTACAAATATAGGATAGAATTGTTAGTTTTCAATAAAATAATCATTAAAATCTCGTTAGTAACGCATATTTTATTGTACAGCAATTTTTCCAGATGATGAAATCTGTTAAGTGAATTATTCAACGGAGATTTTGGAGCTTATTTTTGTTGACTTTCTCGTATGTTATGGATATATTTTAGGTTCATAGGCGTTTAAACGACTAACGTTAATATTATCGTTGCAGATGGAACTGCTTTGCCTCTGTTGATTTGACTTGATACTGACAACTTGTCAGAGTTTGTCAATCTTACATTGTATTATTGATACCAGTCAATTTATTAACTCTTTGTTGTGTATAAAGATAGAATGAATGGCATGTTAGTTGCCTTAACTTAACCTACCGTTAAAACTCGTGCTAAAACATTTCAAATCAAAGAAAACCGACCCGAAAGCGAAATCCCGGGTTGAGAAAAACATGAACATAAAAATCAATAACCCTGCAGAAGATAAAACAGACGAAATGGAGATTCTGCCGGAGATTCTGCCGATTATCCCTCTGAGGAATTCGGTGCTGTTCCCCCACCAGATTATCCCTCTTGCCGTAGGCAGAGAAAAGTCGCTGAAATTACTGGCTGACATCAATGAGCAGACCAACTACATCGGTGTGATCGCCCAGAAACAAGGATTGGTCGATGACCCGGGACCTGATGATCTGTACCAATGGGGCACTATTGCGACGGTCCTCAAAGTTATCGATCTGCCGGACGATTCTAAATCGGTGATTGTACAGGGTATTCACAGGTTCCGCCTGCTCGATTTTGCACAATCGGATCCGTACATCAAAGTCGTCATCGAAAAAATGGATGACGTCACCACCGATGATCTGCAGACAGAAGCGCTGGTTATGAACTTGCGCACCCTGATGCAATCCATCAGCGAATATCTTCCCAACATCACCGGCGAACATCTGATGATGCTCACTAATATTCAAGATCCCGGCAGGTTGACGGATACGGCGATATCTCTGTTGAATCTTGAAACCCCCGAGAAGGAAACCATCTTAGAAATAGTGAGCGTAAAGGAACGCATCGAGAAGGCGACTTTCATCCTCAATGAATACCTTCAGAAACTGGAAATCGGGTCAAAAATACAGAATGAAGTGCAGGGGGAAATATCCAAATCGCAACGGGAATACTTCCTTCGAGAACAGATGAAAGCAATCCACAAGGAATTGGGCGATGATAAGGAAGGTGTGGAAATCGCCGAACTGCGCGAGAAGCTGGAGGAATCGGAACTGCCCGAAGACGCTCATAAGGTTACCGAGAAGGAGATTGACAGGCTGTCACGCATGCCCAGCTCATCCGCTGAATACACGGTTTCCCGAACCTATATCGACTGGTTGCTGGATCTTCCCTGGAATAAATCAACTGAAGACAATCTGGATCTGAAAAAAGCCGAAGAGATTCTGGAAGGGGATCATTATGGGCTGGTAAAAGTCAAAAAACGAGTCATCGAATACTTAGCCGTCCGTAAATTGAAAAAAGACATGAAAGGTCCCATCCTCTGTTTCATGGGTCCTCCGGGTGTTGGAAAGACCTCTTTAGGGAAATCGATAGCCAGCGCGCTGGGAAGAAAGTTTATCCGCATCTCATTAGGCGGTCTGCGCGATGAAGCTGAAATCCGCGGGCACCGCCGCACTTACATAGGCGCACTTCCGGGGCGTATTATTCAAAGCATCAAGCGTGCTGGAACAAATAATCCTGTCTTCATGCTCGATGAGATCGACAAAATCGGTATGGATTTTCGCGGCGATCCATCTTCAGCTCTGCTGGAAGTACTTGATCCGGAGCAAAACTTCAGCTTCGCCGATCATTACCTTGACGTCGATTTCGATCTGTCTAAAGTGATGTTCATCGCCACTGCGAACATCGCCGATCCGATACCGCCTGCCTTGAAGGACAGGATGGAAACGCTGGAATTACCGGGCTATATCGAAGAAGAGAAACTGCAAATCGCTCGTAAATTCTTAGTGCCTAAACAGATCGAGGAACACGGTCTTTCCGATGAGCAGATCGTCTTCCATGATGACGCCTTGAGGCAGATCATCCGCTCCTACACTCGTGAAGCTGGTGTGCGTAATCTCGAGCGTGAGATCGCCGCTATATGCCGGCACGTAGCCAAACAGGTCGCTTCCGAAGAGACTAAACGTCAGGAGATCGAGGAAGAGAGGGTAAGAAAAGCGCTGGGACCGATAAAATTCTTCAGCGAAACCTCGGAGAGAATTATCAGACCGGGAATAGCCACTGGCGTTGCCTGGACCGCTGCCGGCGGAGACATCCTCTTCATTGAAGCGACTCGCATGAAGGGCAAAGGAAATCTGATCCTCACCGGTCAATTGGGAGACGTGATGAAGGAATCAGCGCAAGCGGCTCTCTCTTATATCCGTTCAAGGGCGGAAGACCTGGGGCTCGCCGATCTTGACTTTGAGTCTGAAAACATTCACGTCCATGTCCCTGCCGGAGGGATACCCAAGGACGGTCCCTCTGCCGGAGTAACAATTTTATCCGCTATGGCGAGCCTTCTGACCGGGAAACTGGTACATTCGGACATTGCCATGACCGGCGAGATCACTTTGCGCGGAACGGTGCTGCCCGTCGGAGGCATCAAAGAGAAGGTATTAGCCGCTCACCGTGCAGGCATCAGGCACATGATTCTGCCGTGGAAGAATGAAAAAGATCTCGAAGAGACGCCGGAAGAAGTGCGCGAAGAGATGAAGTTCTCATTCATTAAAGAGATGTCGGAAGTATTGGAACTCGCTCTTCAACACGAAAACGAAGAAAAAGCAGCCGATGATAATGCGGCATAATTCAGGCTGATACAACCAGGATTGAACTTATAGGAAAATGAAAATAAAGATAAAATACCGCGATGGGATGTACTTTGAAGGGGAGACGCCTTCCGGGCATTTAATGAAATGGGATTCAGGACCGAAAGACGCAAAGACCGACGGACCGACTCCCATGGAGGCGTTTCTGCAAGCCACCGCGGTCTGCGGCGCCATGGACGTGGTGTCCATCTTGAAAAAGCGGCGCAAGGAAATCGCCTTTTTTGAAGTGGACGTCGAAGGAGAAAGAGCAGGCACGTTTCCCAAGATATTCGATAATATCATGATAACCTACCGCATTGGCGGGGACAGTATCACGCAGGAAGAAGTGCAGAAGGCTATGAAATTGTCGGATGATAAATATTGCAGCATCATTAACATGATGATACCTGACGTCAAGGTCGAATATAGAGTCGAAATGATGTAGTCGCTAAAAGCTACTTCCACGGGTTTCCACCTGTGGTGTTTTTCGTCGGGATCGGGGACACCATAAGCGGAACCGACCGCCGACTATGGGGATGTAGGGGTGCACGGAGGTGCGCCCTTCTTGTTGCCCCCCTTTCTTTTTCAAAGGGGGAGTAAGGGGGGATATTTTTAGGCAGCTTCATTTTATTATTCTTTGCAAATTCAAAAAAAATATAAGACTTGACAATAGAATATAAGTTCATTATATTAAAATATATTCATAAAAGGGTAAACTTATGAGAATCCGCAATTTATTATTTATTCTTGCATTCTGCTCCTTTGCTAACGCTGAAACCTACCTCACGCCCCTCGACTTCGGCTTGTCCCTGATGGACCACGGTAGGGTGGATTACTGCAACACTCCACCCAATATCCAGGTTGGCAACTACAACAGCGACTGCTACCCTGACATTGCGCGCGTTACCGGCAACAAGCTG
>JALGVT010000079.1 GCA_025774555.1 candidate division LCP-89 bacterium
TTCGTTCGCGCCAAAGGCGCTCCTTCGGAGCAATGACAGTTTATTGACTTTTGGGACAGCCTCTTTTTTGCCCCCCTTTTTTTATCAAGGGGGCTCGCCCGCCTCTGGCGGGGACTAAGGGGGGATCTGTTTCAGGAGCGATTCCATTGCGACTGTGCGCCCTTCTTTTTTATGAAAATTCGCTCTAAAAAAAATATTGCTTGACAAATCCCAAAAAAATGCGTATATTTTATGTTCACGTTATAATTGTTAAAGTAAAACTGAATAACTACAACCACCAAAACACTCAACTTATTGTAACCCCCAATTTATTCTGCGCAGTTGAAGCGAGCTGCAGGGGACTCCTTTCGATTGCCCGATCGTTGGTAACTACCTGACGAAACCTGATAAACCCCTGATAACATTTGAGGAGGAGTGCTTAAGATGCGTAAAATGCTATCGTTTCTTGTCTGCTTTGCGCTTATTTTCAGCGTTCAAGCAGGCGCAAAAGTGGCAAGTCTTACCAATGCTGGTATAGACGTAACACAAATCGAAAACGTTAGAGTACCGAAGGCTCCGGAAAATCTGATAGACGATACCGATATCGTCATCTTTTCCGAAGACTTCGAGTCTGGACAGGGCGACTGGGAATTCGTTGACCTGACAGACGTAAGTTCCTGGCATACTGATACCTTCAATGCCTGGAGCGGAAATTCCTGGTGGGCTGGTGACGCCGACATCGGCGGTTATGACAATCACTGGCTGCAGTACCTCGACAGCCCCACCATTAACCTCTCCGGAACAACCAACCCCGCCTTGACTTTCAAGCTGTTCTACGCTATGGAAGAACCGGGCGGCGAGCCCCCGCCTTATGATGGCTGGGACGGCTGCAACGTCTGGGTATCCACAGACGGCGGCGCTAACTGGGACGTTTTGACTATGCTTTCACCTGCCTACACTTGCAGCAGTATGTACAGCTTCGGTGAAGAGTGGGGTATGGGTCCCGGAATCGCCGGTTGGGGCGGTTTCTCGGGAGGCACACGCCCCGGTGTATGGGTCGATGCTTCTGCGAGTCTTACCGGCTATCAGACGTCCAATGTTAAAATCCGTTTCGCGCTCTGCTCTGACCCGGTATGGAGTACTGGCGACGATCCAGAACTGCTCGGGATGTTCGTTGATAATGTCCTGATTCAGGCTGGAGCCACCACTTACCTGGAAAACGATGCAGATGGAACGGCTTACCCGAGCGACCTGGTTCCAACACCCGGAATGCCCGCTGTTGGGAACTACTGGCACATGTCCGAACCCGGTTTCCCGGTTCCGCCTTCCCCGACGCACGTGATGGAAATGTCGGACGGCGCGGGCAGCTATGATCCGGATATCTTCAACGCATTGGTCTCGCCTGTAATCGATCTGACCGGTTATACCACCGGCAGTGTTATTGGTGATTTCTATGTGCGCGGATCGATGAACGTGAACGATCCCGATCCCTTCCCGGATGTGGACAACTGGACGGTGCAGGTGCAGCCGCAGGGCGGTGCCTATGGATGGTATTACTACTCCAATCCGTGGGGAACACCAGGCGGAAACAATTACGTCATGACCGACCTTCCTGCAACCTATACCTTATGGTCTGAATACAACACTCAGGGTAGTCTGGCGCTGACCGATTATATAGGCTACGAGGTCAAGGTCAGGGTTCTATTCCAGTCTGATCCGGACAACTACTTCGGTGAAGGCGTCTTCGTCGATGATTTCGTCATCGAATACACCGAAGCTCTGGATAATGACGTGGGTACTGAACTGATGCTGGTTCCGATGCCGACGTCGCTCTATTTCAACCAGATTGGCTGCTCGGTTGAAATCCACAACTATGGCATCAACAATCAGGGCGCTGTTCCGGCATTCTGGAGAACAAACATGGGGACGCCGAACCCGCTGATTCCATGGGCAAATGTGCCAGCCGGCACTTTCGTTGTCAAAGAGTGGGATTGGACGCCGGGAACGACAGGCGACTACTTCATGGATTCCTACACCTGGTTGACCAGCCCGCCGGATGAAAACACCTCCAACGACACCAGTACGGTAGGCATGGTTGAAGTAACTACTGCAGATGTGCTCGAATTCGGTTATGACAACCGTCAGTACAGCTACGAACCGAGCATTTACTACTTCAACTTCGTAGCCAATGAAGGCGCCTACGTCCGCTACACTCCGCAGGATGACGGCGTTACCGATCCTGTCAGCATCAGCCAGTTGAAAGTTCTCTTCAACGACACCGGCACAATCCGCGTGCACATATACGAAGAAGGCACCGCCACGAATCCGGGTCCTGAAGTCGTCGCTTTCAACCAGAGCGTAACCACCATTGAACCGAACTGGCAGTTGATAGACGTCTCCAGTGTCGGCTATCTCCAGGGAACCACCAACGACTTCTGGGTATGGTACGAAGTGATGGATCCATTAGGAACGCCGCACATCATGGGCTGGGATGACATCATCCACGGCGAAGGTCATTTCTTTGCTGACTTCGGTTCTGGATTCGGTCCTTCGGACTATGATTTCTTCGCCCGTGCCATCGGTTCGCCGGGTAACTATCCTGCCTTCAACGTTGACCTGACTTACGTATCAGGTTCTCCAGTTCCGGCAGGCGGCGGTAACCTGACATTCGACGTCTACATGGCGAATGTCAGTGGTGCTGCGCAAGATATCGATATCTGGTTGGAGTCCGCGTATGAAGGCGGAACTCCACAGACTATGGTATTACGTCACTTCGACAACTACCAGTCGGGCTGGGCGATCAACCGTCCGGGCATGTGGTTTCCAGTTTCCGGTTCCTGGGCAGCTGGTAACTACACCTTCGGTTGTAAAGTCGGCGTCAATCCTGACGTTGCCTGGGCACAGGACAGCTTCCCGTTCGTCAAGTCTGGTTCCGACTACGTGGAAGGCTTCGTGCCGTTCCCGGTTGCTGGAGCGCCGAACCCGTTCGACGAGGTTATCACCGGAGGAATGGATCTGCCGTCAGAGTATGCTCTGCTGGGCAGCTATCCTAATCCCTTCAATCCAACCGCAAACATCAGTTACGCTCTGCCCGCAGCAGGCAAAGTGATGTTGTGCGTCTATGACGTCAACGGCAGGCTGGTGAATACGCTGATCGATGGCAGTCGCGAAGCAGGCGTGCACGAAGTTACCTTCGATGCATCGAACTTAGCTTCAGGCGTCTATATCTACCGTCTGTCTGCCGGTGATTTCTCCGCCACTGGTAAGATGGTACTGATGAAATAGCTTAAAGCGTAAAACTTAAAGCTAAAAAGTAGGGGCGCACGGTTGTGCGCCCTTTTTTTGTTATTATAGGGTGATAAAGAGAAGCGCCGGGCGGCAACCCGGCGCTATTATAGTTATTCCACTTTAGGGTGTATTTATGACTTCTTCGCCTCGTCCGGCGAGTAAAACAGTTGGCAAAAGCAGTGTCCATCTTTCTCGATTTCCTGGAGCATGTCGGGGCAGGGGCAGAGGATATCCTTGCCTTTAACTGGCGGTTTTTGAGTCTGTTTGCAGGGGCATACATATTCAGCGACAGCGTCATAGTTATCGCTCATCAAACCGATGACCTTCTGCACCCGTGCCTCATCAGGATTGAATACTAAGCCGTTTTCGTCAGCGACCTTTTTAAGCCGTGCGTAGTTTTCATCATAGGTTGACATTATGGCAAACTCCATTTAGTTTTTACTTCAATTAATTTATTTCACCCTACATTTTATTATAACAAAAGTATCTGCTTATTTCAAGGAATAACTGAAAAATCGCTTTGCGATAATGCGGTGGGGGCGTCTTGGGTGTAGGGGTCGGTCTTGTGACCAACGGAAACCCCTTCGGGGCGCCGACTCTTTTTGTCTGAATCACGGATTACGCGGATTATCGGGGATAAAAACAGCGTCAGGTCTCTGCTGCGCTAAGGATCTGACGCAACGTAAAATTGCATTGGTTGGTTTAGTGACCATCTATCACTACCTCAGTGTTTAATTTCGATATTCAACATGTTTTGTGCTAACTACTTATTGGAAATAACAACTGCAAACTCAGGAGAATCTGTATTGAAAGGACTGCCGGCAACATCGCCAAAGATTTCACTGACCTCCATGCCTGCCGCCTCAATCTCTTCGCATAATGACTCCTTAGTGAAATTCTGCAGCCAGTTGTAAACCGTTCGTATACGATTTTTCTCGACGATCGTATATTTATCCAGTACTACTTTCTCTTCTTCGTATTTAAAAGTATTGAGGAACCCGTAATACTTTGCACCAGACCAGAAGCCACCTAAGAGATCATCCTCGTATTGTGCTTCTTCTTCTCTCTGATTGAAATAGTTCAACGAGTATACGTCAAGCAGGATTGAACCACCGGGTTTCAAGTGCTTGCGAAATTTGCCAAGCATTCGTTTTCTCTGTTCTGGGCTGAGCGCACAGAAATCACACATGATCATAATTATCAGATCGAATCTCGAATCTGACTCAAACTCAAGATAGTTCTGGTGACGGTAACTGATGCTCAATGCATTCTGTGCCGCTACTGTCTCAGCGTGTTGGATGGATCTTTGGGAGAAATCTATCCCCGTAACCGTCGCACCAATTGAAGCGAGGCGTGTGGTGTACAAGCCCGGACCACAACCGAAATCAGCGATATGCGTATCACTTTTAACACTGAAATGAGACGCGATCCAATTAACAGATTTATCTATAAATTCCTTATTTCGGGACGCGGCATCAACCGATTCGTTCAAGTGATATTGGAGCATTTGTTTCGATATATATTCATCAGTCCAGAGCGCGTCTGCTGTGTAAAATTGAAAAGGTTCAGGGCGCGAGTTTATTTCTTCCAACTCTTTAAACATGAATTTCTCCAGTACAATTTATATATGTTAACATGCTTCTATTAACTGGTTTATTGTAGTTGTCGCCAGACACACTGAAGTATCCGCAGCTCCGTAATAGAGCGGGACTTCGCTGCCAGATAAAGTAAAACCATCGGCATCGTATTCTTCCACAATCATCCCCGATGGAAATACCACATTAGGCACCTGCCCGACCATCTCAATTCTATTTGCATTATTTGCGACAAAAAAGGTATGAAGAAAATGGGCGACACTCTATGATGTCGTTTCCCGTTCTCGATGAAATGGTGTAGGATTAAGTGGGAGATGTGTATCAAAAGGGATGACATAAATGGCTCTTTTTTAGGGGCAGGGGTCAGGTTACAGGGATTAGTATGGAATTGTTCTATATACAGACTTCTATATATAATATACTACATTGTGTTGTATAAAGCAAGAGATATGTGTGAAAAATTTGGAGAGGGTGATCGCCCAGCCCTGCTCCGTAGGAGTCCCTCACGGGAAAGGACGTGGGCTACAAACGGTACAAGCCCCATGAATGGGGCTAAACAAAAGATGATCACCGATTACGCGGATTATCGGGGATAAAAACAGCGTCAGGTCTCCGCTGCGCTAAGGATCTGACGCAACGGGTAAACAAGGGGCAGTTGCCCCTTGCCAGGTCAGCGTGTTTTATTCCCCCAACACAAGGGGTAACTACCCCTTGTTATATGCTGAGACTCGAGCAGGCAAACCCACAGCAGTGCGTAAATTTCCGGGACATCCTGACTTCGTCAGCCCCTTCGG